>DASSCT010000099.1:0-9125 GCA_035697545.1 Gaiellaceae bacterium | reverse complement strand
GCGAACACGATCGCGGTTCCAGTGGTCGCGACCGCCATTGCAACCGACTCCTCCAGGGGCAGGCCCTCGCGCCGCTGGGTGCGGTGCCGGCTGACGAGGAAGAGGGCGTAGTCGATACCGACCCCGAGGCCGATCATCGTGGCGAGGGTCGGCGCGATCGTCGGCACGGTGACGAGGTGGCCCAGGAGCCCGATCAACGACAGGCCGATGAGCAGGCCGACGATCGCGGAGACGATCGGCAGGCCCATCGCAACGAGCGTCCCGAAGGTGAAGGCGAGGATGATCATCGCCGCGACGAGGCCGATGAGCTCGCTGCTCTCGGTCTTCGGCTCGGAGAGCTCGGTCCCGATCGGGCCGCCGGCCGCGACCTCCATCCCCGCGTTCTCAGCGGGAGCAGTCGTATCCAGGACCTCCTGCGCGAGCTCCTCTGTCAGCTCGTCCCCGCCGACGTCGAGCAGCACGGGTATGAACGCCGTCCGCTTGTCCTTGCTGATCTGCGCGGCGCCCTGCTGGCTGAAAGGATCCGTCGCGCTCGCGACGTGCGGCAGCTTCACGATCGCCTGGTGGGAGGCCTCGATCGCCGACTTGTTCTTCGAGTCCGTGACCTCCCCTGTATCGACGTGGAAGACGATCGGGCTACTGCCGTTCTGCTGCGGAGGGAAACGGTCGGCGAGCAAGTCGGTTGCCGCCTGGCTGTTGGTCCCGGGAAGGCGGAGGTTGTCACTCGTGTTGCTCCCGTAGGTTCGAACCAACAGGACGACGGCCGCGGCCGCGAGGACCCACGCGCCGATGACGACCCACTTTCGGTGGGCAGCGAACCTGCCGAGCCCGTGCAGGAAACGCGCCATCGCGACCTCCCTCGCCTCCAGCGAGTGTATTCCGGCTAGATCTGGCGCTCGGCGAAGGCGCGCATCGCCGCCTCGTCCGGGAACGTCACGACGGCGCCCTCGGCTCCTGCTTCGAGCATCGCGTCGACCTTCTCCGGCGACGTGCGCGGAATGACGCGCAGGTCGGGATGCTGCTCCTTCACGCGGCGCACGTGACCCGCGTCTGAGCCGCGGGAGGGATGCCAGGCGTCGCCCAGCTCGCGCGCTCGGCGAATGGCGCGGTCGGAGCTCCCGCCGACCCAGATCTCCGGCTGCGGCGACGGGTGCGGCTCGGCGGTCGCGTCGTGGAACGACCAGAACTGCCCCTCGAAGTCGCGCTCGCCGTTCCAGAGCGCGCGCATCAGCCGGATCGCCTCGTCCGCCCGCCGGCCGCGACCCTCGAACTCGATGCCCATGAACTCGTACTCGTCCCGGTGCCAGCCCATGCCGACGCCGAGCGTGAAGCGCCCGCCGGAGAGCTCCTGGAGCGTCGCGACCTCCTTGGCCAGCATCATCGGGTGGTGGAGCGGCACGAGGACGATCGAGGTTCCGAGGCCAACCCGCTCCGTCCAACCCGCTATCCAGCCGAGCGTGACGAGCGGGGCATAGACACGGCCGTACGGGTTCACCGCCTCGGGGCCGACGATGATGTGCTCAGTCGCCCACACGGAGTCGAAGCCGAGCTCCTCCGCAGCCTCGGCGACGCGGCGGATGCCGTCGGCATTCGAGCCCGCGCCGAAATTCGGCAGGATCACGCCGAAGTGCACGACGCGAGAGTAACGGGGGCGCGCGTGGCCAGGCTGGCGACGACGGATCCCGACGGGCGACCGCACCTGGTGCCGATCGTGTTCGCGCTCGAAGGCGACACGCTCTACTCGGCCGTCGACCGCAAGCCGAAGCGCTCGACGAAGTTGCGGCGGATCGAGAACGCACGCGTCCGCCCGGACGTCACCGTCCTCGTCGACCACTACGAGGACGACTGGAGCCGACTCTGGTGGGTCCGTCTACGGGGGCAGGCTCGCGTCCTCGACGAGGGCGAGGAGCGCGACCGCGCGCTCAAGCTGTTGGCGGAGAAGTATCCGCAGTACCGCCGCGAGCCGCCCGACGGCCCCGTCCTCGCGGTCGACGTGACGGAGGTGCGTACCTGGTCGAGCTGACGCGGACGACGGCGAACCTGATCGAACGCGTTTTCGCCGCGCCCAGAATCCAAGTGACAACTTGTAACTAACTCGGTCCGCCGCCCGGAGACCGCAGCGGCGCGGGAGAGCCGCCACGTAACAAGTTGTTACAAGGAGTAACGGCGCTCACGTGCGGGGGCGGGTGAATTTCAGACCTGCTCCTCGCTCTGCCGCACCCAGAGCGTGACGAGCCGTGCCACCAGGGTCACGAGGAAGATCTGGCCGCAGAGGGCCTCGAGGACGGTCAAAGCCTGTGGGAGCCCGACTGACGGCGAGAGGTCGCCGAAGCCGAGCGTCGTCAGGGCGACGAAGCTGAAGTAGAGGTACTCGGATTCCTGGTGCGGGCCGGGCTGGGCGAAGAACGAAGCGTCGCGGAGCTCGTGCACCGCCAGGTAGACGAATGCGAACAGCAGACCGAGGAGGACATAGGCGCAGAGGGCGCCCAGCACCGTCTCGTAGGTGATACGGCGATGGTGCAACACGCGGCTCACCGTCACCGGCAGCGTCGCCGTCACGAGCAGCGACGCCGGCAGCAGGTAGATCAGGCCGACGACCGAGGCCGAGTCGACGATGAGCACGATCGGAGCGAGCGCCACACAGGCGGCGATCTGGATCGCATGCCGGCGCGTGATCCGATGCCCAGCGACCGGGTCGCTGATCGCGACGACCAGCGCGGCGGCTGAGAGGATCGTGCTGCCGATCGCCGCCCACCGCGGATCGTCGACAAGCTCCAGCAGGAAGAAGTTGGCGAGCAGCAGCACGAGCAGGCTCACGTAGCTGTCGAGGAAGCGGACGACGTCGGCTCTGGCTGCGCTGCTGAGGCTGTAGCTCACTCGCTCAGAACATCGTGTTCTCGTTCGCGGACGTCTCCGGCACCGGCCGGGAGCTCACGGTCGTTGAAGGCACGTTCGTAGTAGGCGATCACGTTCTGGTTGTTCTGCTCGGTGTCGGCCACGGAGCCCCTCCTCTCTGATCTGTCCACAGATTGTCCACAGCTAGGCCACGGTGAGCACCGCAGTGCCCCGAAGGCGTCCTGAGCGAAGGCGCTCGAGCGCCTCGCCCGCCTGCTCGAGCGGAAACGTCTCGATGTCGGTCCGGACGGGGACGCGCGGAGCGAGCTGGAGGAAGTCTGTCCCGTCCTGCCGGGTCAGGTTGGCGACGGAGCGGAGCGTCCGCTCGCCCCAGAGCAGCTCGTAGGGGAACGACGGGATGTCGCTCATGTGGATCCCGGCGCAGACGACGATCCCGCCCTTGGCGACGGCTCGCAGGGCGACGGGGACGAGGGCGCCGACCGGCGCGAAGATGATTGCGGCGTCGAGCTCCTCAGGCGGCAACAAGTCGGAGCCTCCGGCCCATTCGGCGCCGAGGGCACGAGCGTGCTCCTGCCCCGCGACGTCGCCTGGGCGCGTGAAAGCGAAGACGCGCTGGCCCTGATGGCGCGCGACCTGGGCGATGATGTGGGCGGAGGAACCGAAGCCGTACAGCCCGAGGCGCACGGCGTCCCCGGCGAGGCGAAGCGCTCGGAAGCCGATCAGCCCGGCGCAGAGGAGCGGCGTAGCCGCGACGTCGTCGTAGGCCTCCGGCGGCGTATGGCAGAAGCGCTCGTCGGCCACGACGTACTCGGCGTAGCCGCCGTCGCGGTGAAAGCCGGTGAACTGTGCCGAGTCGCAGAGGTTCTCGCGGCCCGAGCGGCAGTAGCGGCAGTCGCCGTCGGCCCAGCCGAGCCAGGGGACGCCGACCCGCTCGTCGCTCCCTTCGATGCGTCCGACGATCTGGTGCCCGAGGACGAGCGGCAGCTTCGGGCCCGGCAGCTCGCCGTCGAAAATGTGGAGGTCGGTGCGGCAGACGGCGCAGGCGCTGACACGGATCAGCACCTCACCGGGCCCTGGCTCGGGAATCGGAACGTCGCGCTCTTCGAGCGGCTCCCCGGGCGCCGTCAGCACCATCGCACGCATCAGCGCGGCCTGATCGCGCTCACCCAGGCTCGGGGAAGCCGGCGACGGGCGGTCGCGAGCGCTTCTTCGAGCGCCTTCGGCGTGTCCGGCCCGTGCACGCCCGCGCCGTGCCCGCAGAGGATGTGCTGCGGCTCGTAGCGAGCGAGCACGCGCGGCGGTTTGAGCCGAAGCAGCGGATGGACGGCAAGCGGCTCGTCCCCGGCGCGGAAGTAGCGCCCTGTGCCGAGCGCGTCCCCGCAGACGAGCACCCGTTGCGCCGGCAGCCACACGGCGATCTCCCGCCAGAATCGCACGTTGACGACCGGGATGATCTCCAGGTCAGAGGCCGGGATCCCATCCATGGGAACGACGAAGTGCGGGATGCCGAGCCGGGCCGCCACCTCCGCACAGTCCCGCTTGTGCCGGTCGAGCAGCTGAATCACTCCCGCTGGTGTCCCCAGCTCCGGGATCCGCTCGAGCGCAGGCTCCCAGGCGACCGGATCAAAGATCCAGACTCGCCAATCGGTGGCGATCGCATGGGACGTTCGTTCCATGCGCTCGTCCACCTGCCAGCCGAAGCCTCGTTCGAACTGGTCGCAGAAGCGGAACTCCGTGCCCGGCTCGTTCCGGACGAGGTAGCGCTCGGTGTACGTGTCGCGCTCGGGGTCGAAGTGGTCGAGGACGGCAGAGGCGTAGGGACGGCCGACGCGCTGCGCGTAGCCGCCGAAGCCCTCGTCGTGCAGCGGCTTCCAGTCTTCCTGGTACGGCGTGATGAGATGCGTGCGCGAGAGGTTCTGCGCCGAGAGGAGGAAGGCGAGGCCGATGCCGCTGGAGACCTCGAGCAGCGAACGATCTTCGCGCGCGGCCTGTTTCCGAAGCCCCTGGTAGACCCGCGCCAGCTCGTCCTGCGTCGGCAGGTCGCTCGCCCCGTCCTCGAGCTCCTGGAGCGACGTCCGGAGCTCCTCGAGCTCGAGGGGCGGCATGTCGATCAGCCGGGCCGCGCGACCCGATGTTCCCTCGAGGGCGCCCAGCAGCTCGTCGACCGAGCCGATGTCGGCGTCCTGGGCGACGACGCCGGCGGCCTTGAGCTCGTCGAGCAGCGCCTTCAGGTAGACGCGGGAGCCGTGGGTGATGTCCGAGGCGCCTGCGAGCAGCCAGAGCGGCGAGAAGCCGAAGGCGAGGATCGAGCCCAGCTCGACGACGTTGCCGGCGCCTTTTCGGAGCGCCAGCTGTCCCGGATTGGCGCCCTTCGGTTCGACGGTCGAGCTGCCTTCGACCGCTCCGACGCCCTCGACCAGGATCCGCAGAAGGTTCTTCGCGCTGACCTCGTAGAGGCGAGACCGCCGCACCAGGCGCGGGAGCAGGACCTGAGCCGTCTCGTGGACGGTTCCGCCAACGAGAGCGGCGAAGGAGCGGGCGATTCGCTCCGGCAGGGAAACGACGTAGCGGACGACGCTCACGCGAGGAAGCCAAGCAGGTGCTCGTGGAGCGCGTCGGGGCACTCCAGCATCGGGATGTGGCCGCACTTCGGCAAGACGACCAGCCGGCAGTCGGGGATCAGGGTGCGGAACTTCTCGGCGAGTGCCGGCGGGAGCAGACGGTCGTTGGCGCCCCACACGACGAGCGACGGTGCGCGCACAGCCCGCAGTGCCGGCGTGATGTCGCCGCGGAGCAGGTCGGAAGACATGTGCCAAAGGCGCAGCGGGCCGACGCGTACTGTGTCGCGCACCATCCGCGGCAGCTGCGTCGGGGCACGCATCAGCGTCGAGCGGGCAAGCGGAAGCGTGTAGGAGCGGCGAGAGCGGCTCGGAAAGATCCCGGCGGGGGCGATCAATGCGAGCCGGCCCACGGCCTCCGGAGCCTGGGCGGCGGTCTCGATCGCCACCGTCCCGCCCATGGAATGGCCGACGAGGGCGGCGCCGTGCAGATCCTCGCTCTCCAGCCACTCGGCGAGCCGCACTGCCGCCTCGCGCACCCTCAGGCCACGCAGCTCGACGATCCGGACGTCGTGGTGCGGCTCGAGGGCGGCGATCGTCGGCCGCCACCAGTCCGTCGAGGCGGTCATGCCGTGCACGAGGACGACCGGTGAGTCGAGGCTCATCTGAACAGGTCGCGTTCGGCCGGCATGACGAGATCACGAGCGTTCCCGTCGCCGCGGAGGGCCAGTCCCCGGACGATTGCGGCCGGGATGCCGGTGATCTTGCCCATCACGAGCTCGGCGGCGGCGGCGATCTCGTCTGCGATTGCGATCGTGGTCGTCCGCAGCTCGTAGCCGGCCGAGTCGCGCACGCCGCGCAGGTCGAGGAGAGCCGGCATGCCGGCGATCCCGATCGCGACGTCGGTCGTCCCCTTCCGAAAGGGTCGTCCGAACGAGTCGCTGACGATCACTGGGACTCCGAGGAGCTCCGAGAGCCGGCGGGCCGACGCGTCGGGGTCGAGCGGCAGGAGGACGAGCTCGCTCGGCCCTCCGGCGTTCGAGTGGTCGACGCCGGCCGACGCGCACACGAAGCCGTGGCGGGTCTCGGCGATGACGAGCGGCGGCCGGACGCGGACGAGCCGTCGCGCCTCCCGCAGGACGACCTCGAGCTCGCGCGGGTCGCGGTCAGCCGCGAGCTCGACGGCTCGCTCGGAGGCTTCCACATCGTCGAGGTGGACGACCCGGCCCTCCGCCTTGGACACGACCTTCTGGGCCACGACCAGGACGTCGCCGTCCTCGAGCTCGGCGACCTCGCCGATCAGGGCGGCGAGGTCGTCGCCGGCGCGGACCTCGGCGATCCCCTCCACGGGGAGGATGCGGACGCCGGTCACTCCAGGCCGACGAGGCGGATGCCGGCGTGCGTCTTGTAGCGGCGGTTGACGTTCAGGATCACCGCGGTCATGCCCTCGAGCGCCCGGGCGTTCGCCAGCGGGCCGGCGTCGATCGCGCGGCCACGAATCAGCCGCGCGGCGAGCTCCAGCGACGGCTCCTTCGCGCGTGGGTCGTCGCCGCAGACGAGGACGTCCTCGTCCGGCGGCTCGGAGCGGCTCAGCCGGGCGACGGCGAGTGACTGAAGGCCTGCGGCGACCGGCGCATCGACGATCCGGTCGATGTGCTCGGCCAGGGAGTAGCTGGCGCGCCCGGGCAGGACGCCGCGCTCAGTGAAGGTGAGGTCGCTGGCGACGGAGAGGAGCGGGGTGGTTCCGATGACAGGCGCGAGCGCACGCGCGGTCGCGAGGGCGGCGTTGGAGCGAACTGCGAGGACGACGAGGTCGGCGCCCACGACTGCCTCGTCGTTGGAGACGCCGTCGACCCCGATCACGACGGCGATCTCGTGCGCCCGGGAGGCATCCCGCGAGCCAATGACGACGTCCTCGCCGAGGCCGTGCAGACGCTCGGCCAACGCGCGCCCGAAGGCGCCCGTGCCTCCGACGATCGCGATTCTCATCGGAGCGCGGCCGCCGCCTCGAGCGCGGTCTCCGCCACCCGCCGTCTAGAGACCCGGTCGGTCATCAGCGTGCGCGTCACGAGCGGCCGGACGTCGAGCTCGACCTCCCCGTCGCTCTCGTCATAGACCAGAGCGTCGATCAGGCCCTTGTAACAACTTGTAACTTGCGCCGGGCCGGTGCCGCCCTGGAACCGCTCCAGCATCCGGTCAGCGGGCCCCTTGACTGCACGGCCGTCGATCAGCGGGCTGACGGCGACCGACGGGGCATGGCGATCGGCGAGAGCCGCGCGGATCTCCTCGACCGCCAGGATCGGCCCGATGCTCACGAACGGGTTGCTCGGGGCGATGACGATCAGGTCGGCCTCGCGGAGCGCCTCCAGCACTCCGGGCGCGGGACGCGCAGTCTCGGCGCCTTCGAAGCGAACGCCGAGCACCTCCGGCTCGTGGCGCCGCAGGACGAACCACTCCTGAAAGGGCAGTTCGCCCTCCTCGACGCCGACCCACGTGCGAAGGCGATCATCCGTCGCGGGGAGGATGCGGGCGGCGATTCCCAGCGCTCGTGCGAAGCGCTCCGTGATCGCCGAGAGCGGCTCTCCGCGCTCCAGCGCCTGCTTGCGGGCGAGGTGCAGGCCGAGATCGCGGTCGCCGAGCTGGAACCACGTCTCGGCTCCCAGCTCGGTCGCCGTCCGCAAGGCATTCCAAGTCTCGTCCACGCGGCCCCACCCACGCTCTTCGTCCGCGACTCCGCCGAGCGTGTAGAGCAGCGTGTCGATGTCGGGCGAGACGTGCAGGCCGTAGAGCTCGACGTCGTCGCCGACGTTCCCGATCACGGTGACCCCGGCCGGGTCGGTCGCGTCGAGCAGGCCCTGGACGAACCGGGCGCCCCCGACCCCGCCGCTCAGGACGGTGACGTTCACAGCGCCAGCTGGTCGAGCTCGCCGGGAGTGTCGACGTCGAGAGCGAGCGCGGGAACCGCGAGCTCGATCGCCGGGATGCCCTCCTTCTCCGCGTGGGCCAGGAAGCGCTTGGCGCTGCCCGGCCCGTACAACGGCTGGAAGAGTCCAGGCCGCGCGAGAGCGAGCGCGTTCGTCGTCCCGTCTCGGGCCGGCGCGAGCGCGATCCCGTCCTCGGGCATCGCGCCGAGCAGCGCGAGAAGGTCGCGCGGCTGGACCTCGGGGAGATCGGCATTGACGACGAGCGCGGGCCACTCCTTCACGGCGGCGAGCGCGGCGACAACTGCAGGGCCCTGGCCCCCACCCGGATCGTCGACGACGCGGGCGCCGAGCTTTCCCGCCAGATCACGCGCCCGATCGGCGTCCGGCTCCGTGACGAGGATCGTCGGCCCGACGGTCGTTGCCGCGGCGAGCACGTCGGCGAGCATCAGGTGCGCGACGTCGGCGCGGGTCTCCTCGGCGAGCGTCTCGAGGCGGCGCTTGGCGGAGGCGGCGCGAAACGGCACGACGACGCTGGCCACGGCGGGGAGACTACCCAGGTGCCGTCGGGTCGCGAACCATTGAACGCCGATTACGCCGCCAAGCTCGAGGCCTTCGCAACGCTGCTCGAGCTGGCCGGCGCGAACACGTACAGCGTGCGTGCCTACCGGCGCGCAGCCGACCTGATCCGCGAGTCTCCCGTGCCCGTCGCCGACCTCGTCCGCTCCGGCCGAGTCCGGGAGCTGCGCGGCGTGGGGCCGTCGATCGAGACCCGGCTGCGCGAGCTCGT
>DASSCT010000098.1:0-13046 GCA_035697545.1 Gaiellaceae bacterium | reverse complement strand
CAGGGCTGCGTCGCGTGGATGCAGGATCGCAGCCTCGTAGCGGCCGGCGAGCGGGCCTCCGGGCACGTCGATCCACTCCGCCGCGAACCCGTCGCTCCCGAGCGCCTCGTACTCCGCACGGAGCTCGTCTCTCTCTTTTCTGTCTGCGGCCAGCTGGAGGCTCCCGACCCGACGCAGCGCGTCGCCCGCGAGCTCCTCCATCCGCTCCAAGGTCCGCTCGGTCAGCCGCCAGAGCTTCCCTGCGTGCTCCGTCCCGAGCTTGGCCCTGGCAGCGCCGTAGGGCATCGCGCCGCCCCTGAGGGCGAAGCCTCCATTCCGCCCACTGGCCCCGGAGGCGATCGAGCGCGCCTCGTGCAGGCGCACGCGTAGGCCGCCTTCCGCGAGTGCGAGCGCACAGGAACAGCCGGTAACGCCTCCGCCGACGACGGCGACATCGACGTGGCCCTCGTGACGCGGCGATCGCAGCGGCTCGGCCGGCTCATCGAGCCAGAACGAATCTCCCACGAGACGATCGTAGTCAGGGTCACGGCGCCGCCCGGTAGACGCCGTCCGCCGCGGCAACGAGCCCCGCGAGCTCGAGCTCCGTGAGCGCGACACTGACCGCTCCGGGCTCGAGCAGTCCCCGGGCCGTGAGCTCGTCAGCGCCGGCCGGGGCGTCGCGGACGAGCTCGAGCAGCTGCGCCGCCTCCGGCGAGACCACGGCTGCCTCCGTCGGCCCCGGCCGCTCGACCCCGAGAACGTCGAGGACGTCGACGGCCGTGGTCAGTGGGGCCGCGCCGAGCTTGAGGAGGGCGTTCGTCCCCGCGGAGAGCGAGGTCGTAATCTCGCCCGGAACCGCGAAAACCTCGCGGCCTTCGTCGAGTGCGAAGTCGGCGGTGATCAGCGCGCCGCTCCGTTCTCGCGCCTCCACGACGACAACGGCCTCGGAGAGCCCGGCGATGATCCGGTTCCGCGCCGGGAAGTGCCACGGGGCCGGCTCGACCCCGGGCTCGTACTCGGACACCACCAGCCCGTTTTCCTCGATCCGCCGCGAGAGCGCGGCATTCGAGGCGGGGTAGTCGCGGTCGATCCCGCAGCCGAGCACGGCGACGGTGAGCCCCGAGGCCTCGAGCGCTCCACGGTGGGCTTCACCGTCTATGCCGCGCGCGAGGCCGCTCACGACGACGAGCCCGGCGGAAGCAAGCTCGCGGCCTAGCATCCGGGCAACCTGCGCGCCGTACGGCGAGCACGAGCGCGCTCCGACCACGGCGACCGCTCTTAGCCCGAGCACCTCCAACTTCCCGGCGCCGCGCGCGTACAGCGCCTTCGGTGGGTCGAAGATCGCCCGCAGGCGCTCCGGGAAGAGCCGGTCGGAACGCGTCAGCCTGATCACGGCGCGAGCTCCTTCGGAGCGCGGTACGCCAGCGCTTCGGCGACGTGCTGCTCTTCGACCGAGTCGCTCTCCGCAAGGGCAGCGATCGTTCCCGCCACGCGGGCGACACGCATCCGTCCTCGGCCGGACAACGGCAGACGCTCGACCGCGCGATCGAGAAGCGCACTGGCCTCAGCCGTTCGCCGTACCGGTCCTGCTCGGATCCGTTCCTGCGCCTGGACGACGCGCGACCGGACGACCTCGGACAGCTCCCCACGCCGGCCGCTCAGCTCGGCCGCCCGAGGCCTCGGAACCGCGACGACAAGATCGAAGCGATCGAGCAGGGCACGAGAGAGCTTCTGACGGAAGGCCGCGAGTTTCTGCACTGAGCAGACGCAACCTGCGGCAGGGTCGCCGCGTGCTCCGCACGGGCACATGTTCATCGCCGCGACCAGCTGAAACCTCGCCGGGAAGACCGAGCGTCCTTCCGCGCGCGCGATGCTGACGAGACCGTCCTCCAAGGGCTGCCGCAGTGCCTCGAGCGCCGGTCGCTGGAACTCCGGGAGCTCGTCGAGAAAAAGCACGCCGTGGTGAGCGAGGGTCGCCTCCCCCGGCCTCGGGCCGGAGCCGCCTCCGACAATCGCCGCGACCGAGGAGCTTTGATGCGGCATCCGGAACGGCCGGCTCCGGACAAGCGGTTCGCCGGGCGGCAGCAGGCCTGCGACGGAGTAGATCCGCGTGACCTCGAGCGCCTCCTCCGCGATCAGCGGCGGCAGGATGCCCGGCAGCCGGCGTGCGAGCATCGACTTTCCGGTTCCGGGCGGACCGGCGAGCAAGAGGTTGTGCCCGCCGGCCGCGGCGAGCTCGAGGGCTCTGCGGGCCCGCTCCTGTCCACGAACGTCGGCCAGGTCGAGCCCGTCTTCCCGCGGCGGTGCGCCGTTCGTCGACGCCGGCTCGAACGGCGCGGGCTCAGTCTCGCCCCGAAGGTAGGCGACGACCTCTGCCAGGTGCCTTGCCGGCACCGGCTCCAGGCCGGCGAGGGCAGCCTCGGACGCCGACTCAGCCGCACACACCAGCCGGTCGAAACCGCCCCGACGGGCGCCTTCGGCCGCGGCCAATACGCCCCTGACCGGCCGGATCCGTCCGTCGAGCGCGAGCTCGCCGATCGCGGCGTGGCCTTCGAGGCGATGAAGTGGGAGCTGGTGCGAGGCCGCGAGGATCGCGAGCGCGATCGGGAGGTCGAAGCCCGAGCCCTCTTTCCTAAGCCCGGCTGGCGCCAAATTGACGGTGATCCGCCGCGAAGGCCATGTGAGCTGAGCGGCGGAGATCCCACTGCGGACGCGATGCTTGGCCTCCTGGCACGCCCGGTCGGCGAGGCCGACGATCGCCAGTCCCGGGAGGCCGTTTTGGAGGTGGGCCTCGACTTCGACGGTTCTGGCATCGAGCCCAACGAGAGCATGAGTGACGGTGCGCGCGAGCACGTTGCCATTAAAGACAACACAGACCCACGCAACTGTGCCGACTCTGTGCCGAGTGTGTGTCTTTCTACCGGGCTACGAGTACGTCTTCGTAGAATTCGCCGGCCCGACGCCCGGTTCGGCGGTTCACGTGCCGCCGCAGTCGTTCCTGCAAACGAAGACCCGCCCGCTGCAGGATCTCCGGATAGAGCTCACGGCGGTCGTTGACCACGATCAGCACAGGCGCCCGCGAGCGAAGCACCTCCTTCATGCGCCCAAACACCTCGGCGATGCCTTCGACGTAGGCGGCAAGGGCCGCCGACCCGGAACCCTGCTTCGCCGCACCAAGCTCGAGCCCGCGAAGATCCTCGAGTCCGAGCAGCTCATACGCGTAGCGATGCTGCTCGTGGTAGTCGATCAGCCCGGGGTAAGGCGGCGATGTGATGACAGCGTCGAAGCGGCCCTCCAGTGCCACCTCACGCGCATCCCCGTGCAACACCTCGGCGACCCGCCCGCGAGACCGCACCCGCGAGAAGTCCTTGATCCGCTGCAGCGAGTCGAGCGCATACCGCCGCAGGAAGTGCTCTGCGCGCTCGACTGGGCGGCAGATCCGCTTGTGCTTGTGGCACCAGTACGGCTCCGTTTGCGGCGCCCGCGGGAACTCCAGGTCGAAGTGCGTGGTGCGCCGCGCGGACCGCGCCGCTCGAGCAAGCACGACGCGCAGGACATCGGCGTGCTCGTACTGGCCGATCAGGTCCCGAAAAGCCAGGAGCTCGCCGGCCGCGCACGGCGCGAACCAGTCGGCGAGGTAACCGCTCGCACCCGCCCCGCCGTCGAGCCCGTCCAACCGCCGCACAACCTCCCGAATCTCGCTTTCGAGCGCGAACAGGTCGTACCGGCGCGTCTTCACCTCCATTAGCAGGCAGTTGAACGCCGCGACGTCGATGCCGACCGAGTCGTGACCGCTTTCGAGCCCCTGCACGAGCGTCGTGCCGGAACCGGCAAACGGATCCAGCACCCGCCCTCCGACGGCGAGATACCGCCGCAAGAGCACTTCCACGAGCTGCGGAATGAACTTCCCGAGATACGGATGGAGGCGGTGGACGTGCTTCGTGCGGTCGCGCTCGGGAAGATCCCGCTCGGACCAGGAGAGGTCTAGGTCGATCTCGGCGTAGAGCGCGTCCTGCGTGGGCGCCACAGCGTTCCGAGCTTCGCCGCCGACCGCGAGCTTCCTATCACTGACAGGTGCCGAGGAGGTCCCGGATGACGCCACGCGGGGCCTCGCGACAGAAATGCTCGCTGCCTTCGCTGAGGATCCGCCAGACCCCGGGTCGCACGCGGCGGAGCACGAAGATCCCGTTCCCGACCTCGGCCCGGCAGCTGATGATCCGCCGGAACTCGGCGGATGCGTAGCGGCGGTTCACCGTGGAAACCACGATCGAGAGCGGATAGCAACGCCTCGGCGCCCCCGGTTTCACGCGCTTCACCGCAGCGGTGATCGCGCTCCGCTCGCCCGGAGTGGCGCGTCGACGAGCGTCAGCGGCAACCGCAAGCACGCTCCCACAGAGGCAGAGCAGCAGGATCGAGGCAACAAGCCGCCGCACGCGGCAAGTCTAGAAGGCGCCGACCACGCGCTTCAGCCCGCTCGGCGTCACGGTCACCACGTCGAAGCGCACCTCGAGCCCAGCAAGCTCCGGATGGCGGGCTAGCCAGGTTTCAGCCGCCCGCCAGAGCCGCCGCTGCTTCTCGGGCCCGACCATCTCGGCCGGCTCGCCGTACCCCTTCCCGAGCTTGGCCTTGACCTCGCAGAAAACCAGCCGTCGGCCGCGACGGGCAACGACGTCGAGCTCGTGTCCGCCCGCCCACGCGTTGGTCTCCAGGATCCGGTAGCCGCGCAGCCGGTAGTGGAGGCGCGCCCGCCGCTCGGCCCGCGCTCCAGCCTGGTTCATTCGAGCTCGAGCTCGGCCAGCTGCTCCGGCGAGAGGTAGCAAAGCGCCTGGAAGGAACGGCGATGGACCTCCGACGGGCCCCGTTCGCGGACCACAGCCGAGTGCTTCGGCGTGATGTAGCCGACGTGAGACGAGAACCCGTAATGCGGAAACAACGCGTCCATCCGCCGCATCGCGCGATCCCTCACGACCTTCGCGACGATGGATGCGGCGGCGATGGCAGCGCTGCGCTCGTCCCCGTCGACGACGGCCAGGTGCTCCGGCGCCGACGGCCCGAGGCGGAAACCGTCGACGAGGCAAGCCTCGGCCGGAGGCGCCAACGCGCGCAGGCAGGAACGCATCGCCTCCAGGTTTGACCTGTGGAGACCAGCTCGGTCGATCTCCGAGGACGAGATGACGCGCACCGTGAACGACGCCGCGCAGCTCACGACCCCGCGGAAGATCTCCTCCCGCTCCCGCGCCGTCAGCTGCTTGGAGTCGTTCAGCCCCGCAAGCGGACGAACGCGGTGATCACGAAGGCACTCGTAGTCGAAGAGCACGCCGGCGACGACCAGCGGCCCGGCCAGACAGCCGCGTCCGGCCTCGTCCACGCCCGCGACAAAGCGGAGCCCGAACTGCCGGTCGAACTGAAGGAGGCGCCTAGTCCGAGTCCGAGGGCTCGGCCGCTGCCGGCTCTGCCTCCGGCGCGGCCTCAGCAGCCCGCTCGGCCTCGACGTCTGCGTCGGCGGGCTGCTCGGCGGCGGCGGGGCGGGCACCGGCCGAGGATAGCGTCCGGCCATCACGGCGCTCGCGGACGCGCGCCTTCTTCCCCACTTTCCCGCGCAAGTAGTACAACTTCGCACGGTTCACGTCGCCGATCGCAACGACCTCGATCTTCTCGATCTTCGGCGAGTGCACCGGGAACGTCCGCTCGACCCCAACGCCGAACGACTGCTTGCGCACGGTGAAGGTCTCGCGGATGCCCGAGCCCTGTCGCTTGATGACGATTCCCTCGAAGACCTGAACACGACGGCGCTGGCCCTCGATCACCTGGAAGTGAACGCGGACCGTGTCGCCGGCCTTGAACTGGGGGATGTTCGGGCGCAGCTGACGGCGCTCGAGTGTCTCGATCGGGTTGGCCATGGGAAAGGGTCGGCCGCCAGGCCGACGCAGCATGCTAGCGAAAGGAAATTCGCCTCGGCGGCCAGTAGACCGCGAAGACCTTGCCGATCAGGTTGTCTCGGGGCAGCGGGCCCCACACCCGGGAATCGCAGGATTGCGCGCGGTTGTCGCCCATCACGAAGTACTCGTCCTTGGGAATCTTCTCCGGCGGCCTCGTGTCGACGTCCCGTCGGTCGGGCTTCACGTACGGCTCGTTCAGGCGCCTGCCGTTTATGTAGACGAAGCCGCTCCGCATCTCCCACGTCTCCCCTGGGAGGCCGATGATCCGCTTGACGAAGGTTCCGCCCGCGCCGCAGTTCTTCCGCGCCTCCTCCGGCGTCTCGAAGACGACGATGTCGCCCCGCTTGGGATCGGTGAAGTGGTAGATGAACCGGTTGGCGAGCACGCGGTCAGAGAACTGCGCCGTGCAGCCGAGCCCGGCACCCGCACAGTGCAGCGTCGGCTCCATCGACGAGGACGGAATGCGGTACGGGTTCACGACCCACTGCTTGATCGCAAGGACGATTGCGACGGCGCCGACGATCGTCACGATCCAGTCGATCGCGATGCGCCAGGGCTTCGGCAGCCCCTGAGTCAGTCGGTCCACCGGGTTCCTCAACAACGTGTGCGCTCCCGGCTCTGGCCGCGCCGCCACTCGGCGATTCGCGCATGGTCGCCGGAGACGAGCACGTCGGGGACGGTCCAGCCGCGGAACTCGGCCGGACGGGTGTACTGGGGATACTCGAGCCCGCCCGCGAGCTCGGCGGAGAAGCTCTCCTCGTCGGCCGATCCCTCGCTGAGCGCGCCCGGCAGCCTCCGGGCGACGGCGTCGAGCACGACCATGGCCGGGAGCTCCCCGCCGGAGAGGACATACGGGCCGATCGAGATCGCGTCGTTCGCGAGATGCATGAGGATCCGCTCGTCGAAGCCCTCGAAGCGGGCGGAGAGAAGTGTCAGGTGCTCCTCTTCAGCGAGCTCCTCGACGACGCCCTGATCGAGCTGGCGGCCCTGGGGCGTGAGCGCGATCACCCGGTGGTCAGGCAGCCCGCCGTAGACGCCTTCCAACGCCGCCGCAACGACGTCGACGCGAAGCACCATGCCGGAGCCGCCGCCGTACGGCTCGTCGTCGACGTGGCCGCCCTCGAGCGGCGTCCAGTCACGGTAGTTGAAGAGCCCAAGGTCGAGCTCGCTGCCGAGAACGGCCGCAAGCGGCCGCTGCTCAGAGACCGTTGCGAAGACATGGGGAACCAGAGTGAAGACGTCGATGCGCAAAGTCCGGGCAGGTTAGTTGTCCGGTGTGAACCCCCGCGCCACAAGGATTCGGCGCCGGTCGAGATCGACCTCTTGGACGCAGGAGGCGACCATCGGGAGCGAGAACCCGGAGTCGAGCTCGAGGACGTCGTTGGCGACCCCCGGCGCGACCTCGGTCACCGTGCCCAGTCGCCGGCCCCCTTCCTCTTCCACGTCGAGGCCCACGAGCTGGAAGACGTAGTAGGCATCTGCTTCCGGCTCGGGAAGCTCGTGGCGTGAGATCCGGAGCGCGGCACCGCGGGCGACGGGACGGTCGAGACGTACGACGAGACGGTTGCCCGCCCGCTTGCGCTCGACGACCTCTGCGGGCTCGCCGTCGACGAGCAGCGTCGCCCCCGGCTCGAAGCGCTCGGGATCCTCGCTTGCATCCTCGACGACGAATGCGCCCTCGAGCCCGTGCGGGCGCCCAACTCGACCCACGGTGATCAGGTGGTCCTCAGCCAGCGATCTCGAGAATGACCCGGCGCCGCTGCCTGGCGCCGCCGGCCCGCACGATCGCGCGCAGGGCCCGGGCGAGTCGTCCTTGACGGCCGATCACCTTGCCGACGTCCTCCTGCGCGACGTGCAGGCGCAGGACGACCGCATCGTCCCGCTCTTCCTCCTCGACGCGGACGGCGTCGGGGTCGTCGACCAGCTGGCGCGCCAGATACGCGACCAGATCAGCCAATGTTCTTGACCTTGAGCAGGCGCGCGACCGTCTGCGACGGCTGCGCCCCCTTGTCGAGCCACTCCTTGACCTTCTCCTCGTCGAACTCGATCGTCGACGGGTGGGTCTGCGGGTTGTAGCGCCCGACGATCTCGATGAATCGTCCGTCTCGCGGCGAGCGCGAGTCGGTGACGACGACACGGTAAATCGGATTCTTCTTCGAGCCGATCCGCGTCAGCCTCATCTTTACTGCCATATCTCGCCATGGGGGAACCCCTGGTTCCCCCATGAACCCCCTCCTTCCGAATGTGGTTTTCGTGTCAGCGGCGGACGGAGCCGCCCTAGCGCCTGCTGCGTCTGCCGTCTTCGTGTTTGTGGGCCTCCCGCGCGGCGAAGCCGCGCTCCGGCGGCGGCTCTTTGTGGCTTTCGGGCGTCTAGAGAAATCATGCTCATCGGCGTTGGTTGAGTAGCTCTGGCGGGAGGCCGGGCATCTTGCCCTTCCCCATCTGCTTCATCATCTTCTGCATCTGCTTTCGGGCCGTGAGCAGCTTGTTCACCTGCTGGATCGTCGTCCCGCTGCCCGCCGCGATTCTTTTGCGGCGCGAGCCGTCGATCAGGTGCGGCAGCTGCCGCTCGCGCGGCGTCATCGAGAGGACGATGGCCTCGACCCGCTTGAGCTCGGCCTCGTTCAAGTCCACGCCCTGGAGCTGCTTGCCGACGCCGGGGATCATCCCGAGCACGCCCTTCAGCGGACCCATCTTCCGCAGCATTCGGTAGCTCGACAGAAAGTCGTCGAAGCTGAACTCGCCCGCCCGCATCCTGGCTTCGAGCTGCGCCTGATCCTCGTCGGACGCCGCCTCTTCGGCCCTCTCGATCAGCGTCAGCACGTCGCCCATCCCGAGGATCCGCGAGGCCATGCGGTCTGGGTGGAAGTACTCAAGCTGGTCGAGCTTCTCGCCGACCGAGGCCAGCTTGATCGGCTTGCCGGTAACGGCCTTGACGGACAACGCCGCGCCGCCGCGTGCATCCCCGTCCAGCTTCGTCATGACCACCCCGTCGAAGGCGACCCGCTCCTGGAAGGCCTCGGCGACCGAGACCGCCTCCTGGCCGGTCATCGCGTCGAGCACGAGTAGGACGTTCGTGGGCCTGGCGGCGTCGCGGACTCGAACGAGCTCGTCCATGAGCTCCTCGTCGACGTGCAGGCGGCCGGCCGTGTCGAGGATGACGACGTCGGCGCCCTGCTCGGTGGCGCGCTGGATTCCCGTCTTGACCGCGGCGACGGGATCGGGGCCCGTGAAGACCGGAATCTGGGTTTGGCGGCCGAGCTGCTCGAGCTGCTCGACGGCGGCCGGGCGCTGGAGATCGGCGGCGACGAGCGCCGGCGAGTGCTTCTCCTTCCGAAGGAGGACTGCGAGCTTGGCCGCGGCGGTCGTCTTGCCCGAGCCCTGGAGGCCCGCGAGCAGGATCACGGTCGGCGGTTTCCCCGCGAACACGAGCTTCGAGCTGCCCGAGCCCATGAGCTCCGTCAGCTCCTCGTGGACGATCTTCACGACCTGTTGACCCGGCGTGAGGCTGCGCATAACGTCCTGGCCGAGAGCGCGCTCCTTGACGCGGGCGACGAAGTCCCTGACGACCTTGAAGTTGACGTCGGCCTCGAGCAGCGCAAGCCGGACCTCGCGCATCGCGCGCGAGATGATCTCTTCGTCCAGCTTTCCACGGCCCCTGAGAGGCCCCAGAGCGGCGTTCAGCTTGTCGCCAAGTGTGTCGAACATGACCGCGGAAGTGTAGTGGCGCTTACTGTGGCTCCAGGCGGCAGGGTCGTACACTCGGGGGATGCCGGCTTGCGCGCATTGCGGCGAGCAGAACCCGGAGCGGGCTCGATTCTGCCTTGCCTGCGGCACGCCGTTTCCGGACGCAGCCCGCGACGTCGAGACGCGACGGACGGTCACGGTCGTCTTCGCCGACCTCGTGGGCTCGACGTCGATCGGGGAAGGTCTCGACCCGGAGGCGCACCGGCGGGTGCAGACGCGCTACTTCGACGAGCTTCGAGCGGTACTCGAGCGCCACGGCGGGACGGTCGAGAAGTACATCGGCGACGCGGTCATGGCCGTCTTCGGCACGCCCGTCGTGCACGAGGACGACGCGCTGCGCGCGATCCGCGCGGCCACGGAGATGCGGGAGGTGCTCACGGCCTTGAACGACGAGCTTCGGCAGGGCTTGAACATCGCCCTCAGCGTGCGTACCGGCATCAACACCGGCGAGGTCGCGGCAGGGGATCCGACGACCGGGCAACGGCTCGTCACCGGCGATGCGGTCAACGTCGCGTCTCGGCTGGAGACCGCTGCGACCGCCGGCGAAATCCTGATCGGCGACGACACCTACCGCCTCGTCCGAAACGCGGTGCTCGTCGAGCCGGTCGACGAGCTCGACCTCAAGGGGAAGGCCGAGCCGATCAAGGCGTGGCGGGTGCTCGGCGTGCTCACCGGCGCACCGTCGGTAGCCCGCCGGTTCGACTCGCCGCTCGTCGGTCGTGAACGCGAGCTGACGCTGCTCCTGCAGACGTTCGAGCGCGCGGCGAACGACCACGCCTCGCATCTCCTGACGATTCTCGGTCCGGCCGGCGCCGGGAAATCGAGGCTCGCGCGCGAGCTCCTCGACAGCGTGGACGAACAGGCGACCCCGCTCGTAGGCCGGTGCCTGCCCTACGGCGAAGGGATCACCTTCTGGCCGGTGATGGAGATCGTCAAGCGCGCCGCCGGCGTCGGGCCGACGTTGGCGCTCGAGGAAAGCAAACATCGAATCGCCTCGATCGTTGCTCCCGATCCAGACGCTGAGCTGGTTGCGGAGCGCCTGAGCGCCGTCCTCGGCCTCGACTCGAACGGAGCAGGCACCGAGGAGATCTTCTGGTCGGTGCGCAAGCTGCTCGAGGCGCTGGCGCGCGAGCGTCCGGTGGTGGTGCTGTTCGACGACGTGCACTGGGGCGAGCAGACGTTCCTCGATCTCATCGAGCATCTCGCCGACTGCTCCCGCGACGCACCGGTGCTGATCGTCTGCCTCGCCCGTCCTGAACTACTGGAGGAGCGGCCAATGTGGTCGGGCGGGAAGCTGAACTCGACGTCGCTCCTGCTCGAGCCGCTCGACGAAGCGGCTTGCGGGACGCTGATCGAGAACTTGCTCGACGACGCCGAGGTCGACGACCTCGTGAAACGGCGGATCGCCCAGGCGGCGGAGGGAAATCCGCTCTTCGTCGAGGAAATGCTGGCTGTGCTCGTCGAGGAAGGAGCGCTCAGGCGGGAAGACGGGCGGTGGGTCTCCACGCAAGACCTCTCCACCGTCGCGATCCCGCCGACGATCCAGGCCTTACTCGGAGCGCGAATCGGCCGGCTCGGCCGAGACGAGCGGAACGTGCTCGAGCGTGCGGCCGTCGCCGGCCGCATCTTCTCGCGTGGGGCCGTTCGTGCTCTCTCTCCTGTGGGGGAACGATCGGCACTGGAGCCGCGCCTCGCCGGCCTCGTCCAGAAGCAGCTGATCCGGCCTCATCGCACGGAGTTCAGCGCCGAGCACACGTATCGGTTCCGCCACAACCTGATCCGCGACGCCGTCTACCAACACATGTCGAAAGCGAGCCGGGCCGAGCTGCACGAGCGGTTCGCCGGCTGGCTGGAAGGCGCCGGCGAGGGCAAGAGCGCGGAGCGGGACGAGATCCTGGGCTACCACCTCGAGCAGGCGGTTCGATACCGGCAGGAGCTGGGGCGGCCGGACGAACTGCTGGCGGTACGGGCTGGCGAGCGGCTCGCCAGGGCCGGGCGGCGCGCGGTCGACCGCGGCGATCTCCCGGCGGCCGTGAGCCTCCTGTCGAGAGCGACGGCGCTCCTTCCGGACGCGCACGGCGAGCGGCGCGAGATCCTGCCGATGCTCGGGAGCGCCTTGATCGGGACCGGCGATTTTCCGCGGGCCGAGCGCGTCCTGACGGAGGCGTTGGAGGCCGCCCAGGCGGCAGGTGACCGTCGCCTCGAGCTGCGGACGGTCATCGAGCGCGAGTTCTATCGCGCCTTCACCGACCCGGCGGGATCCATCGAGGAAAACGTCACTGTCGCCGACGAGGTCATCCCGCTGCTCGAAGACCTCGGAGACGACCTCGGCCTCGCGAAGGCGTGGTGGCTCAAGAGCGAGGTGCACGTCAACGCGTGTCGCTGGGGTGAGCGTGCGTCGAACCTCGAGCGCGCGCTCGAGCATGCGCGCAGGGCTGGAGACGGGAGCGGGCAGTCCACCCTCGCGTCGTTCCTGATGCAGGCGCTGTACTACGGCCCGACGCCCGTAGACGAGGCAATAGCGCGCGGCGAGCACCTGCTCGCTGAGCGGCCGGACGATCGATCCCTCAAGGCCTCGATCACGGGTGCGGTCGCAGGGCTCAACGCGATGCGTGGAGACTTCGACGAAGCGCGGCGACTCCAGTCCGACGCTCGCGCCCTCTACGAGGCCTTGGGTCAGCGCTTCCGGATCGCATTGTGGTCGCTTGTTGCGGCCGAGATCGAGACCCTCGCAGGTGAGCCCGAGGCAGCCACCGCCATCCTGCGCTGGGCCTTTAAGGAACTCGAGGACATGGGCTGGACAAGCGTCATGTCGACGATGGCGGCGTTCCTCGCCGACGCCCTAGCGCCCGAAAACGATGAGGCGCTGCATTACTCGCGGCTCAGCGAGGAGCTCGCCGCCGACGAGGACGTCGTCACTCAGGTCATGTGGCGTGTCGCTCGCGCCCGAGCGTCGGGCGACGAGGAGCTCGCTCGGCAAGCGGTTCGGCTCGCAGAGCCCACCGACTATCCGGACCTGAAGGCCCGGGCGTTCTTCGCGTTGGCAGAGGTTGCCCGAGATCCTGTGGCTCGCCAGCGAGCCGTCGCCGAGTACGAACGGAAAGGGAACCTGGCCGCAATCGCACGCCTCGTCGCGTTCGAGCTTCCGTCGTAGGATCACGGCGGACATGCGATAACGACGGAAAGGAGTTCGGATGCCTAAGCGATTCGAAGGCGTCTCGAGTGCGATGGAAGACCCTGATGCCGGTTTCCGGGCAGCAACGAAGGCCGCCGTTGAGAAGTTCAAGGCCGAGGGGGGCGGGTCGGCCCTGGGCTCGCCCGTGCGGTTGAGGGTCTCGGAGATGTACGTGGACGTCCAGAACCCCATTCACGGCTACATCG
>DASSCT010000097.1:0-2939 GCA_035697545.1 Gaiellaceae bacterium | reverse complement strand
GCTCGGTGTCCTTGGATCGTCCGCGGTTGCCGCAAGAACCGCGCCCGCGCCCAGTCGCATGATTCTGCGCGCCGCCGATCTCCCACCAGGCTTTGTCGCGGTGCCGAACGAGACGGGTCCGTACACAAATAGCGATTTCGTCCGCGACCACGGGCGCGCCTCCGCGCTCAAGATGCGACGCTGGGGGCGGATCACGGGGTTCAGTGCCGTCTATCGCCAGCGCGATCCCACCAAAGGCTCGCTGCCCGGTGTCCTGGCATTCGGTGCGAACGTCGCGGTCTATCGCACGGTTCGCGGTGCAGCCGCAGCGCTCGCTGACCCGGAGTCTGGCTGTCGGCAAAAGGGGTTCACCGTCATCCCGGTCGCCGGCCACCGGGCCATTGGACCTGGCACGCTCGTCTGTACGAAAGGGGCGGTGATCAGGCGGCTCCGGGTTCGGATCTTCCTCGTTGTATGGCGCAATAGCCGGGCGACAGGCGGCGTCGACGTCATGGCGGCTGAAGGCGCCGTCACGCCTGTTGCCGCCCTCACAGGAGCCCGAAAGCAAGATCGTCGGATGACGGCGGAGCTCCGGGACTAGCGAGGAGAACTGGCGTATGCTGGGCACCGGTCGGCGGAGGGAGTCGAATGGCCGAAGCTGAGATCGGGGTCATCGGCATCTCTGGATTCTCCTCGCCTTTCGACGAGGGAGACAGCATCGAGCTCGAGACGCCGTACGGGAGCCCGTCGGCGCCGGTGGGGCTCGCCGAAGTCGGGGGCAAGAGGGTGGCGTTCCTGCCCAGGCGCGGCGTCGAGGAGGAAATCCCGCCGCACAAGATCCCTTACCGCGCGAACGTCTGGGCGCTGAAGGAGATCGGCGTCCGCCGCATTCTCGCGCCCGTCGTCTGTGGCTCACTTCGCCTTGACTGGGATCTTGGGACGTTCGTCGTTTGCGACCAGTTCGTCGACCGCACCTGGGGGCGTGCGGACACGTTCTACGAGGGGCCGGGGACGACCCTCGTCTCGGCGGCCGAGCCCTTCTGTGCCGACCTGAACCGCACGCTCGTAGAGACCGCCGGCGAGCTCGGCATTCCCGTGCTCAACGGCGGGACGGCTGTCGTCATTCAGGGGCCACGCTTCTCGACGCAGGCCGAGTCCCAGTGGTTTCAGCAGATGGGCTGGGACACCGTGAACATGATCACGTACCCCGAATGCCATCTCGCGCGGGAGCTGGAGCTCTGCTACGCGAACCTTTCCATCGTGACGGACTACGACGTGGGCATCGAGGGCGCAGGGGCTGTTTCGGCCTTCAGCGTGGCGCGCGTGCTCACCGACAAACGGGAGCAATTGCGTGAGCTTCTCCACGCCGCGATCCCTCGCGTCGGTCCGCAGCCGAACGACACGTGTGCAACGGCACTCGGGCGGACGCGCGTTCGTTTCTAACCACGCCAGTTCGCACCTCTGGTTTCAGACGTAACGCGCGAGGTTTCATCCCGCCCCGGAAGGGAACGCGGTCGTTATATGGAATTTGCGTGTTTTTGTCCGGAGGGGGCTGATGTTTGATGTTTGAGCGAACGCGAACTGGTTTACGGGAGATGCCGTCGAATGCCGCCTGGCTCCTGTCCCGGGCGCTGAAGCCGGCTGAGGCAGTCGGAGACGCTGCGGCCGGCGCACGCGACCAGGGGCGGAGGGTGACGGCAGCCGTAGTAGACGCCGCGCCCGTCGGCGACTCCGTCGAGATCCGTGCGAGGCGAGCGCATGACGCCGCGGAGCGTGCTCGGGACGCCGAGGAGCGAGCAGTCGAGGCCGCGCGGACGTCCAAGGAGCTCGCCGATCGCGCGCGCGAGGTGAGCGAGCGGGGTCGCGCCCGCGTCAAGGAAATCGACCGGGAGACGACTCGGCAGGTCAAACAGCGCGTCGCCGAGGCTCAGAAGGCCGCCGAGGAGTTCGTCAAGCGCGAGCGCCAAGCTGCCGAGGAGGACGCCGAAGAGCAGCGGCAGGAGGTCGAGGAAGAGGTCGAGAACGAGATCGCGGAAGCCGAAAGCGATGCAGAGGCGTCCCAGCGGCGAGCCGAGGAGCTCGTCGAGGACGCGACCGAGGCACTGGCGGAGGCAAGGCGGCTGGCCGACGAGGCCGCCGAGGCCGCGCACTCAGCCGCGGAGGAAGCGAACCGGCAGGCCCTGCAGCTTCAGAACGAGGCGAAGCAGAGAGCGAGCGACGCCGAGGCGCGCGTGAAGGCCGCCGAGGACCTGCGCGGACGGGCTGCGGCAACCGCCAAGCACACCGCGCGCGAGCTCGATCGGGAGACGACTGACGGGGGCCTCGATGCCTACAAGAAGCCGGAGCTCGTCGAGCTCGCGGCCAGCATCGGAATCGAGAACAGGACGAACATGACGAAGGGGGAGCTCGTCGACGCCATCACGAAGGCCGCTCGTCGACGGGCGAGCCAAGGAGCGATCGCATGAGACTTCTTCGCACGAAGAGCGAACCGGACCGGCTTCTCGACGCGGTCGAAGATTCGCTTGCCGCTCTGAGCGGCGGCGTGAACAGGAACAAGTTGAAGGTGGGCTTGATTGCGGGCGGCGTGGCCGCACTCACGGCCGCGAGCGCCGCCATCTCCTCGATCCGGCGCCGCACGGAGGGGAAGAATTCGTGAGGAAGCGTCGTGCGGCCGGGGGCGTCACAACGTCGGCTCCGGTCGCACTGAGCGCGGCGGTCGATCCCAGCAGACGCCTGTCCGAGGGAGCACTTGTTCAGGCCTCCGTCCGTGCGCGCCTCCTAGGCATCCCGCTCTTGCGGCTGGACGCGACCATCGTGCTCATGCCGGCCGCGGTCACGGCGCCCTCCTCCGCAATCGCCGCAGGAAACGGCTTGGCCGAGGCAGTACGCAGCATCAACGACGGAGCAGAGGTCCTCGCCCAGGTGCGTCGGAGCGGCCGGCGCTGACGTCCACCCTGGCG
>DASSCT010000096.1:0-15142 GCA_035697545.1 Gaiellaceae bacterium | reverse complement strand
CTCCCGCGTTCGTATGCCGTCCGCACCTGACCGAGGATCTCTCCCTCACCGGGAACGAGCGAGTCGAGCCCCGCCGCGACGCGGAAGAGATGGACGGCTGCTGCTTCCTGTTGCTTGCGATAGAGGTACGGCTCGAGCTCGGCCGGCTCGACACCGGCGAGCGATGCCAGCGCCTCGGTCGCCTCCCTGTCGGCGTCGTGGCCGTTTTCCGCGGCGAGATAGAGCTCCGTCCGGTTGCAGGTCGAGAGGCAGACCGCTTCGCCGCTTTGTGCCAGCTGCGCGGAGAGCGCCGCGGCTCCCTCCGGGTCGAGCGCGACGCGCTCCCTCACTTCAACGGGCGCTAGGCGATGCGAGGTGCCGACGAGGAGCAGGTTCACGCGACGTGGGTGGCCAGGAGGCCGAGCTGAAGGACGATGACGACCCCGAGCCCGGCAAGCGCGAGGGATGCCGACAGCGCTCGGCGTCCACTCTGGATTCGGAGGTAGAGGATCGACGCGTACAGCGCCCAGACCGCGATGGTGCCGCCCATCAGCAGGTCAATGCCGCGGACGCGCGCAAAGCCTGGAATGAGACCGATCGTGAGTGCCGCCAGCGACACGGCGATCGTGGTAACGGTCAACCGGTCGAGGGCGACAAGGGACGGAAGCCGTAGGCGAAGCAGGCCGGTCCGGTGCCGCTTGAGCGCGCGCTCCTGCCAGAGCTCAAGCGCAGCGAGGCCGCCGGCGACTGTGAAGCCGGCGAACGCCGCGAGGACGAAGGTCACGTGCGCGAGGAGCACGACATCGTTCCAGGCGGTCCCTTCGCCCGCATCCGCCCCGCCGGCCGCGTAGGAGACTGCGAGGAGCACGGCGGCCAGGGGCATGACCGTCAGGCCCAGAAGCCGAAAACGAGGGCTGCAGCCCCAGATCAGGTAGGCGCCGACGACGAGCCAAACGAAGAGGTTGAGCGAACCGGCCCACGTGCCCCAGGGAAAGCCGTCGGCTCGCCAGGCCTGGCCGACGAGGAGCGCCGACTGCGCAAGCCAGCCGACCCGAACGCCCCAGGTCGCAAGCCGGCCGAACGTCCCCGGGCTCCGCACGTTGCCCGCGTACGCGACCGCCGCCTCGCCGTAGGCGAAGAGCACCGGCCAGACGAGCTGCTCAGCCACCGGCTCGCTCCTTCGCGATCCGGGCGAGCTCCGTCAGCTCGCGCTCGATCCGCGTTACCTTGAGGGCGATCAGGACGACATAGAGCAGGACAGCCGCGAAGACGACGAGGTAGGCCGCAGCGAGGTATTTCTCCCCGGTGCTCACGCGAGCTGTTCCCGAAGCTCTCGGAGCCTGGCATCGATCCGTTTTCCGGTCAGTTCGATCAGGTAGATCGCTCCCGCCAGGGTCAGCATCGCGGTGAGGCAGACGCAGAACGAGATGAACATCGACGCCGACATCTGCGGTCCGTCGCGGTTGAAGATGGGCGCGGGATGCAGGAGCTGATCGGCCAGGCGGATCGCAAGAAAGCTCACGGGGACCAGCACGGCGCCGAACAGGGCATAGACCGCCGACGTTCGCGCGCGGCGCGGGCCGGGCTCCGTCGAGTAGCGCAGCATGAAGTAGGCCGAGTAGAAGAGGAACAGGATCAGGAAGAGAACGAGCTGCCGCTCGCTCCAGGTCCACCAGACGCCCCAGGAGATCTTGGCCCAGATCGAGCCGGTGACGAGCGTGAGCAGGCCGAAGATCAACCCGATGTGCACGGCGGTGTAGCTCTCCAGATCCGCGCGCTCGTCGCCCTTCCAGAGCAGCCGGAACGCTTTCCAGGCCGCCCATCCGAAGCAGGCGTACGCGGTCAGCGCGACGGGGACGTGGATGTAGAAGATCCGCTGGCTCGGCCCCTGGTCCGCATCCTCCGGAGCCCAGAGCAGCGCGAGGCCGAGCCCGGCGGTGAGCAGCACCGCCGCGGCGAGAGAGAGGACGACCGCGCCGTTATTCCGTAACGACGTATTCAAAGCTTGCCCAGGAGAGGATCGCAAAGATGAGGTCGTAGAGGCCCAGGAAACCGAGGTAGCGCCCCGGATTCTCCGCGAGCGTCGCGCCGACGCCACCCACGATCAGCGGGATCGCGAGCGGCAGGAAGAGGAGCGGTAGGAGAAGCTCGCGGGCCCGAGAGGCAGCGGCCATCGCTCCGAGCAGCGTCCCGACGGCGGCAATCCCGATGTTTGCGAGCGCCACGCCTGCCATGAGCTCCCAGGTCACCGGCTCGTAGAAGAGCGCGAAAGCCGGGAGGGCCACCACTTCGGCGAGGGCCAGAAACGCGAAGACGCTGAGAGTCTTGCCGAGCCAGATCGCGCTCCGGTCACAGGGGGCGAGCAACAGGCCGTCGATGACCGCCTCGTCGCGCTCGGCGACGAACGAGCGGACGAGCGCGAGCAGTGCGGTGAAGAGGAGAGCGATCCAGAGCATTCCGGCGGCAGCGAGACGCGACGAGTCGTCGGGGAGCGCAAAGTGGAAGACGACGAGCGTCGCTACGACGAAGAGGAGCATTGCCGGCACCGTGTCTCGTGAGCGGAGCTCGACGAGGAGATCCTTACGTGCGAGCGCGGTGACGTCGGAGAGGTAGCCGGTCATGCGGAGCCGAGCGCGAGGTGGGCGGTGGGCGTCGTGCCGAGGCGCTCGGGTAAGTGGCTCGCGACGACGACAGTACGGGACGGTGTGCGCCGGGCGAGCTCCTCGAGGAGAAGCTCGGTGCCGGCTGCGTCCAGGGCGCTGAACGGCTCATCGAGCAGCAACAGGTCCGGCTCATGCAGGAGGGCGCGACAGAGGGCGAGGCGCTGCATCATTCCGCGGGAGAAGGCGCCCGTCTGCTCGCGGCGCGCGTCCCAGAGCCCGAAACGCTCGAGGAGCATGCCGATGCGCTCGCGGCGCTCCGGGATGCGGTACAGGCGGCCGTACAGGTCGAGGTTCTCGAGCGGGGTCAGCTCCCGGTAGAGCAGGGGCTCATGTCCGAGGAAGCCGATCCGGGCGCGGTCGACGGCAACCTCGAGCTCGCCCCCGGTCGGAACGATGAGGCCGGCGAGCAGCCGCAGCAGCGTCGTCTTCCCCGAGCCGTTCGGTCCGGTGATGAGGAGCAGTTCGCCAGTGCCGACGTCGACGTCGACGTCGGTGAGGACGCGCTTGTCTCCAAAGCGCCGTGCAAGCCCGCGGGCGTGGATCATCCGCACGAGG
Organism: Gaiellaceae bacterium; assembly: GCA_035697545.1. GTDB lineage: Bacteria > Actinomycetota > Thermoleophilia > Gaiellales > Gaiellaceae > JACDAN01. The sequence goes on along the minus strand of DASSCT010000096.1, from coordinate 11,945 downwards.
CGCCTACGTCTCTGTAGTTCGGCACCCCCGACCTCCTCCCCGATGCGATCGTAGCGGCGAACTGCGCACGCATGGGTGACGGGACCGTGCCGAGAGTGCTCCCTTGCGTCCACAGCGGCCGATCACTGGCGTCCTAAAGGACATCGATCAGCACGAAGGCGCAGAACACGAGGCTAATGACGCCGTTGACGGTGAAAAACGCCGCGTCGAGGCGACGCAGATCCCCGGGGCGCACGAGCGAGTGCTCATAGACGAGAAGCAGCGCAACGGCAACGACACCCGCCCAGTAGCCGATCCCCACGGGAAGCCCGAGCCCGGCAGCTGCGAGGAACGCAACCGTGGCCGCATGGAACGCGCGCGCGCCCCAGAACGTCGCCCGCTCCCCGAATCTCGTCGCCCACGAATACAGCCCGGCGGTGCGGTCGAAGTCCAGGTCCAGGAGCGAGTAGAAGAGATCGAAACCCGCAACCCAGCACGCGACGCCGGCGCCGAGGAGCCACGCTTCCAAGGGAAGCTCACCGGTGATCGCCACCCAGGCTCCGACCGGCGCGAGGCCGTCCACGGCACCGAGCCACAGGTGTGAGAGCCACGTGACGCGCTTCAGGTACGGGTAGAGGACGAAACCGACGACGGGAATGGGCCACAGCCAACGCACGAGTGGATCGAGTTGCCAGACGGCGACCAGGAAGACGACCAGCGATCCGAGGCAGAACAGCACGACCTGCCAGGCGACGAGCGCCCCGGTCGGGAGCTCGCGCTGCGCCGTCCGCGGGTTGACCGCGTCGATCTGCGCATCGATCAGCCGGTTCAGCCCCATCGCGAGCGATCGGGCGCCCACCATCGCGACCGTGATCCACAGGAGGTCGTGACCCGACGGGACGCCGTCAACGGCCAGCAGCGCGCCGACGTACGCGAACGGAAGCGCGAAGACGGTGTGCTCGACCTTGACGAGCGACGCGAAGCGCCGCGGATACCGGGTCGCGGACGCGATCACGTTTGTCGGTGGCCGCCCTGCTCGCCGGCCAGGAGCTTCAGCGCGTGGCTGAGAGCGGGCCGCAAGACCGCGAATCCGTCGCGGCATCCTCCCGGCGAGCCGGGCAAGTTGACCACGAGCGCTGACCCCCGGATCCCAGCTACCCCTCGGGACAGGAGCCCGTGGGGCGTCCGCGCCGCGGCGTCGGTCCGTATCGCTTCGGCAATCCCTGGAACCTGGCGTTCCAGGACCGAAGCCGTCGCCTCCGGTGTGACGTCCCTGGAAGCCACGCCGGTGCCGCCCGTCGTCAGGACGAGCGCGCACCCGTCCGAGAGCTCCTCGATCGCTTCCGCGATCTCCGTCCGTTCGTCGGCGACAACGCGGCGGACGACGTCGTAACCTTCCGCCGCGAGCAGCTCGTCGAGCAAAGTGCCGCTTTCGTCGTTGCGCTCGCCGCGCGCGACACCGTCCGAGATCGTCAGAACCGCGGCCTTCACGCAGGCTCCTTGGTCTTCTCGAGCAGCCGCACCTCCGTCAGCGACATCGTGTCGTCGATCGCCTTGGCCATGTCGTAGACGGTCAGCGCGGCAACGCTCGCTGCAACGAGCGCCTCCATCTCGACGCCGGTCTGCGCGGTCGTCTCGACCGTCGCAGTGATGTCCGCACCGTTTTCTACAATGGCAACATGCACGTCGATCGAGGTCAAAGGCAATGGATGGCAGAGCGGAATGAGGTCGCTCGCCCGCTTCGCCGCCAGGACGCCCGCGACCTGTGCGGTGGTCAGCGCGTCCCCCTTGGGCAGGTCACGCAACCTCCGTGCGGTCTCCGGCGCCATCGCCAGCGTGGCGCGCGCACGCGCGCGCCTCCGCGAGTGTGGCTTGTCGCCCACATCGACCATCCGAACGCCACCTTCGGCATCCAGGTGGGAGAAATCGCTCATCGTCCGGCGCGCGCGTGAGCGAGCACACGGTCGAGGTCAGCGAGCTGGGCCTCGACCCATTCCTCGAGGTCGTGCTCGCGGACATGCGCGCGCAGGGCATCGAGCCGCCGGCGCCGCTCCTCCGCCGGCATCTCGAGCGCAAGGCGGATCGCTTCTGCCTGCCCGGAGATGTCGAACGGATTGACGGTCACGGCCCAGTCGGCCAGCTCCTCATGGGCGCCCGCGTTCTCGGAGAGGACGAGCACTCCGTCGCGCTCGTTCACGAGCGGGGCCTCCTTGGCAATGAGGTTGAGCCCGTCGAAAATGGCGTTCACGAGCAGGACGTCGAACTGCTTGTATGCGGCGACGGCTTCGAGGAAGTTGTCCTCGATCCGCACCTCGATTGGGGTCCATCTCTCGCTCTGGAAGTGGTCGTTCACGGCACGCGCAGTCCGCTGAATCGCGCCGAGGTACTCGGAGTACTCCGGGATGTCCTGCCGCGTGGGATCGAGCAAGGCGAGCATGCCGACCCGGCCACGGAGGTCCGGGTTGTCCTCGAGCAGACGCTCGAAGGCCCGGAACCCCCTGACGATGTTCTTCGAGGGATCGGTGCGGTCGACGCGGAGGATCAGCTTCTCTGGCCGAGAGTGCAGAAGCTGCTGTTCGCGCTCGAGCACCTCCGGGGCGCGCGCAAGCTCGTCGAACTCGCCGGGATCGACCGAGATCGGATGACACGTGGCGAGAACCCGGCGGCCGTCATAGTCGGCCGTGCAGTCGACGAAATTGCACTCGGCGCCGACGATGTCGACGCAGGAGCGCATGAAGTTCTGCCTCCAGCGGTCGGTGTGGAAGCCGACCACGTCGTTGGCGAGCAGCCCGTCGTGGAGCGCGACGCGAATCGCCTCGGGCAGCACCCGCCAGTAGTCCGGCTCCGGCCAGGGGATATGGACGAAGTGCGAGAGCGGGGCGTCGGGCCGCCGTGTCCGGACGAAGCGCGGGGCGAGGTACAGGTGGTAGTCGTGGAAGAAGACGGCAGCGTCCGGCTGCGCCTCGAGCTCGGCGACCACGGCGTCGGCGAAACCCGCGTTGACGGCGACGTACCCCTCCTCCCAGGCGAGATGCAGCCCGCGATCGAGATTCGGCGAGTGCGCCAGGTCCCACAGGTAGTGCTGCAGGAACCACAGCGTCGGGTTCGAGACGACGTTGTAGAACCAGTCGTACGCCGTCTCCTCGTGCACGACGAAGCGCAGGCGGTACGAAGACCCATCGCGGGCCGTCTCCTCGATCGGCTCGCCGCCGGTCTCCTCGGCGACGGCACGATCCTCCTCGCTCATCGCGGTCGCGATCCAGGTGACGTCGTGCAGGGCGACGAGGCTCCGCAGCGCAGTCACCAAACCGCCCCCACCGCGGCGCGGAACTCGCTCGCCGCCCTCGTCCCGTCCGAACGTGACGGGCGGGCGATTGGAAACGACGATCAGTTTCCTGCGGTCGCCCACGCCCGGACCCTACCCCAGGCTCTTCGGGGTGCAGCGGCGCCGCTCAGGCAGCGGGAGTTGTCGCCGTCACGAGCTCCGTTTCGCCCGTGTCGTTACCGGCCAGGCGATTGAACAGCGCGAGCCAGTCGCGCAGCAGCCGCGGCATGAGGAAGTGCTGGCGGACGTACTCCTTCCCTCGGCGGCCGCGCGCTCCAGCCGTCACAGGATCCGCAAGGATCTCGTTGCACGCCGCGGCGCACTCCTCGACGGAATCGACAAGCCAGCCGGTCTCGCCGTCCTGAATCTGCGCCGGAATCCCGCCCACTCGTCCCGCGACGGTCGGGCGCGCTTTCCAGAGCCCCTCTGTCACGGTCAGCCCGAAGCCCTCCTTGATCGACTTCTGGAGCACGGCTCGCGAGTGCACCTGGAAGGCATTTACCTCGATCGCGCCGATGTTGTTCAGGTTCGAGAGGATGAAGATGTCGGGGTCGGCGGCCGCGTAGTCGACGGTCTGGTTGTAGTACTCCCACCCCTCGGGATCGTCGTGCGCCATCGAGCCGACGAGCGCGAGCTGGAGGTCCGGATGCTCCTCGCGCGTCAGGCGAAAAACGTCGATCACCCCGAGAGGGTCTTTCCAGGGGTCAAAGCGCGAGACTTGGGTGACCAGCGGGCGTTCGACGTCGATCCCGAACTGGTCGACGATGTAGGCGGCGTCCTCGGCTGAGAGAGCCATGTTCTTCGGAGTCAACGGGTCGATCGCGGGCGGCCAGATGAACGCCTGTGGGAGCTCTTCCGCCTCGGGCACGTACTCAGGCCGGTGGAAGATCGCGGCGTCGTACCGCGAGAGCGACGGGAGGAGAAACCCGAGGACCTCCTGGTTCGGCTCCGACAGGTCGATGTGGCAGCGCCAAATCCAGGCCGCTCGGGAATCCGAGAAGTGGTCGATCACAGCGGCCGGCTGCGGGTCGTGGATGATGATGAAGTCGTAGTCGGAGTCGTCGAGCTCGGCGGCGTTCGAGGCGTTGTACTGGTGGAAGATCTGCTGCTCCTCGGACGTCAGGCCGACGGGGCTGCCCTGAAGCGCGTTGTGAATCTTCTTCGTGACGTTGAAGAACTCCTCCTGGCCTTGGATGATCCGCCACTCGGCCTCCAGCCCGGCGCTGCGCATCAGCGGAACGAGCGTGTAGTTGATCTCCGCCACGCCGCCGCCGAACGCGGTCGCCGAAAGGTGCAGGACGCGCGCGCCTGCGATCGGCTCGGCAAGCCGCTGGATCTCGGCCATGAGACCACGACCCAGGAGCGTCGAGTACTCGCCGAGCACCTTGGATCCGACGTTGACGAGCGAAAGCATCAGAGGGTCTTCGAGCCGAGCGCGCGCGGGAGGTTACCGGTGTTTACGGCTGATTCTCGATGAACTTTACGAACCGGAGGCGAGAACCCTTCCCGTTCGCTCCCGTTCCAAGCTCGAGCTCGTCCGCAAGCTCCCGAATGATCGCGATGCCGAGCCCGCCCTCGTCGAGCATCGGCTCCGGCGCCGAAGGCCGATCGGCGATCGCAAACCCCTCGCCGTCGTCGCAGACTTCGATGACGAGACGGTCCGCATGGACCTCGTAGACGACCTCAACTGAACCGGCCCGGCCGTCCCGATACGCGTGCCTGACGGAGTTCGAACAGGCCTCGGTGACCGCGAGCTTGAGATCGCCGAGCGTCTCGTCCGTGAAGGCCCGGAAGCGAGAGAGGCCGCTCAAGGCGAGACGGACGAGCATGATGTACTCCGCCTTCGCCGGGATGGTGAGCCGAACGATTCGTTCGCCGCCGTTGGCGGCCGGTGCCGCGGAACTCGATGACATGCCGCTCGCTTTCGTGAGGTTCTAGCAGGATTCGGCCCGAGCGCCCGCTCTCCCGCTTCGACTATCTCCGGAGAGCGGGCGGCTTAAACGCCACCTGCTAGCACTTGAGGACGGGTTTGCCCGGCCGCCGCCCGAGCTGCACCGGCACGATCGTCCGGCGACCGTCACGAAACACCGTGAAGAGCGCCACTTGTCCGGGGAGAAGCCGGCCCACGGCTCGTACGAGGTCGTCCGCATCCTGGATCGATGCGTTCTCAATCTTGACAACAACGTCTCCGCCGACACGGAACTCGATGCCATTGACCGCTCGAGTCTGCGTGCCGCCGCGGAGACCGGCCTCGGCTCCGGGGCTCCCGGGCAGCAGGCATGCGATCACGGCGCCCCGCTTGACCGGGTAGCCGACCCGTCGTGCGATGGTCGGCGTCAGATCCTCCGCATTCACGCCCACGTACGCGTAGACGACGCGTCCGTTGCGGTCGAGCTGCTCGAAGGAGCGCTTCGCAGCATTGATGGGGATCGCGAACCCGACGCCCTCCGATTGCCCCGATTGGCTCCGGATCTGAGCGTTGATGCCGATGACGCGGCCGCGGGCATCGAAGAGTGGTCCACCAGAGTTGCCGTGCGTGATCGGTGCGTCGGTCTGAATCGCGTCCCCAACGGTGTAGTCGGAGGTCAGCGAGTCGATCGAGCGCTGCGTGGCCGAGACGATCCCAACCGCCAGCGAGTTCTCGTTGCCGAAGGGACTGCCCATCGCGGCCACCGGCGCCCCCACCGCGACCCGGTCGGAATCGCCGAGCGGCACCGGGTCGAGACTGTGCGCCTTTGGCTCGACGCGGAGCACCGCGACATCGTCATAGACGTCCCAGCCGACCAGCTTCGCCGGCACCCGGTCGTGATCGTCGAACTCGACGTAGACACGGTCGGCAGCGGCCACCTTGTCAGAGGGGCTCTCGCCGGCTGTCGTCACCACGTGAGAGCTCGTCAGGATGTCCCCGCGCCGGGAGATCACGAAGCCAGAGCCCTGAGCCGCGTGCTCATCGGCCGGGCGACCTTCGAAGAAGGAAAAGACCGTGACGACGCCGCTACTGCGAGCGCTGTAAATCGCAGCCGGATCGAAGGAGTTTCCAACCAGCGGCTTTGCCTGCGGCTCCGAAACCCGGCGCTCGACCGGAAGCGCAGTGCCGTTCCCGGAGACGAAGACAGTGTCAGTCGAGCCGTCGGTGATACCGGTCGCCTTCGCGAGCACGAGTGCAAGGAAGCCGCCGAGGAGAGCGGCGGCGACAACGAGGGCAGCTGCAGGCGCAGGACGCAAGAGACGGTCACTGTAGCCACGGCCCCTTGGACCGCGTTTTCACGGGAAAACGACGACCGGTTAGCGCGTCAGCGCCGGCTCGCGCCGGCCGGCCAAAACCTGCGCCCCGGGGAGCCGAAGCGTGAAGACCGTGCGCCCGGGACGCGATTCGAGCTCGATCTCGCCGCCCATGACGCCGGCCAGCTCGCCGGCAATCGCCAGACCGAGCCCGCTCCCTGCGGCAAGGGCGCCTTCGGCGCGGTAGAAGCGCTCGAAGACATGCTGCTGGTGCTCCAGTCCGATTCCGGGCCCGTTGTCCTCGACGCGCAGCGTCACGGTCTCGCCGTCCCGGCGGGCGGCGACATGGACTTCGGTTCCGGGCGGGGTGTGGACGAGCGCGTTCTCGACGAGGATCCGGCCGATCTGGCGGACGCGTTCCTCGTCCGCGCGGGCCAGCACCGTCCCGTCGCCGTCCGCGAGCAGGACGTGGTCGCTGCCGCGCCCCACGCCCCCGAACTCCCCGACGAGGGAGCCGGCGACCTCGTCCAGGTCGATGGATGCCAGCTCGACGCGCAATTGGCCCGCGTCCAGGCGGGAGAGGTCGAGGAGATCCGTCGCGAGCTTCGTCAGGCGCTCGACCTGGGCGCGCATCTCCTCCAGGAACTCGCCCCGGGTCGGTTCGTCCACGTCCTCGTCGGTGAGCAGCTCGATGTGGCCGCCGAGCGCGAAAATCGGCGTCCGCAACTCGTGCGAGGCGTTCGCGATGAACTCTCGACGGGCTCGTTCGAGCGCGGCCAGCCGCTTCCGCATGTCGTCGAAGGCTCCGGCAAGCTCGCCGAGCTCGTCCGCGCCGCCGTCAACCACCGGCTCGTCGAAGCTTCCGCCCGCGATCCGGTCTGCGGCGCGCTCGAGTTTCCGGATTCGGCGGGCGAAGATCCGGGCCAGCGCGAAGCCGACGACGGCAGCAGCCACGAGAGCGATCAGGCCGGCAAGCAGCAGGCGGCGCTCGACGAGCCCAACGGTGTCGAGCGCATCCTCAACGGGGGCGGAGACGAGCAGGATGCGGTTGTTCCAGGGATACGCGACCTCCCCGTAGCTCGTGCCGTTCCGCTTGATGACGCCTCGCTCGATCTGCCGGTGCTCGGCGGCTCGTTGCGCGATTGGGTCGTTTACGAGCGTCTGACCAAGCTGAAGGGAGTCGCCGACCACTCTCAGATACACCGGCGTCTGGTCGAGGTAGTCCATGACCGTGAGCCTGACCCCGCGCTGTTGGCCTTCGGCTGAAAGCACGAGATTGAGACCGATCGCGCCGCTTGCGCCGGTCTCGATATTCGTGATCACCGGTGGAGCAACCTGCTCGAGCTGATCCAGGCGGCTGTTGATCAGCCGATCCTTGAGCGACGGCACGACGGCGAGATAGACGATTGCGAGCGCGCCGGCGACGAGGCCCGCGAGTGCGAGCGTCAGCTTGACACCGACCCTGCTGAAGCGTTTCACGTGTCCCGAAAGCGGTAGCCGGCCCCGCGGACCGTGAGGATGAACTCGGGCTCGCTGGGATCGGGCTCCAGCTTCTCCCGCAGGTGGCGCACGTGAACGTCGATCGTTCGCGGCTCGCGGTACGCGGAGTCGCCCCAAAGCGCCTCGAGCAGCCGGCGGCGGCCGAAGACACGGCCGGGGTTGGCAGCGAGCGTCCGCAGCAGCTCGAACTCGACGTAGGTCAGCTGAATCGGCTTGCCGTGGACCTCGACCGATCGGCGCATCGGATCGATGCGGAGCCCGTCTGCCTCGATCGTCTCTGCTCGGCTCAGATCGTGCTGGGACGGCAGCGAGGCCCGCCGCAAGAGCGCGCGAACGCGGCTGCGAAACTCCCGGATCGAGAACGGTTTCGTGATGTAGTCGTCCGCGCCGAGCTCGAGGCCGAGCACCTTGTCCAGCTCGTCGTCGCGGGCGGTGAGCATGATGATCGGCACCGTGCTCTGGGCCCGGAGGCGCTTGCAGACCTCCAGTCCGTCCAGCTTCGGCAGCATCAGGTCGAGGACGACGAGATCGACCGGCTCCGACGCGAACTTCGTGAGCGCTTCTTCTCCGTCACGGGCGGCGAGCACGCGGAATCCGTCGCGCTCGAGCGGATACGAGAGAACCTTCTGAATTGAGTCCTCGTCGTCGACGAGGAGAATGGTCGAGGACTCGGGCACGGAGCGCATCACCGCCGGGCGTAAGGCGTAGGCGACCGGCCCTCCCTACTATAGCCCGGCGACATGGCGGCTCTGCGGCCCACATCTGCGCCGAGGCGGCCGCGACGCGGCTCGCTCGAACGGCCCGTCAGCGGACGGACGTATCGCGGCACCGCGCTGCTCGTCGCGATTCCCCTCCTGATCACAGCGTTCACGGTAGCCAGGCCCGAGGAGCTACCAGCGCCCACCCTGCCGCCTTCCTTCGACCAGCTTGCCGCCGTAGAGACGGCGCGCGAGCTCGCCATCCAGTTCCCGAACAGGGCACCCGGATCGGACAAGGCTGACGAAGCCGCGGACTGGGTCGCACAGCGGTTTCGCTCGTACGGTTTTCGTGTGCAACGAGACCGGTTCGAGGCGTCCATTGCAGGTCTCGGGCACGTGCCGCTGCAGAATGTCTACGCAGTCGTGCCAGGTCGTTCGGGACGGACCCTTGTCGTCGTCGCGCATCGGGACAACGCCGGCATCGGCCCGGGCGCGAACGACAACGCCTCCGGAACAGGTGCGTTGCTCGAGCTTGCGCGGGGCTACGGGACCCGGGCGTCGCCGACGGCTCGCCAGGCAACGGCTGCCTTGAGCCCGGCGCACACGCTGGTCTTTCTCTCGTCGGACGCAGGCGCCTTCGGCGGTCTCGGCGCCAGGCGCTTCCTCGAGCGCTCGCCCTATCGGACGCGGCTCGAGGCCGCCGTCAACCTCGACGCGATCGGAGGACGCCAGGCGCTCCGTCTGGACATCGCGGGCGATCGGCCGCGCTCGCCTGATCCGGTGCTCGTCCAAACCGCGGCCGGACATATCCAGCAGCGAACGGGGGCCGAGCCCCGCCGCACGAGCTCCCTCGGCCAGCTGATCGACCTCGCGTTTCCGTTCAGCTTCTACGAGCAAGCGCCGTTCATCGGCCGAGGAGTGCCGACGGTGACCATCACAACGGCCGATGAACGACCCCCTCGGCCGGAATCCGACACGCTCGACACACTCGCGGCGCGGCACATCGGGCAGGCGGGAGGCGCCGCCGAGAGCGTCCTCGGCTCGCTCGACGAGGGCGTCGCGCTTCCCGGCTCGACCGCGACCTACGTCTATCTCGGTCCACGGACTGTTCGCGGCTGGGCGATCAAGCTCGTTCTCATCACGGCGCTCCTGCCGTTTCTCCTCGCCGTCGTCGATCTCTTCGCCCACTGTCGTAGGCGCCGCATCCCGCTCGCGCCCGCGCTGAGGAGCTACCGGAGCAGGCTCGGTTTCTGGCTGTGGGTCGGGGCCGTCTTCGGCGTGCTGGCGCTTCTCGGCGCCTGGGGCAAGGGCTCGTCGGTCCCTCCGTCACCGGACGCGCGCCTCTCATCCGGTTGGCCGCTCCTAGCGCTCGGCGTGCTCGGACTGCTGGGGCTCGCCGGCTGGCTCGTCGCCCGCGAGCGGCTGCTGCCCCGGCGCGGGCGCAGGGTGTGGGCTGAAGAGGAGCTTGCCGGGCAGACCGCGGCCCTCCTCGTGCTCGGAGTGGTCGCCCTACTCGTGGTCGCCACGAATCCTTTCGCGCTGATCTTCGTGCTCCCCTCGCTGCACGCTTGGCTCTGGCTTCCGCAGGTGCGCTACCACCGCCTCTGGGTTCGGGCCGGCGTGCTCGCGATCGGGCTCATCGGGCCGCTCCTCCTCCTCGGCTCGTTTGCCTGGCGCTTCGATCTCGGAGCGGACGCGCCCTCGTACCTCCTCCGGCTCATCGCCGTCGGGTATGTGCCGATCCCCTCGCTCCTGATCGGGCTCGCCTGGCTCGCCGCCGCCGGTCAGTTGACAGCCGTGAGCTTCGGGCGGTACGCGCCGTATCCGAGCGCGCGCGAGCGACCCCCGCGCGGTCCCATTCGCGAGGTCGTTCGCCGCCTGCTTCTGGTCGCGCTTGGCCCCCGCCGCCGGCAGGCAGCGCTCAAGCGAGCCGCAGGTAGCTGACCGATGCCCCCGCTGCCAGCTCCTCGTCGCCGGCGGGAACGAGGACGAGCGTGTCCGCGCCCGCGGCGCGGGCGATCATGTGCGACTCCTGGCCGGTCACCGCCTCGAGCTCGACCTCGCCGTCCGCGACCCGCGACCGCGCACGCACGAGCTCCGTCCGCGCGGGGTTGGGACGAAGCGCCCGCGCGAGCTTCCCGGGCTCGAAGCGCGGGAGCGGCTCCGCAACACCTTGGAGCGCGAGGACAGCCGGACGCACGAACAGCTCGAAGCAGACGAGCGCCGAGACCGGGTTCCCGGGCAGCCCGAAGACGAGCGTCCGCCCACGCACGCCGAACCAGAGCGGCTTGCCCGGCTTGACGGCAACGCCCCAAAGGACCTCCTCGACCCCGAGCTCGCCGCCCACCGCGCGAACGAGGTCGTGTGGCCCCACGGAGACGCCGCCGGACGAGACGAGCACGTCACCCCGAAGCCCCGCTTCCAGAGCGGCACGATGCGCAGCTTCGTCGTCCGCGACGGGCTCGAGGCGCTCGACCTCCGCCCCGGCGGACGCCAGTTGCGCCTCCAGCAACACGCCGTTGGCCTCGTAGACTTGGCCGGGCTCGAGCTCGGCTCCTGGAGGCCGAAGCTCTGTGCCCGTCGCGAGAACGGTGGCCCGCGGCCGCTTCGCGGCAGCAATGTCGGGGACGCCGGCGGCTGCGAGCGCGCCGAGCTGAGCGGGCCCGAGCCGCATCCCGCTCGGAACGACGACCTCCCCCGCGCGGACGTCTCCTCCCCGCGGACGGATATCTGCTCCCGCCTCGACCGGCTCTGCAATCTCGATCTCGTTGTCACGTTCGACAACATACTCGATGGGGATGACGGCATCCGCTCCCACTGGAACCGCACCCCCCGTCGCGATCGCCATCGCCTCGCCGGGAGCCAGCGGGCGCCGCGCCGGCCGTCCGGCCGCGATGCGCTCGACGACAGGCAGCCGCCCGGGCGTGTCGGCAGCCCGCAGCGCAAAGCCGTCCATGGCCGACGAGTCGAACGGCGGCAGGTCGACGCGGGACTCGACGTCAGTGGTCGCCACTCGACCTGCTGCGTCCCTGAGCGCCACCTCCTCGCTGGGCAGTCGGACGACGCGTTCGATAATCCGACGCTGCGCCTCCTCGAGTGCCAAGAGCTCGGCCATAGCGCGCATAAGCTACTGCCGTGATCTCCGTCGTCGTTCCGGTTCACGACGAGGAACGGAGCGTCGAGCCGCTCTACGAGGAGCTTCGCGCCGCCCTCGAGCCGCT
>DASSCT010000095.1:0-2251 GCA_035697545.1 Gaiellaceae bacterium | reverse complement strand
CTCGCTCCACCCGCTCGGGGGCGCGGCCGGTGACGACGACGCGTGCCCCCTCGTCGCAGAGGAGCCTCGCAGTCTCGAGGCCGATGCCGCCGGTGGAGCCGGTCACCACGCAGACGCGCTCGCGCAGGCCCAGGTCCATGGCGGGTTAGCGTATCGCGGTGACCACGATCCTCCTAGCCCGCCACGGCGAGAGTGACTGGAACCGAGCGAAACGCTGGCAAGGATTCGCCGACCGGCCGCTCACGGAGCTCGGCCGCGAGCAGGCAGTCGCGCTCGCGGAGCGCCTCGCAGACACGGAGCTCGACGCCGTCTACTCGAGCGATCTGCAGCGAGCGCGGGACACCGCCGAGATCGTCGCTCGCAGCAAGGGCCTCCGCGTGGAGACGACTCCCGACCTTCGCGAGGTCGACGTCGGCTCATGGTCGGGTTTGATCCGCGCAGAGGCGGAAGCTCGCTTCCCGGATGCCTACGCGCGTTGGCTCCAGGGAGGCGAAGGCTGGGATGACGGCGAGACATACGAAGAGATGAGCCGACGCGTCGTCGCAGCGATCGCGCGAGTCGCCGCACAGCATCCGAACGGCCGCGTGCTCGTCGTCGCGCACGGCGGTTCGATCAGGGCCGCCCACGCCGCCGCGCTCGGCCTGGACGTCCACACCTACAGGCGGATCCAGCGTGTCGAGCCGAACGCCACGCTCTCTGCGGTCTATGTGGACGGAGGGCGCCTCTCGGAGCTCTGTCGAACCGAGGACCTGGACGACTTCCTGCGCGCGGAACAGCAGCGCCGCCGCAAGGCCGCCCTCAGACCGCCGACCCCGGCGGCCTGAGGGCCGCGAACTACACTCAGCGCCAGTGGAGGACTACACGAGCAAGTACAAGGGTGAGCAGGTCGAAGTCGCCCTGTTCGGGGGCGACTACCAGGACGGCGTGCTGACCGCGTACTGCGCTGTGGACGAGGTCCCTCACATCGAGCTGAACGGCCACATCCTCATCCCGCTCCAGAACATCGCCTCACTGCACTGCACGAGCCGCTGCGACGCGCCCGAGCCTGACTGGCCGCCACGGGGCTTCGCCGACGACGAGCGGGAAGAAGACACCTAGCCGCGCTGCCGGTGGCGGCTGCCGTCAACGTCCTCAAGATCTGGTTGCTGCTCGCCGGCTTCTGCGCGTTGCTCGGCGGCGTCGGCTGGGTGCTGGGCGGCTACCGCCTCCTCTCGATCTTCGTCTTCTGCGGCCTCCTCGCGGGCGCGGCGACCTACTGGTACGCCGACCGGATGATCCTCGGGCTCGTCGGCGCCCGGCCACTTGCCCAGGCCGAGGCGCCCGCACTCACCTCTGCCGTCGAACGTCTGGCGGCGCGCGCTCGTGTTCCCCTGCCCCGACTCCATCTCATTCCGGACGGCTACCCGAGAGCCTTGTCCGCCGGCCGAGGAAGAGGACAGACGATTGTCCTGAGCACGGGACTGCTCGGAGCACTACCTCCGGCGGAGCTCGAAGGCGTCCTGGCTCACGAGCTCGCCCATGCAGCGCGGCGAGACGTGCTCCTCCAGACCATCGCCGTCGTCTTTGCAGCGACGCTCCTCGAGCTGAGCCGCGTCGGCGGTTGGTTTCAGCGCGCGCTCCTCTTTGTATTCGGCCCGGTTGCCTCGGCGGTCGTTCACGGCCTGCTCTCACCGCGGCGTGAGTTCGCTGCCGACCGGCAGGCTGCGGAGCTGTGCGACTCTCCGCACGGACTGGCGGATGCGCTCGCGCGCCTCGAGCAAGCCGGCGAGCTTGTCTCATTCGTCGGAAACCCGGCGACGGAGCCCCTGCACATCGTGAACCCGTTCGAGGAGCGAAGCCTCGCCGGGCTTTTCCTCACGCATCCCCCCGTGCACGAGCGCATCCGACGCCTGCGCGAGCTCGATCCGGAGTGGCCGGAGAGTCTTCGCGCGGCCTAGGGGACCAGAAAAAAGGGCCCCGAAGGGCCCTTGAAAATTCGGCGGCGACCTACTCTCCCGGGAGGTTGCCCTCCGAGTACCATCGGCGCTGGCGGGCTTAACTTCTCTGTTCGGAATGGGAAGAGGTGTACCCCCGTCGCTATGACCGCCGAAAGTTGTTAAGGGGCGCTTGAGCGCACACCTTCAAAACTCCATAGCGGCATCGGCTCGTGTTCAAAATCAAGACCTCGGGCAATTAGTACCGGTCCGCTTCACGCATTGCTGCGCTTCCACGGCCGGCCTATCAACGTGGTGGTCTCCCACGGCCCTTACTC
>DASSCT010000094.1:0-3350 GCA_035697545.1 Gaiellaceae bacterium | reverse complement strand
GTGCCGGCCTCGCCCTTCGTGCGGATCATGGCCGCGCCCTCGGCGATCCGGCGCAACGCCTCGCCGAGGTTCCGGCACCCGCAGACGAACGGGACGGTGAAGCTCCACTTGTCGATGTGGTGCTTCTCGTCGGCTGGCGTCAGCACCTCGCTCTCGTCGATGTAGTCGACCTCGAGCGCCTCGAGGATCTGCGCCTCGACGAAGTGCCCGATGCGCGCCTTCGCCATCACCGGGATCGTCACGGCCTCCTGGATCTCCGCGATCTTGTCCGGGTCGGCCATGCGCGCGACGCCGCCCTGGGCGCGGATGTCCGCCGGGACGCGCTCGAGCGCCATCACCGCGACGGCGCCCGCGTCCTCGGCGATTCGCGCCTGGTCCGCGGTGGTCACGTCCATGATCACCCCGCCCTTGAGCATCTCGGCGAGGCCGCTCTTCACGCGCATCGTGCCGAGGTCGGTCATCGCCACGAATCCTAGCCAGCGAGTGCGAAGTGATCGATGCGCCGCCCGCCCGGCCTGACGGCCCAGCCGTCGAGCCGGTTCGCACGGACGACGAGGTAGAGGAATCCGTTCTCGACACGCCCGCGAACGCGCCGCGGATAGCCCGGCGGACATGCGCTCAGCCCGTAGAGCTTGGTCGGGCTGCCGCCGCCGTGGACGACGTAGCGAACGCCGCGGAGCGGTGCGAACCGCTGGTAGTTGTGGTCGTGTCCGCTGAGGACGAGGCGCACGTGGTAGCGCTCGAAGAGCGGCACCCAGCGGTCGACGACCGCAGGGTTCGCGGAGTAAGTGCCGCAGGTGAACGCCGGATGGTGGAAGGCGGCGAGCTTCCACCTTGCCTTGGAGGTGCGAAGCGCCCGAGCCAGCCAGGCCGTCTGGGCGGCGTCAAGGGAGTTGGAGTCGAGCAGGTAGAGCTCGACCGGCCCGACGACGCGGCGATAGTAGCGCCGCGGCATTCCGAGCTCGTCGAACTCGTAGCGTCCTCCGTTCACGCGCACGTCGTGGTTGCCGAGGACTCCCGCAACGGAGACGCCCGTGCTGCGCGTCCACCCGAAGCTCCCCTCCCAGTTCGCGTGAAAGGCCGAAGGGCTCTCCGTGTAGTCGTTGTCCCCGAGCGCAAGGATCAGGTCGGCCGGGTTCCGAGCCTCGAAGCGGCGGATCGCCGCACCAAAGCTGCGCTCAGTCTGGCCGCCGACTCCGAAGTCGCCGAAGGCGATGATCCCCACCGGTCGAGCGGGCCCGGCGTGCCCCGCGCCGCTCATGGCGAGACCAACGAGGGCCAGGAGGATTAGTTGTCGACCGGCCCGCAAACGGTCTTGACGGGTTTCCCGTCCTTGTCGACGTCGACGAGGCAGAGGACGTTCTTGCCCGTCGTCGGCGTGACGGTGCAGCGCCAGCCGTTCCTTCGGTCGGCTTCTCTTTCGCAGCGCACGAGCTTCGGTGGGGCCCCGAGATCGACGACGCGTCCGCTGTCACCGCCCGTGGCGAGCTCGGTCTTCACCGATTGCTCGACCTCGTTCGCCGAGGGTGGCTCTTTCTCCCCGTTCGAGCCGCATCCGGAAACGAGCAACAGGAAGGCGAGCACAGGCACTGCGAATCGGCACACGTTCACGAGCTTGACAGTTCTTGTGTCAGGTGTGTCAAGGCGCTCCAGGTTTGAAGCCCGTAAAACCTTGGTAAGCATCGAAGCTTGCAGGCGAAACCACGGCTACCTTGGAACCGACCGATGAAGCGAATCGCTTTCTCCATTGTTGCGCTGCTCGCCGCTGCCGGAGTCGCAGTCGCGGCGGCCGCGACGGCAGAGTCCGCTTCCAGCACGGCCTCTGCGTCGCAGAGGACCTCGGGGTCTCGCATGCTCGTCGGCTTCTACGATGACGAGCAGGTCTACGGCCGCACCGTCTGGGCGTTCAGCCAGCTGAAGGCCCTGCGCGCCGGGATCGTCAGAATCACCATCCCGTGGTCGACGGTCGCCTCGCGCCGGCCGAGGAGGCCGGCCGATCCCGCCGATCGGGCCTACAACTGGACGGCGGTCGACAGTGTCGTCAGGAAGGCTGCGCAGAACAAGGTTCGCATCCTCGCGACGATCTTCGGAACGCCACGCTGGGCGGGTCGCGCCAAGAACCGGTTGCCGCGGCGTGTCACCGACCTTCGCCTCTTCTCCTACGCAGCGGCGAGGCGGTACAGCGGCAAATATCTCGTCAGAGAGCGTGAGGACGAGCCCGCACGCGCCCTCCCGGCGATCCGTCATTGGCTCGCCTGGAACGAGCCCAACAACCCGGTCTTCCTGAAGCCGCAGTGGAAGATGGTCAAGCGCCAGTGGCGCCCTCAGAGCGCCTACGACTACGCCAAGATTTGCTCGGCCGTGTGGGTCGGCGTGCACTCCACCCACTTGAAGGGCGAGCAGGTTGCCTGCGGCGTCACCGGCCCGCGTGGAAACGACGCGCCTCGCAGCTCCAGGCCCTCGACCTCGCCGCTCGTGTTCCTCACCTGGCTGCGCCGCGCCGGGCTCAAGCATTTCGACGCCTATGCACACCACCCGTACTACAACAACCGCTTCGAGCGGCCGACAACGGTTCCGCGCTCGAAGAAGGCGGTCACGCTCGGGAACATCGGCGTGCTGATCAAGAAGCTCGACCAGCTCTACGGTGGGAGGAAGCGGCTCTGGATCACGGAGTACGGCTACCAGACCAGCCCGCCCGATCGCCGTTTCGGCGTCCCGTACAAGCTTCAGGCGAGGTACATGCACGAGGCCGTCGCGCTCGCCCGCAAGACGCGGCGCGTCGAGATGTTCGTCTGGTTCCTCATCCGCGACGAGCGGCGACTGTCCGGGTGGCAGTCGGGCGTGGTGTCGGCCCGCGGACAGCGCAAGCCTTCGTTCTACGCGTTCCGGTCGCTGCGATAGCCCAGACCGCCGATCCCGGCGGAGGGGAGCTACCCGCGCTTCAGGACTAGTAACAACTTGTTACGTGAAGGGACGGTCGCAGAAAGTCGCCGCTTTGCAGTGCCTACCGCACATCTTGTAACAAGTTGTTACTTGGATTCTGCGCCTGAGGCACGATTCCGCCGCAGCCGAGCTGGAGACCATGAACCCTCCACGGAGCTGCCTCGCCTCGAGCCACTGCGGACTCCTGACGCTTCAGGTCCTGCCTAAGCCCTACTTGTTGGGCGCACCGCTCAGCGCTTCGGGCGCACAGTGATGCCGACCGGGCTGCTGGCCGTGACCGCGCCTGCGTTGTCGGTAGCGCGGGCAGTCAGCAGGTGGCTTCCCTGCGGAACGTTTCTCCACGTGTAGGAGTAGGGCGCGCTCGTGTCCTGGCCGAGCACGGTCGTCCCGTCGCGGAACTCGACCTT
>DASSCT010000093.1:0-3020 GCA_035697545.1 Gaiellaceae bacterium | reverse complement strand
TCCCGCTCTACGCCGGCTTCGGCATCTCGACGCCGGAGCACGCCCGCGCGGCGGCCGAGCTGGCGGACGGGATCGTCGTCGGCACGCGCGCGGTGGAGGTCGCCGAGGAGGGCCCGGCGGCGCTCCGCGATTACGTCCGCTCCCTGCGCTCCGCAATAGGGGAGCCCGCAAGGGCGTTGGGATAATCGAGGACGATGAGGATCTTCTCCGGCATCCAACCCACGGGCTCGAAGCACCTCGGGAACTACATCGGCGCAATCCGCCAGTACGTGGCGACCCAGGAGCAGGGCGACGCGTTCTTCTGCATCGTCGACCTGCACTCGATCACGACCGCCTACGACCCCGACGATCTGCGCGAGTCGACGCTGTCGCTCGCCGCGCTCCTCTTCGCCAGCGGGCTCGACCCCCAGCGCTCGACGGTCTTCGTGCAGAGCCACGTGACGGCACACGCCGAGGCCGCTTGGCTGCTCGGCTCGGTCACGAGCTTCGGCGAGCTTCGCCGGATGACGCAGTTCAAGGAGAAGTCCGAGCAGCAGGAGTTCGTCTCGGCGGGTCTCTTCACCTACCCGGCGCTCCAGGTGGCCGACATCGTCCTGTACGAGACCGACATCGTCCCGATCGGCGATGACCAGCGGCAGCACCTCGAGCTGGCGCGCGACGTCGCCCAGCGCTTCAACGCGCGCTACGGCGAGACGCTGAAGGTGCCGCGCGCCGTCTTCGCGGAGGTCGGGGCCCGCATCATGGATCTCCAGGAGCCCGAGAATAAGATGTCGACGACCGGCGGAACTGCGCAGGGCACGGTCCTCGTCCTCGATCCGCCGGACGTCGTGCGGAGGAAGTTCAAGACGGCCGTGACGGACTCCGGCCGAGACGTCGTGCGCGCCGCCGACAAACCCGGGATCTCGAACCTCATCGACATCATGTCCGTGGCCACCGGCGAGCCGCCGGAGGCGATCGAGTCCCACTACGACGGAGCCGGCTACGGGCAGTTCAAGGAGGACGTCGGTGAAGCCGTCGTCGCGCTCTTCGAGCCGATTCAGACGCGCTACGAGGAGCTGCGAACGAATCCGGACGAGCTCCAGCGGCTGCTTCGACTCGGCGCCGACAAGGCCCGCGAGGAGTCCGCTCCCCCACTCCGGGCGATGTACGAGCGCATGGGGTTTGTCGAGCCGTAACGCTGTCCTCGCCGGCGCCGCCATCGCCACGCTCGCGGCCGGTGCGCTCCACTTTCTCGATGCCGAGCCGGTGCTCACGTTCGCCGTCGCAGGCGTCGCGCTTGCCGGGCTCGCCTGGGTGATCTCGGTGGCCACGGAAGCGGTCGGTGAGCGCTTCGGGCCCGCGGTCACGGGAGCGCTCCAGTCCACGCTCGGCAACCTGCCCGAGCTCTTCATCGTCCTCTTCGCGCTGTCCGCCGGAGAGGTCGTCGTCGCCCGGACGTCGATCGTCGGCTCGCTGCTCGCGAACGCGCTGCTCGTGCTCGGCTTGGCGATCGTCGCCGGGGCACGGGCGGCACCGGACGGCGTGATGCGCTTCCGGCGTCGGCTTCCGAACGACACGGCCACGCTGCTGATGCTGGCCGTCTTCATCATCGTGATCCTCGGGCTCTCCAACACGGTCGGCGACCGCGCGAGCCAGCACCAGGTGGCGATTTCCGCGATCGGCGCGGTCTGCCTCCTCGCCGTCTACAGCACGTGGCTGTGGGCGTACCTCCGCTCGGACGAGCCCGTCGAGCCGGCGTACGAGGGCGGCGCCCGGCCAAAGCTGCCGTTCCAGACCGCCGTCGCGCTCCTCGCGGGCGCCGGCGTCGCCGCCGCGTTCGTTTCCGACTGGTTCGTGGAGGCGCTCGATCCCGCGGTCGACGCGCTCGGGATCTCCAAAGCGTTCACGGGCCTCGTCATCGTGGCGATCGCGGGCAACGCAGTCGAGAACGTGGTCGGGATCACCCTCGCCGCGAAAGGTCAGAGCGACCTCGCGATTTCCGTGATCAAGAACTCGGTGGCGCAGATCGCCGTCCTGGTCTTCCCGGCGCTCGTGCTCACGTCGCTCTTCTTCGAGCACCGGCTGACCTTCGTGCTCGGGCCGGTCTACATCGGCGCGATCGCGCTCACGGCGTTCGCGATCTGGCAAATCACGGGCGACGGCGAGGCGGTGATGTTCGAGGGCTGGGCGCTCGTCGCGCTCTACGTCATCGTCGCCGTGCTGGCCTGGTACGAGTAGCGCCGGCGAGGCGTTCGACTTCCGAGGGCGTCAGCGCGCGCCAGGCGCCGGGCGCGAGTCCTTCCAGCGTGAGGCCCGCGTAACGACTGCGATGAAGAGCGCGGACCGGATGGCCGACCGCTTCCAGCATGCGCCGCACCTGCCGATTCCGGCCCTCGTGGATCGAGAGCTCGATCGTGGACGGGCCGAGGCGGCGCACCTCGGCCGGGGCGGTCACGCCGTCCTCGAGCTTCAAGCCCTGGGCGAGGCGCCGTAGCGTCTCATCGGACGGCTCGCCCTCGACCTCGGCCTCGTAGACCTTCTCGACCTCGTACTTCGGGTGAGCCAGCCGGTGCGCCAGCTCGCCGTCGTTCGTTAGGACCAGCGCGCCCGTCGTGTCGACGTCCAGTCGCCCCACCGGAACGACGCGCACGTCGCGCGTGACCACCCCGACGACCGTCGGTCGGCCCTGAGGGTCGCTCGCCGTCGTCACCACCCCTGCCGGCTTGTGCAGGAGCAGATAGGCCAGCCGCTGTGCCGAAACTTCGCGCCCGTCGACCTCGACGCGATCGCCGCTCTCGACGAACGTGTTCAGCTGACCCGGCTCGCCGTTCACGCTCACCCGGCCTGCCTTGATCAGTTCGTCCGCCTTCCGACGCGAGGCCACGCCCGAGCGCGCGAGATAGGCGTTCAGCCGCATCCGTGTGGTTTACCTTCCCGGCGTGCGCGTCGCCTTGATGGTCGAGGGCCAGGAGGGCGTCTCCTGGGACGAGTGGGTCGCGCTCGCGGACGCCTGCGAGGAGCACGGGATCGACACGCTGTTC
>DASSCT010000092.1:0-4320 GCA_035697545.1 Gaiellaceae bacterium | reverse complement strand
CACCCGAACTTCGGAACGCTCGAGGTGCGCATGCCGGACCAGCCGACGGCCCTCGAGGTGACCGCCGGGTTCATCGCGCTCCTCCGCAGGCTGTGCGAGTGGGCGCTCGAGCATCCGGCCTCCGAGCCGGCCGACCGGGGGATCTACGAGCAGAACCGCTGGGCGGCGGCCCGCTTCGGGCCCGAAGCACAGCTGATCCACGACGGACGGCTCTTCTCCATACCGAAGCTCTTCGCGGAGCTTCCGGTCGATCCGCCGAACCTCGATCCGACGACATGCGAGGCGGCGCGACAGCTCGCGATGGGGGATCCTCGGGCGGCGACCGCAGATATCGTGGCGCGAACATGGCCGTCCAAATCGAGACCTTCGACGTGACGGGGATTCGCTGCGAGCGCTGCGTCAATCGCCTTGCTGCTGCGCTCCGCGGCCAGGACGGGCTCGAGTTCGCGACGGCGAACCTCATGGGCCAGGTCACGCTCCACTGGGACGACGAGCTCACCGACCGCGATCGACTCGTCGCCGCCCTTGACGGCGCCGGTTTCCGTCAGCGCCCGGAATAGAGGCCACACGCAGGTCGTTTCCATCTCCGCACGGCTGCTACGGTCGAGCGAGTGAGCGATCCCAAGCCCGAGAGCTCTCCGAGGCAGCTGGCAGAAGGCGCCCGCGACCGCGTGCGCTTCGAAGAGGAGGCATTGGAGCTGTCGGATCAGGTCTATCAGGTGGCGAGGCGACTGGCCGGTTCCCGTGAGGAGGCCGAGGACCTCGTCCAGGACACCTACGCACGGGCCTTTCGCGCGTGGCGCTCCTTCGAGCCTGGGACGAACCTCCGCGCCTGGCTCTTCCGCATCCTCACCAACCTGAACATCGACCGCGGCCGGAAGATCCAACGCACGCCCGACCAGCAGCCGCTCGAGGAGAACGACTACTTCCTCTACAACCGGTTGGAGGAGTCGGCGGGTGATGGAAACGCCGACGAGCGGCGCGTCGTCGAGCGGCTCTCTCAGAATGACGCTGTGACGGCGCTCGCCGATCTGCCCCACGACTTCCGCGACGTCGTCCTGCTCGTCGATCTCGCCGATTTCAGCTACAGCGATGCCGCGCAGATCCTCGACATCCCGATCGGCACGGTGATGTCGCGGCTGCATCGAGGCCGGCGGGCGCTCAAGAGGAACCTCGCCGAATCGGCGGTGGAGGAGAGCTGATGTCGGGGTTCGCCTTGGATCCCTGCGAGAAGTGCGAGCAGATGATGCAGCCGTACCTCGATCGTGTCCTCACCGAGGAGGAGCGGCTCGAGGCCGAGGAGCACCTCGACGGCTGCGCGTACTGCCGGAAGCGCTACCGGTTCGAGGCCGAGTTCCGTCGCTTCGTCCGGCTCGCCATCGCGGAGCCGATGTCGCCCGAGTTGAAGGCGAAGCTGTCGGCGCTCAGAACCCCTCTGTAGGAAGAAGCTGATCCGGCCGGTCGACGTCGCCAGGCGGGCCGAGGTCGTCGCACGCGACGAGAACCGGCTCGAACACTCGTGCTCCCTCATCCGGGATTCGGCCCCAGACGCTCCTTCCCAGTAGCACCGGATGGCCGCGCTCGCCGCCGTACGACGCCGCGAGGATCTCGCCCGCCCCGCCGCGCCAGGCCTCGATGACGCGGTCGACCGCGGCCGGAGCGAGGTCGGGCCCGTCGGCGAGGACAACGACCGTGGCCTCTGCGTCCGGCGGGAGCGCGTTCAGGCCGCAGCGAAGCGAAGCGCCGGGCCCGAGCTCCCAGTCCGGGCATTCGACCACCGGCGCGTCCATGTCGAGCGGGTACGCGCCGGCGACGACGACGAGCTCGTCGACCGAGCTGGCCCGGAGTGCCGCGAGCACGCCGGGAAGGAGGAGTCGCTGCTTGGGGCCGCCGAAGCGGGTCCCGGCTCCGGCGGCGAGCACAACCGCGGCGATCATCTAGAGCCCGGAGGCCTTCGCGTGCTCGATCACGACCTTCTCGGTCGGCTGCTGCGTCGTTCGGTCCCCGAGCTTGCCGATCTTCTCGACCACGTCCATGCCCTCGGTGACTTTCCCGATGGGCGCATAGTCCGGCGGAAGCGTGACGCTGTCGCCGGTGACGACGAAGAACTGGCTGCCGCCCGTTCCGGGCGCGTCGCCTTCGGTCTTGGCCATCGCGACGACGCCCTTCGAGTACTCCGTGTCCTCGGGCGGCGTGTCGACCGTCGTATAACCGGGCCCACCGTCCGCCGTCTTCGGGGATTGCCCTGCCTGGATCACGAAGCCGGGCACGATCCGGTGGAAGACGACCCCGTCGAAGAAGCCCATCTTGGCGAGCTGCAGCATCGAACTTCCGTTACAGGGCGACAGCTCCTCGTCGATGTCCACGGTGAAGTTGCCCTTGGTCGTCTCGAACTCGATCGAGTAATCCCCAGACGGGAGCGGCGTGATGTCCGGCGCCGCGTCTGGACTGGTGATCACCGTGTTACACGACTCCGCGGCCGGCTCGGAGTCCCCGCCGCCGCAACCGGCAACGAGCGCGACGACCGCCAGGGCCGCCGCTGCACGCTTCATGCGACCGCCTCCAGGGCCCGTCGCACGAGCGCCGTCGCGATCTCGATCTTGTACGCGGTCTGCGGCAGCGGGGTCGCCTGCTCGAGCGCCGCGTTGCCCTCCAGAGCCCACGGGATCGGCGCGACGCCGGCCAGCCCCAGCCTGGTACCCGACTCGTAGCGCGCAGCTGCGACGCCCACGATCGCGAACGACCAGGCCTGCCGGTCCATCGCCTTCAAGTAGGTCGAGGCGAGCGGTTCCTCGTACCGGAGCTCCAGGATGAGCTCGCCGTCCTCGAGCGTCGTCGTCGAGCGGTCGTCGTCCGTCGGGAGTCGGTAGAGCTCGGCGATCGGCAGCTCGCGGCGGTTCGTCCGCAGGACCGTCCCCAGAGTCAGGAGCGCCGCCGCAGGATCGGAGGGATGCGCCGAGGCGCAGAAGTCGTTGCCGAAGATCGCGTGTTCCCGGTGAATGCCCTCGCGCGCGAAACAGCGGGTGCCGCCGTGAAGCCGGCAGGGATATTGCAACCGCCAGTACCAGCAGCGTGTCGCCTGCAGCAGGTTGCCGCCGATCGTCCCCATCGCCCGCAGCTGCGGCGAGGCGGAGAGCCGGCAAGCCTCGCGCAGCGCGTCCGGGATCTGCGCGTCTGCTTCGAGCTCCGCCAGCGTGGTCCCTGCGCCGATGCGGCCTTCGTCGATGCCCCGCGGGACCACATCGCCGACCTGGACGAGCCGCTTCGCTTCGAGGATGCCGTCCCGGAGCTGAGGCACGACCTCGGTTCCGCCCGCGAGGATCACCGAGCCGTCAACGAGCATCGAGCTCGCCGCCTCGATGGAATCAGGCCGCAGGAGCTCCAACGGGCTCGCGTGTGCGCTCGCGCGCTTCCCGCAGGGCGCGAAGCAGCTCGTCGCGCGTGATCGGAAGTGAGCGGACGTCCGCACCGGTTGCGTCGCGAATGGCATTCGCGATCGCGGCCGCGGTCGGAACGATCGGCGGCTCGCCCAGACCTTTCGAGCCAAGGTTGGTGAGGTGCTCGTCCGGGGCATCGATCAGGTCGGTGACGATCTCGGGGATGTCGGCGATCGTCGGCATCCGATAGCTGTCGAGCGTCTGCGTGAGGACGCCACCGGTTCGAGGATCGAGCAGCCGCTCCTCCGAGAGCGTGTGCCCGAGCCCCTGGATGACGCCGCCCTCGACCTGGCTCGAGGCGCCGAGGGGGTTGATGACACGTCCGACGTCGTGGATCGCGACGATCCGGCCGACCCGGACCTCGCCGGTCTCGACGTCCACTGCGACCTCGGCCACCTGGACGCCGAAGGTCAGGACCCGCATCCCTGTCGGGTTGGGGCCGCGGGAGCCCTGCCCGAGGATCTGTCCCGACTCGAGCAGGCCCGTGATCTCCTCGACCGGCCAGGAACCGCCGTCGGCAGAAATGATCTTGCCGCCCTGGAGCGACAGGCGGCCCGGCTCGAGGTCGAATCGCTGTGCAGCGATCTCCAGGATCTGCCGAGCGGCGTCGGCGGCCGCGGCGCGAACGGCAGGGCCCATCGAGGGCGTCGTCGAAGAACCGGCCGAGATCGACGCGTACGGCCCGCGCGCCGAGTCTCCCAGGACGAGGTCGACCCGCTCGAGCGGCAGACCTAGCTCCTCCGCGGCGATCTGCGCCATGGCCGTCGCCGTGCCGGTGCCGATGTCCTGCATGGCCGTGAGGACGGCCGCGCGCGCATCGGCGCCGACGCGGACCCAGGCGTACGAGGGCGGCCCACCGCCGCCGTACCAGATCTGGCTCGCC
>DASSCT010000091.1:0-2450 GCA_035697545.1 Gaiellaceae bacterium | reverse complement strand
GGGCACCAGTTGACCGGCGCCGCCGCGCGGTAGGCGAGCCCGCGCTCGAAGAACTTGAGGAAGATCCACTGCGTCCAGCGGTAGTACTCGACCTCGTGCGCCGAGACCTCGCGCTGCCAGTCGATCGCCCAGCCCAGGCGCTTCATCTGTTCCCTGATCGCGGCGATGTTGCGCTCGGTGATCTCGCGCGGATGGCCACCTTCGGTGATCGCCGCGTTCTCCGCCGGCAGACCGAACGAGTCGAAGCCCATGGGACGCAGGACCTTGAAGCCCCTTCGCCGGCGGACATGCGTGGCGACGTCGCCCATCGTGTAGTTCAGGACATGCCCCATGTGCAGGGTCCCGGACGGGTACGGCAGCATCTCGAGCTGGTACCAGTGCCGATCGTCCGCCGGCTCGCCGGGCGCAGGATTGGGCGTCTCGAAGACGCGTTCGGCCTCCCACACCTGCCGCCACTTCGGTTCGATCGTCTTGGGGTCGTATCGCTCCATCACCGTCTCCGCGTACAAAAAAGCCTCTCATTTCGAGAGGCCAGGGGGAGCTCTCGCGGCGCCGCCGCGTTTGCTCCCTGGACTACTCGAGCAGTTCCTTCATTGCTTCTGACAATACCACCGGTGTAGCGTCGGGGAAACCTCTCGAAAGGAGCGCGCATGGCGGAGTACACGGTCGTGAAGGTCTCGGACGTCCCCGACCAGTCGGCCAATCTGGGCCACAATCCGGAGCAGTTCGAGGTCCGATTCCTGCGAAACGACCTCGGCTGCGAGCACTGTGGAGTTAGCTTCGCGCGCTACAGCCCCGGCTTCGCCGCGGAAGGGCACACCCACAACCGGCAGGAGGAGATCTACCTGCTTGTTTCTGGCCGAGCGGAGGTCCTCGTCGGGGACAACGAGGTGGTCGAGCTCGAGCCCTGGACGGCAGTCCGCGTGCCGCCGGAGACGCCGCGCGCGCTTCGCGCCGTCGGGGACGAAGACGCGATCTTCGTCAAGGTCGGCGCTCCCCACACCGGCCCGGGTGATGCCCGCGGCGTGCCGGACGACTTCGCGTGGCCGAGCTAGAGCTCGCTACGCAGGGACGCGTTCGACGAGGCCGGGTCGGACGAGCCTCGGAGGCGGCCGGAGCCCGGCCTCGTTCACGGGCGGGTTGAGCGGCTCTGCGAGGGGCAACGCGCCGAAGGAGGCTGCGATGCGGTCCGCCGGCGGGTCGCCGTAGAGCGTCGTGCGCTGCTTGGGGATGCGCCCGATCCCTCGGATCGCCGCCTCCATCGCCTCCGGCGGCAGTTCCTGGCCGTGGTCGGCGCCGGCGGCACGCGAGATCGACTCGTTCATGAGCGTCCCGCCGAGGTCGTTCGCTCCTGCCCGTAGCGTCGCCTGACCGCCCTCGACCCCGAGCTTGACCCACGAAGCCTGGATGTTCGTGATCCAGGGATGGAGCGCGAGCCGCGCGACGGCGTGCATGAGCAGCGCCTCGCGGAACGTCGGCCCCGGACGCGCCTTTCCCTTCAGGTAGATCGGCGCCTCCATGTGCACGAAGGGCAGCGGGACGAACTCCGTGAAACCGCCGGAGCGGCGTTGCTGGTCGCGCAGCGCGATCAGGTGCCGCGCCCAGCTCCGCGGGCCGTCGACGTGCCCGTACATGATCGTCGTCGTCGAGCGGAGCCCGACGCGGTGGGCGGTGTCGTGAACGTAGAGCCACTGGGCTGTCGTGACCTTGTCCGGGCAGATGATCCGTCGGACCTCGTCGTCCAGCACCTCGGCCGCGGTTCCGGGCAGCGAGGCGAGACCGGCATCGCGGAGCTCCTCGAGGTAGTCCGCGAGTGGGAGCCGCAGCGTCGCAGCGCCTTGCCAGACCTCGAGCGCCGAAAAGGCGTGGACATGCAGATCCGGCAGCGCCGCCTTCAGCGCGCGGCAGATCTCGAGGTAGGTCTCGCCGGTGAAGCCGGGGTGGATGCCGCCCTGGAGGCAGATCTCGACCGCGCCGCGATCCCAGGCCTCCTGCGCCCGCCGGACGATCTCGTCTAGCGGCACGAGATAGGGCTTGCCGCGAAGGTTCGCTGCCAGCCGGCCCTTGGAGAAGGCGCAGAAGCCACAGCGGAAGTAGCAGACGTTCGTGTAGTTGACGTTGCGGGTGACGACGTAGGTGACGGTGTCGCCGTTGACCTCTCGGCGCAGTGCGTTCGCCGCCGCGAAGACGCGCTGCAGCTCCTCTCCGCGGGCCGCGAAGAGGCGGACGATCTCGTCCTCACCGAGCTCGTCCCGGGTGTCGACCGGGAGCGCGTTGCGCGGCGTGAAGGGGAGCGCGGTGTGGGATCCGGCGGCCCAGCGGTCGTCACGGGCGAGGCCCTCCGCGTCGGCGACGCGGAGGAGGTGCGGCAGGACGCTCGGGTCGATCCACGCGTCGGAGACGTACTCCGGGTAGACGGGGAGGCGCGGCGCGAGCGCGAAGCCCCGCGC
>DASSCT010000090.1:0-16822 GCA_035697545.1 Gaiellaceae bacterium | reverse complement strand
CGAGCTCGAGCCGTACCTCTATCGCAAGCAACAGGAAGCAGCAGCCGTCCATCTCTTCCGCGTCGCGGCGGGGCTCGACTCGCTCGTTCCCGGTGAGGGAGAGATCCTCGGTCAGGTGCGGACGGCATACGAACGCGGGAGCGTGGGGCCGATGCTCGACCGGCTCTTCCGCGACGCGCTGCACGCCGGCAAGAAAGTGCGGACCGACACGGCGATCGCCGAGAGCCCGGGCACGACCTCGTCGGCCGCGGCGGCGCTCGCGGCGCAGGTCTTCGGCGACCTCGAGGGCTCGCAGATCGCGATCGTCGGCGCCGGCAAGATCGGGGCGCTGGCGGCGCGGCGGCTGGTCAAACGCGGCGCCACGCTTTCGTTCGTGGCCAACCGGACGACCTCGCGGGGCCGGCTACTGGCAGAGCAGCTCGGCGGCGAGGCCATCCCGCTCGAGCGCGTCGCCGAGGTCGCCGAGACGGCGGACATCCTCGTCTCCTCGACGGGCTCGCCGGACGTCGTTCTAACCAAGAACGACGTCGCGAGTGCCTTGCGGGCTCGAAAAGGACGCCCGCTGCTGCTGATCGACCTAGCCGTGCCGAGGGATCTCGACCCCACGATCAACGAGCTCCCGGACTGCTACCTCTACGACATCGACGATCTCGAGGCGGTCGTCCAGGAGACGCTTCAGGGCCGTGAGGCCGAGTTTGCGAAGGCCGAGGCGATCGCGGTCGGGGAGGCCGAGCGTTTCCGCGACTGGCTCGCGACCCGCGACGTCGTGCCCGTGATCGCGGCGATCCGGGAACGCGCGGAGGCGATCCGTCGGGGCGAGCTGGCGAAGGCGAGCGGCCGGCTCGCGGGGCTCTCCGAACGAGAGCGCGACGCCGTCGAGTCGCTCACGAGCCAGATCGTCAACAAGCTCCTGCACGAGCCGATCGTGCGTCTGAAGGAGGCGGCGGCCGAGGAGCGTCGTGGTCCTGAGAATCGGCTCGAGGGGTAGCCGCCTCGCGCTGAGGCAGGCGGAGCTCGCGATCGA
Source organism: Gaiellaceae bacterium (assembly GCA_035697545.1). Taxonomy (GTDB): domain Bacteria; phylum Actinomycetota; class Thermoleophilia; order Gaiellales; family Gaiellaceae; genus JACDAN01. The sequence continues at coordinate 15,798 of DASSCT010000090.1, read as the reverse complement.
GCGCCTGCGCGTGCCGGGCGTGGAATTCGCGATCGTGCCGGTCACCACGGCCGGTGACCGCGACCGCAGCAAACCCTTCGGAGAGATAGGCAGCCGGGGGGTCTTCGTGAAGGAGCTCGAGGAGTCGCTGCTGCAGGGTCGCATCGACGTCGCTGTCCACTCTGCGAAGGACATGACCTCCACGGACACGACGGGTCTCGTCGTAGGCGCCTACCTGGAGCGCGAGGACGCGCGAGACGCGCTCTGCGGCGTCGCGGAGCTCAGGGCCGGGCTCCGGATCGGCACGGCGTCGATCCGCCGCCGCGCCCAGCTTCTCGCCCTCGAGCCGGAGCTTCGGATCGAGCCGCTCCGCGGGAACATCGACACGAGGCTGCGCAAGCGTGGCGAGCGGGGTCTGGATGCAGTCGTCCTCGCCGCCTGCGGTCTCGACCGGCTCGGGCTCTCCGACGAGATCGACCGTCGTCTCGAGCCCGAGGAGGTGCTGCCCGAGGCCGGCCAGGGCGCGCTTGCGCTTCAGGTTCGCGAGGGCGAGGAGACGAAGGTTGCCCAAGCCGACGATGCCGAGACCAGGCGGCGGGTCGAGGCGGAACGGGTGTGCGTCGCCGCCATCGGCGGGGGCTGCCTCGCCCCGGTCGCCGCTCACCACGATGGAACGACGCTGACTGCGCTGGTCTCCGCCGAGGACGGGAGCTGGCTCGAGCGACGATCCGGCGACGATCCGGCGGCACTCGCAGCCGAGCTCGTGGCCCTCGTTCCTTGAGGATCCTCCTCACGAGGCCGGAGGGGCGCAACGAGCAGCTCGCCGCGCGGCTCCGAGACCTCGGCCACGAGGTCGTCTGCGAGCCGCTGATCGCAGTGGAGCCGCTCGGCGACGACCCCATCGACCTCGGAGGGTACGACTGGGTAATCGTGACGAGCGTGACCGGCGCCCGCGAGCTGCGGCGCCGGGGGCGCGGGCGGCCAGGCAACGTGGCAGCGATTGGGCGGGCCACTGCCGAAGGGCTCGGCGGCGCCGACCTGGTTCCGCCGGTCTCGACGCAGGAAGGCCTCCTGGAGGCCCTACCGCGGCCTGCCGGCCGGGTCCTCTTCGCCGGAGCGGAGGGCGCGCGCCGGCTGCTCGTGGACGAGCTCGGCGCCGACTTCCAGCCGTTGTACCGCACTCGGGAGCTCATCCCCGACAAGCCCCTGCACGCGGATCTCGCGGTCGTCGCGTCCCCCTCGGCAGCGCGGGCGCTCGCCGCCCTCGAGCTCGGAGTGCCCGTCGTCTCGATCGGCCCCGAGACGACGAAAGCGGCTACCGAAGCGGAAGTCGACGTGCTCGAGGAGGCATCCACCCATGACCTCGACGGCCTAGTCGACGCCGTGATCAGAGCGACGCGTTAGCGTCTCGGCCGACGTGTTCGTCACGTTCCTGTCCGACTTCGGTGTCGAGGACGACTTCGCCGGCACCTGTCGCGGCGTGATCAAGCGAATCGCGCCGGAGGCGGACGTGATCGACATCACGCACGGGATCGAGCCGCAAAGCATTCTCCAGGGCGCGCTCGTGCTCGCGAACACGCTTCCCTACATGCCGGAGGGCGTTCACCTCGCCGTCGTCGATCCCGATGTGGGCACTCCGAGACGGGCGCTCGTCGTCCGCACCGGGGATGGGCGGCTGCTCGTCGGCCCCGACAACGGGCTGCTGGTTCCCGCCGCCGAGCGGCTCGGCGGCGTCGTGGCCGCCTACGACATCACGAACCGGAGCTACGCGCTCGAGCCGGTCTCGGCGACCTTCCACGGCCGCGACGTCTTCGCTCCCGCCGCGGCACACCTCTCGACCGGACTCGATCCAGCGAGGCTCGGGGAGTCAGTCGACACCGACTCACTCGTCCGGCTCGAGATTCCGCAACCGGAGATCGGCGAGCGCCGCATCCGGGCGCGGTGCCTCTACGTCGACCGCTTCGGAAACATCCAGCTGAACGTCCATGCGGACCAGCTCGAGCCGCTCGGGATCGTGCCCGGGCGTCGAGTCGAGGTCGAGCTCGCGATGGATCGCTTCTACGCGCTCGCGGCCCGGGCTTTCGCCGAGGCCGGTGTCGGGGACATCGTCCTCTACGAGGACGCCTACCGGAACATCGCCCTAGCGATCTCCCGCGGTAATGCGGCTCAGACCTTCGGCGTGCGAGCCGGTACCGAGGTGCGGCTACGGGTCGACCCGGAGTAGTGCTCGGACAGCGCTTCGCGCGGCTTGCGACGAACGTCGTCGTGCGCTGGCCTCGCCTGTGGCCGCTGTTTCGACCGCTGATGCGGCGTCAGTTCGACCGGATCGCGCCGGTCTGGGAGGGGATGCGGCTCGAGGACACGCTGGCGCCCTACGAGGCGGCGATCGCGCGCGTTCCCGGTCCGGTCGAACGCGCGCTCGACGTCGGCACCGGAACCGGGGCCGGCGTGAGGGCGATCCGGCAGCGCTTTCCAACGGCCGACGTCGTGGGAGTGGACGTGTCCACGGCGATGCTCGAGGAGGCGCGCAGGTTCGTTCCCGAGGCGACGTTCGTGGAGGGAGACGCCGCCGAGCTCCCGTTTGCCGACGAGTCGTTCGACCTCGTCGCGCACGCGAACATGATCCCGTTTCCGGACGAAGTCGCCCGAGTGCTTCGGCCCGGCGGTTGGACGCTCTTCGCCTACTCCTCTGGGCCGGAAACCCCGATCTGGGTCGAGCCGGACCGTTTGCGGCGGGAGCTGGAACGCCAAGGCTTCACGGACTTTGCGGAAATTGCGGCAGGCCGGGGCACGGCCGTGGTTGCCCGCCGGCCCGAGCGCGACTAGGGTCTCGGTCAAGAGGACGTTCGCGACGCGGTTGCACCGGTCCGGACGTCCTTTTTTCGCGTGCGCATGGCTACACTGGCCGTCTCGGGCGAGGTAGCTCAGTTGGTAGAGCACACGGCTGAAAACCGTGGTGTCGCCGGTTCGATTCCGGCCCTCGCCATCATCGAGCGAAGTCCGCCTCCGCTTCGCGGAGGCATGACGACTTCGCTCGATTCTGCTCCCAGCGAAGGGCCGACGTGAGCCGACGCCGGCAAGCCGGCATCGGCGACGGGGTCAGCTCCCGTGGCTAGTGATCCGCCTGCGGGGGAATATCTCTCAGTGATGGCTCGACTCGACGGGCCTGTCGGGCTGCTGCGATGATCGGTTTACGGTCGCCGCTCTGGCTCTTCTCTGCCGGGGTCTCCCTGGTCTACCTCGCGAGCCTCAGCGTGATCTTCGTACAGGAGACCGAGAAGCCCCGCCCGCTGATAGTCGGCCTCTTCGCGTCCTCGATGATCACCGGCGCCGCCCTTCGTCGCTTCTCGATGCTCTTGCTGTCAGCGGGTGTCGCAGCTGTCTTTCTTGTGTGGTTGGGGGTCCTCGACGAGGATGTCCCCCTCGTCGCAGTGGTCGGCGGCCTACTGGTGGGAACGGCGACGGTTCGCGCGTACGAGCGCGCGTTCGCGCCGCCGGCCCAACGAGACGCTTCGGCGCGCCGCTGGCCGCTCCTGAAGCGCGTTCTCCGTCCGATCGTGACGAAGCAGACCTTCGAAGCGATCGACGACGTCATCGACCGCTTGCGGTTTCGGATCGACACATTGCCCAACGGCCTCTATCAACCGGTTCCGGGCGTTCCCGCACGTGCGGCGCGCGGCGCGGGCACTGAGTCGCGTTGGGCGGCGATGCTTCCGGTCGTCGAGGCGCACCGTGTCGAGAGCGCGGTCGACATTGGGGCGTGCGAGGGGTACTTCTCGCTCATGCTCGGAGCCGCCGGCATTCCGACGATCGCGGTCGAGAACATGCCGAGCAACTACCGCACAGCACTGCTTGCCGCCAGGAAGACGGGGAACCACAACGTCGGCGTTCTCGCGCTGGAGGTCACTCCCGAGAACGCCTTCACGCTTCCCGACGCCGATTGCGTCCTCTGCCTCTCCGTCTGGCATCACTTCGTCCGCTCACACGGGCTGAGCCAGGCGACCGGAATGCTCGCGGCGATCTGGCAGCACGCCCGGAAACTGATGCTCTTCGACACCGGCGAGTCCGAGATGACCCCCGACTTCCGGCTCCCTGCGATGACGCCGGACGCTCGCTCGTGGCTGACGAGCTATCTCGCCGAGACGTGCGCGGGCTCGCGAATCGAGCACCTCGGCTTCCACCGGGCGTTCGATCCTGCGGGCCGGCTGTGTGAGCGCAACCTCTTCGCCGTGATCCGGACGGACTAACGGCGTCGCCGTGCTGGCGGTCCTGTACGACATCCACGGGAACACCGCGGCGCTCGACGAGGTGCTCGCGGAGGCAGCCGAGGCCGGCGCGGATCGCTATCTCCTCGGCGGCGACTACGGGACGCCGAGCCCGACGCCGCTCGAGACGCTCAAGCGTCTCCGTGACCTGCCGAACGCCACGTGGATCCGCGGGAACGGCGAACGCTGGCTCCGGGAGCCGCCGGTGGACCGCCCCGAGGTCATGGAGGTCTACGAGCGCTTCAGCGGCCAAATCCCCGAAGAGGTAGTCGACTGGCTCTACCGTCTGCCCGAGCGGGCAGAGCTGGACGGCGCCCTCTATGTCCACGGCTCGCCGCTCTCGGATGACGACAGCTTCGCGCCGCTGCCGCAGGAGGGCGAGGAGCGCCTCCTTTCGGGCGAGCATGACCGGACGATCGTGTTCGGCCACAGCCACCAGCAGTTCCGGCGGGCGGGGCCAGGGAACACCGATCTCGTCAACCCGGGCAGCGTCGGGATGCCGCTGGACGGCGACGCTCGCGCGGCGTGGGCGACGTGGGACGGCGACTTCGAGTTCCGGCGCACGGAATTTGACGTCGAGCGGGCCGCGGCCGCCTACCGCTCCATGGGCGGCCCGTTCGGGGAGATGGCCGCCGCCAGGATTCTTCGCGGCTCGGACTAGGCCAGGCTTGCGTCGAGCGTGACCTCGACGTTTCCCTTGAGCGCCTGAGAGACCGGGCAGTTCTCCCTGGCGTCCTCGGCCGCCTTGCGGAATGCCTCGTCGTCGACGCCGTCGACCTGGCCGCGGATCGAGAGGCGCATCGTCGTCATCCGGAACCCGTCAGGAGTCTGGTCGAAGGTCGCGGTCGCCTCGCTCTCGAGCCTCTGCGGAGGCGTGCCCGCCTGAGCGAGACCGTTCGCGAGCGCCATGGAGACGCAGGTCGCATGCGCGGCCGCGATCAGCTCCTCCGGGCTCGTGTTCTCGTCCGCCTGCTCAGCCCGCGCCTTCCACGTGACCGTCGCGTTGTCGACCACCCCGCTCTGTGTCGAGACCGTGCCGGAGCCGCCCATGAGGTCGCCTTCCCAGACCGCGCTTGCGCTGCGCTCAACCGCCATCGTCCTCCCCCTTCTCCTCGCCTGAACCGGACGGTCGATAGTACCGCCGGCCCTTCAGCTCGTCGGGCAGGTGGTCGACCTCGAAGCCGCGCGGGTCGGAGTGCGGATAGACGTAACCCTGCCCCCGCCCCAGCTTCTTCGCGTGGTAGTAGCTCGCGTCACGGAGCGGCCCAGGCGGCCGGAGATGACCGTGCTCACGGACGTCCTTCTGCGCCTCGTTCAACGCCTCGATCACGGCATTCGACTTCGGCGCCCGAGCGAGGTAGATCGCAGCCTGGGCGAGGTTCAGCCGTGCTTCCGGGAGACCGACATGCTCGACGGCGTGCGCGGCCGCGACGGCGACCTGTAGCGCCCGCGGGTCGGCGTTGCCGATGTCCTCGGAGGCGAGGACGATCATTCGGCGGGCGATGTAGCGGGCATCCTCACCGCCCTCGAGCATCGCTGCGAGGTAGTAGAGCGACGCGTCGGGATCGGAGCCGCGCATCGACTTGATGAACGCAGAGATGAAGTCGTAGTGCGCGTCGCCGCCCTTGTCGTAGACGAGCGGCCGCTTGCGAGCGGCGTCCTCGACGTGCTCTTCGCTGATCGCGCCACCCTCGGCTCGCGCGGTCTGCACGGCCAGCTCGAGGATGTTGAGCGCGTTTCGCGCATCCCCGCCTGCCCGGCGAGCGATCAGCTCCACGATGTCGTCCGGCACCTCGGCGTCGAGCTCCGCCGCACCCCGGCGTGTGACAGTCACCAGGTCCCCTTCCGAAAGTGGCTGGAGCTCGTAGATCTGGGTTCTCGAGAGCAAGGCCGAATTCACCTCGAAGTACGGGTTCTCGGTCGTCGCCCCGATCAGCGTGACGATGCCCTCCTCGACGGCCGGCAGGAGTGCGTCCTGCTGCGCTTTGTTGAAGCGATGGATCTCGTCCAGGAACAAGATCGTCCGCCGGCCGGTCGCGCCGAGGCGCTCCCGTCCGCGCGCGATCGTCCCTCGAACGTCCGAGACCGTCGCCGAGACAGCGGAAAGCTCATCGAACTCGGCGCCGGTCCGGTTGGCGATTATGCGAGCCAGGGTCGTCTTGCCGCTGCCCGGCGGTCCGTAGAGGATCATCGAGCCGGCGCGGTCCTCCTCGATCGCAAGCCGCAGCGCCGATCCCTCCCCGAGGACATGCTCCTGGCCGACGAAGTCCTCGAGCCGCTGCGGCCGCAGCCGGAGTGCGAGCGGCGCGACCTCGGACAGCCGCTCATTGGCGGCATCTGAAAAGAGGTCGCTCATTGCAGGAAAGTATGCTCCGCTCCATGCCATTCGAAGAGCTCAAAGAGCGTCTGGCGATCGTCTGGGGCGCCGGCCCGTATCAGGGCATCACCGAGACGATTGCGGACCTGCACCAGGCGGTGCTGGATCGGCTCGATCCCCAGCCGGGGGAGCGACTTCTCGACCTCGCCTGCGGGACCGGCGCCGTGCCCGAGCTCGCCGCATCGGGAGGGATCAATGTCGTTGGCGTCGACCTTGCTCCTGCGCTAATCGAGCAGGCGAAGCAGCGTGCAGCCGAGCGCGGTCTCGACATCGACTATCGCGTGGGCGACGTCGAGGCGCTCGACCTCGACGACGGAAGTTTCGACGTCGTCACCTCGACCTGCGGCGTCATGTTCACGCCCGACCACGGCGCCGTCGCCCAAGAGCTCGCCCGCGTCACGAAACCGGGTGGGCGCATCGGGTTGGCCTGCTGGACGCCCGATTCAGGCCTCGCCCAGATCTTCGGGATCATGCGGCGGTTCCAGCCCCCTCCGCCCCCCGGCGTGGGCAATCCGTTCGACTGGGGCCGCGAGGACTACGTCCGCGAGCTGCTCGGCGGCGACTTCGACCTCGATTTCGAGCTCCTCGACTCGACGCTCGAGATGGAGTCTGGCGAGGCTGTGTGGAAGCTGTGGGTGCGCGAATACGGGCCGACGAAAGTCTTGGCGGAGAGTCTCGACGGCGAGAAGCGCGAGGAGCTGCACCAAGCGTTCGTCGAGCTCGAGGAACGCTCGCGGACGGACGGCGGACTGCGCGTCTCCCGTACCTATCTGCTCACGCACGGCACGCGCAAGTAAGTGGCAACGGTCTCGCTGCGCGACGAGGCCGCCGGCCTCCTTCGTGACCTGATCCGGCTGGACACCGTCAACCCGCCGGGGAACGAAACGCTGGCGGCAGAGCACCTGCGCGCCTATCTCGAGGACAACGGTGTCGCGTGCGAGCTCTTCGCGAAGGTGCCGCAGCGCGCGAACCTCGTCGCGCGAATCCCTGGAAGCGGAGAGGGACCGCGGCTGCTCCTGCTGTCCCACACCGACACCGTGCTCGCCGATCCGGGCGAGTGGCAGCTCGACCCGTGGTCCGGGGAGCTGCGCGACGGGCAGGTCTGGGGCCGCGGCGCGCTCGACATGAAGGGCCAGGTGGCGGCAAGCGCCGTCGCCATGGCCTCGCTCGCGCGGGAGGGCTTCGAGCCGGCGGGCGACCTGATCTTCGCCGCCTGCGCCGACGAGGAGGTCGGAGCGGGCTTCGGGCTCGAGTGGCTCGTCGAGGAGCACCCGGAGGCCGTTCGCGCCGAGTACTGCATCAACGAAGGCGGCGGCGACCGACTCGTGCTGGACGGCCGTGCGTTCTACGTCTGTTCCACGGCGGAGAAGATGAGCGCGCCGTTCCGGATCATCGTGCACGGCCGAAGCGGCCACGCCTCTCGCCCCGGAATGGCCGACAACGCGCTCGTGAAGGCATCGCCGATGGTCGAGCGGCTGGGAGCCTTCCTGGACGAACCGGAGGTCGGCCCCGAGGTCGCGTCGTTCCTCCAGGCCGTCTGCGGCGAGGTGCCGACTGCGGCGGAGGCCGTCAGCGCGGCACGCGCGGTGCACCCCCTTGCCGGAGACATCGTCGAGCCGCTCCTCGGGACGACGCTCGCTCCGACGGAGATCGAGGCCTCGAAGAAGCGGAACGTGATCCCGAACCGCTGCCAGATCACCGTCGACTGCCGAATCCTCCCCGGCCACACCCAGGAGGAGGTCGAGGCCAAGGTCGCACGGGTGCTCGAGGGCGCCGAGTACGACCTGGAGTGGATCGAGGCCCAGGGCGGCACCCGCTCGCCTGTCGATTCGCCGCTGTGGGACGTCGTCGAGTCGTTCGTCGCCGAGGTCGAGCCGGAGGCTCAGGTCGTGCCCCTGCTTCTCTCCGGCTTCACGGACAGCCACTGGATCCGCGAGGCGTTCGGGACGATCGCGTACGGGTTCTTCCCAATGCGGACGATGGAGCCCGAAGTCGCCGCCCGCTTGATCCATTCCGCGGACGAGCGGATCGACCTCGACGACCTCGAACTCGGGATGCGCTTCCTTCGCCACGCGGCAAGTGCGCTCCCGTCGCTACCGTAATCGCATGCCGGAAGACAAGATTCGGCTCGGCGGCATGGCCCTTGCGAACGGCGTGCTCGTGCACGGGCCGAACGCGTGGGCTTGCGCTGTGCGAATGCCGGATGGAACCCTCAAGCACGCGTCGGCGTTCAAGCGCTTCCGCGCGAGCCGTGTGGAGCAGCCGCTGCTGCGTGGCCCTGCCCGCATCGCCGAGGCGTTCACCCTGCTCCCCGAGGTGCGCCGGGAGCTTCCCGAGGCCCGGCTGCCCTTCGAGCGGCCCGTCGTGCTGGCTGCAATGGCCGGCGGGATCGTCGTCACGCAGCTCGTGCGAAGCTCGCGTCTCGGCGCCGCGACGAAGGAGCTGATCGCCGCATTTGCCTCGATGGCGCCGGCCGTTGTCGCTCTCCGCGGCCAGTCACTCGCCGCCTACCACGGCGCGGAGCACATCTCGATCGGTACGTACGAACACGGCGAGCCGCGCGAGAAGGAGCACGAGCGGTGCGGCTCCCACCTCGTCGGCCCGCTGCTCGTGACGATGGCCGCGGGGAACAGCCTCGCCGCCAAGGCGCCGCCGCAGCTGCGAGGGCCGGCGAAGCTCGCGGCAGCCGTCGGCGCGCTCGCGACCTCGACCGAGCTCTTCGCCTGGATGGCCCGCAATCCGGAGAGCAGGGTGTCGAAGCTGCTGGCGCGGCCCGGCCATGAGCTCCAGCACCGCCTGGCGACGGCGGAGCCGACTCCCGAGCAACTCGAGGTCGCCGAGACGGCGCTCGCCGAGTGCCTGCGGCTCGAGGAAGAGGCCCGTGGCGCTCCAGACTAGAGAGCGCCGCAGGCGGCTTCCGCCGGAGATCTTCGACCTCCCGGTCGAGAAGATGCGGGAGGGCTACTACACCGACGAGTACTTCAACCAGACCCGCCGCGTGCTGCTCGAGGACGAGCGCCGTCCGCGGGTCGTGATGCAGGTCTTCCAGCGGAAGCACGCGCTCCTGGCCGGAATGGACGAGGCGATCGCGATTCTCAAGCTCTGCTCGGAGGACTGGGAGGCGCTCACCGTCCACGCGCTCTACGACGGCGACGAGGTCGCTCCATGGGAGACGGCGATGACGATCGAGGGCGACTACACGGGGTTCGCGCATCTCGAGACGGTCTATCTCGGCGTGCTCGCGCGGCGGACGATGATCGCCTCGAACGTCAAGCGCGTGGTCGAGGCGGCAAACGGCAAGCCGATCATCTTCATGCCCGCCCGCTACGACCACCATCGCGTGCAGACGGGCGACGGCTACGCCGCGTACATCGCGGGCTCGTCGATCAGCGTTCCGATCGGCGTCACCACCGAGGCGAATGCGTCGTGGTGGGGTGGCCGGGCGATCGGAACCGTGCCCCACTCGCTAATCAGCTCGTATGGCGGCAACACGGTGCTCGCCGCGACAAAGTTCGTCGAGCACAGCGACCCGGACATGAACGTCGTCGTCCTGGTCGACTTCGAGAACGACTCCATCCGGACGTCGCTCGAGGTCGCCCGCGCGCTTGGCGACCGTCTCTGGGGGGTGCGGCTCGACACCTCCCGCACGATGGTCGACCGCTCCCTCTGGCACGAGATGGGCGATTTCGACCCGCGCGGCGTCAACGAGCGACTCGTGCTCAAGGTGCGTGAGGCGCTCGACCGGGACGGGTTCGAGCGCGTCAAGATCGTCGTCTCCGGCGGGATGAACGCCGAGCGAATCCGAGAGTTCGAGGAGAAGGGCGTGCCCGTCGACTCTTACGGCGTCGGCTCGGCACTCATTCGAGGCGAAAACGACTTCACCGCCGACGTCGTCCTGACGGACGGGCGCCCCTCGGCAAAGGCCGGGCGCTTGTACCGGTCGAACGAGCGGCTCGAGCTCGTTACCTGACGAGCGCCGGGATTCCGGGCCAGCTCTCGATCGGCTCCGTCGAGCGGACGACGTGCATGCCGGCTGCCGCGAAGCGCTCGAAGGCGGCGTCGGCCTCGGCCGTGTAGTCCATCCCGGGCACGACCACCGGCGAGGTGCAGTCCTCGAGCAGATACGTGCGTGGCGCGAGCGCCCGCTCACGTTCGTCGTCGCCCTCGAGGAGGTCGGCGATCGTCCACGCGACGCAATGGCTCTTCGCCTGGCCGCCGACGATGATCACGTCGTAGAGCGACAGTTGCTGGATCAGCAGGTCGTTCTTCCCGGCGATCGTCTCTCCGCCCGGGCCCTGGGTGATCTCCGGGCCAAGGACCGAATAGTGCTCGGTCAGCGGGTTGTCGCCTTTGACCTGAAAGGCCGGTTGACTGTAGCGGGCGATCGAGTGGAAGAAGATCGCCTCCTCGAGGGCTGGGACGAGCGCGTGGCCGATTCCGCCGAGCATGGCGTGGTAGGGCCAGATCGTCAGGTCGTACTTGCCGCCCTCGGCGAGCTTCTGCGTGTAGTCGACGAGCTGCCGCTGCGCGTAGTCGGCCTCGATTCCGGTGCTCTCGACTGCCGGCGGATTGATCCGCCACCGTCCTGACTCGACGTCCGCGGTCGCGACGAGCGTGTACGGCTCCGGATGCCGACCCTCGTCGTCCACGAGCCACGCGGCATGGAAGATCTGCATAGCGCGATGCGTGTCGAGCGTCGGGATGATCGCCGTGATCGTCCCAAGGTTGCGGTAGAGAAACTCGCACAGTCGCCGGTTGTCGTCCTCGGCCCCGCGGACGTAGAGCTCGTACCCCGGGATGCAGAAGGTGTTCTGGACGTCGACCGCAAGGAGGCAGATCCGGAAGCTGTCCTCGAGCGCCGGGCGGAGCCCGTGCTCCTCGGCCCAGGCCTGCGCCGCGTCGGCGCGCTCCTGGTAAGGAACGCGCCAGATCTCCCCGACCTGCCTGCGCTTGAAGTGCGGTGGGATCGGAAGCTCGGCCACGGCCTGCAGGCTAGTCGCGGCGCGGCCGGCTGGGGTTGGAGACCAGCGCCGCACTCCTCCACAGCGGCTCGAGTGAGTGGCCGCGCCGACAGCGGACCTCGATCAGGTCACAGGTCAGGTAGACCCGTTTCGGCTGGATCTGCCTGTTCCGCAGCACGTTCTCGATCATGAGCTCGGTTGTGAACTGACGCCCGGCTTTGTCGACGAACGCCGGAGGCCTGAAGCCGAAGTAGAACTCGTCCGCCTGCAGGCCTGTCGCTTGGATGACGTCACGCGTCAGCTTCACCTCCCGGTCGAAAGCGAGCTTGCCGTCGGCGTAGCGCAGGACTACGACTTCGATGTGATCCGAAAGTACGATCCCCTTTGGGAAGTCCTTGATGGGCCCGGGGGCAAGCCCCGTCGGCATGATGATCGTGTCGCCTGACCAGGCGCCGGGCCCGCCGAGGCGCTTGATCGTGGCGACGATGCGGCCGGTTGCGACCTCCACGAGCCGCACAAGTAAGTCGCCGCCGCCCGTGTCGGCGAGCGTCGAGGTGCGACCGAGGACGAAGCGGCCGTCGGGACTGACGGCGACGAGGCTCTGTAGCGGGAGCCGGCGGCCGCGAAGCGGTCCGTAGAAGGCCCAGAGCTGGTCCGAGACGTAGAATTGCCAGCGCCAGGCTGGCCAAGGTCGATCTGCTTCCTCACATGAGCCTGAGCGATCAGATGCCGGCCTGCCCACACAAGTGACGACCACCGGCTCGCGAAGGTCGACCAACGCACCGGGGCCTCCCGCGGTGAGCGCCGGACAACCACGTGGCCGAAGAGCCCGCCGCCCGGCCGCCGAGGACTCCACACCGGAACCAAGGCGCGTGTATAGGCGAGGACGCTGTCGGAGCGCCAGGCGACGGAATGCGCGCCGCGGGCCAGGACGACATCGCGACCGCTGTCCGCATCGAAGAGCCGCAGGAGCGGCGTCCCCGGCGACGCTCTCGTCCGCGGCGGCCAGCCTCCCTCCCATGCGTGGTAGACGACCTTGCGCCCATCCGGAGACGGGACGACCAGTCCCGTTTCCGGGTACGCCAGGGGAGCGAATAGCGGAGCGGCAAGCCTCGCCGGCGGGTGGCCGGGCAGATGCAAATGGTTGCCGAAGACATAGCCCAGCGTGTTCTCACCTTCGGGAAGCGGAACCTCTTCTTCGGTCGCCGAAAGGGAGAACACGTCCCAGTGACCTGTGGCGATCGCGATCGCGGGCACCGCGAGCACGGCGACGGCGATGCCGGTGAGCACGCGACGGCGCACTGTCCGTCGCCGGTGACGCTCGCCGCGACCGACCACGTCCGACCAATCGCCGGAAGCCGTGTCGTCGCCAAGCGTCTGGAGGCGGTGTTCGAGGTCGGTCATCGCTCTGCTCCTTCCAGCTCTAGCGCCTGGCGCAGCTCGTCATGGGCCTGGGAAAGGGCCGCGCCGACGGTTCCGGCGCTCACGCCTATGAGCTCGGCGATCTGGTCGTACGAGAGATCGCCGAAGTAGCGCAGGAAGACGATCAGGCGCCGTCGCGGAGGCAGACGCCGAACCGCCTCCGCGAGCTCTGGATCGGCTTGAGATGCGACGAGCTCCACGTCGAAGTCCCGCTCCATGAGTTCGACCGGCCGCCGGCCGATGTCGAGCGCCTGTCGAACGACGATCCGCCAGATCCAGGCCTCGAGCGAGCCGCCTTTGAACTGCCGGCGCTTCGCGAGGGCCTTGGCGAAGCCCTCCTGCACCGCGTCGTGCGCGCGTTCGTCACTGCCGAGGAGCGCCGTAACCGCGCGGCGATAGGGCTGGTAACGGGCCGCGTACACGCGCTCGATTTCCTCGGCGGAGGCGCTCATCGCTCTCGAGAAACGTCGATTGTCGGGAAAAGCTTTATTTGGCCGCCGGATCTGCCGATAGGCGATGTATGCCGTTCGACGTGCTGGAGCTGCTGCGCTCATTCGAGAGCATCGCGTTCGTCTGGCTCCCGATCGTCATGTTCTCGCTGATCATCTACCTGCTCTGGCGCAGCCTGTCGCTGATGCCGCGGGTGAAAACGACGCACGTCAAGCCAAGCTCGCGCAGTTCCGTGACGTGGGACGAGGTCGCGGGGCTCAACGAAGCGAAGGCCGAGATGCGGGAGGTCGTCGACTTCCTGCGCGACCCGAAGCGCTTCGAGCGACTCGGCGCGCGCGTCCCCAAGGGGATCCTCCTCTACGGCCCTCCGGGCACCGGGAAGACGCTGCTGGCAAAGGCCGTCGCGCACGAGTCCGGCGCCAGCTTCTACTCCCAGAGCGCCTCGGCGTTCGTCGAGATGTTCGCCGGCCTCGGCGCCGCACGCATCCGCAAGCTCTTCGAGCAGGCGCGGAACGACGCGCCCGCGATCGTCTTCATCGACGAGCTCGACGCCGTCGGCACGCGGCGGACAGGCGGCGGCCTCCACCGCGAGCATGACCAGACGTTGAATCAGCTGCTCGTGGAGCTCGACGGGTTCAACAAGAACGAGAACCAGGTGATCGTCATGGGCGCCTCGAACCGGCTCCAGGATCTCGACCCGGCGCTCCTTCGACCCGGACGCTTCGACCGCCAGATCCTCGTCTCGCCCCCTGACCTCGCCGGCCGGGAGGAGATCCTGAAGGTGCACACGCGCGGGAAGCCGCTCTCCGCCGATGTGGACCTCCACCTCGTCGCGCGCCAGACCGCCGGCCTGACCGGCGCCGACCTTGCGAACGTCGCCAACGAGGCGGCGATCTTCGCGGCCCGCGAAAGCCGCAACGACATCTCGCCGCTGAACTTCGAGTCGGCGATGGAGCGGGTCGTCGCCGGCCTCCAGCAACGGCGGGTCGTCACCGAGAAGGAGAAGCGGATCCTCGCCTACCACGAGGCCGGTCACGCCGTCATGGCCTACCTCATGGGTGATCCCGTCCAGAAGGCGACGATCGTCGCCCGCGGCGATGCGCTCGGCTACACGTTCCACCTGCCTGACGAAGACCGCTACCTCCACACTCGGGAGGAGCTGATCGACTGGATGAAGATCGGGCTCGCCGGCCGCGCCGCGGAACAGGTCGTTTTCGGCCGCGTTACGAACGGCGCCGCCAACGACCTCGAGAAGGTCACCACGCTCGCCCGTGCGATGGTCTTCGAATACGGCATGTCCGAAGGAGTCGTGTCCCGGACGATGCGGGCTGACAACTACGCCCTCTCGGAGGAGACGAAGCGGCTGCGGGACAAGGAGCAGGCGCGGCTGACAGACGGCGCCTACTCGGAGGCGATCCGGCTGCTCGAGAAGCACCGGTCGGCCCTCGACCGCGTCGCGGGCGCGCTCCTCGACCGGGAGACGCTCGGCCGCAACGATCTCGAGGCACTGCTCCACGACGTCGATCCCGAGTCGCGCGCGAGCGAGACGGTCGGCACGATTCGCGCGCTGCCACAACCCAACGCATAACTAGCATCGGGGCGTGGAAGCGCTCCGGATTCACCACGTCGGGATGGCGGTCGACGACCTCGACGAGGCGGTCGACACGTACGAGCGGCTCTTCGGTTGCACCGTCGAGCACCGGGCCACGGTGAAGCACCAGGGCGTCGAGGCAGCGTCCATGCGCGTCGGCGAGGGGCGCGTGGAGCTGATGGCCTCGCTCGGCGACGAAACGACGGTCGGCAAGTTCCTCGCCAAGCGCGGTCCCGGGATGCACCACATCGCCTACGAGGTCGGAGACCTCCCCGCGGCGCTCCGGGACCTGGCGGACCGTGGCGCCGAGCTGATCGACGAGGCACCCCGCGAGGGTCTCTTCGGGCTCCAGGTCGCCTTCATTCATCCGGACGCGGCCCACGGCGTCCTCTCTGAGCTGGTGGCCCGATGAGCGCGAACGACGAGATCCGGATCGAGATCGGCTTCGAGGGCAACCAGATCATGAGTGCCGTCGTGCCGAGCAAGGACGCCGACGAGCTCGAGGCAGCGCTGGCGGGGAGGAAGGACGGGTCGGTGGTCCTCGAGGCGGAGGATGGCCGCTACACGGTCGCCCTCGACCGGGTCGTCTACCTGAAGCGGTTCCACCGCGAGGGCCGGCTCGGCTTCTCGACGTAGTGAGGCCTGACGCGAAATTCCGCCGGGCCGGATGACGCCCAGACACGGCGCCGGATCAGCGCGTTCGCCCGCGATACGTAGCGCTGCTACACGCCGCGAACGACCGCACTGCCCGGC
>DASSCT010000089.1:0-11144 GCA_035697545.1 Gaiellaceae bacterium | reverse complement strand
GCAGAGCCGGTGACCCAGTTGTCGAGGTCGCTCGCCGTCAGCGGGACGTAGCTCGGCGTGCCGGTGGTTCCGCTCGTCGAGTAGATCCGGACGATCTCGCCCGGCTCGGCGCAGAGATGCGCGCCGATCGGGTTGTCGGGCATGACGGTCGCCCTGAGCTCGCTCTTGTTCGTGAGCGGCAGCTGCGCGATGTCGGCAAGCCGGTCGCTCGAATCTTTCGGGAGCTTCTCTCGGTAGAACGGCGAGCGCTCGAGGAGGTAGGCGAGCTGGGTGCGGTAGCTCTCGTCGTCGCGGGCGAGCTGCTCCTCCCAGGGCAGGGTCTCGACGTCAGCGCTCGTAGTTGACTGCCTCCTCCGCCGCCTTCGCCAGCTGGAAGCCGAGGGGATGCTCCTGCTCCTCGGCCAGATGCGCGAGCATGCCCGCGGTACGCGCGAGGATCGGGACGGCCTTCACGGCGGACGACGGGAAGCCGAGGTCGAGCATCACCGCCGCGATCGGCATCGAGACGTTCATCGTCAGCGGCTTCCCCCAGGTCGCGGCGACGGCGTCGCGGAGCTGCCGGGCGAGCTCGACATGCGCCCCACTCACTCCGCGGGCATCCGCGAGCTCGAGGATCCGCTCGGCGCGCGGGTCGAGCGGCTTGTGCACCGGATGACCGAAGCCGGGCACCTTCCCTCCGGCGTCGTTGATCTCCCGGGCGGTCTCCAGCGGATCGCGACCTGAGGCGAGGAGGCGGGCACATTCCTCTGAGGTCCCAAGGACGACCGGACCCGCGCCGAGGATCCCCGCAGCGACAGCGCCCTGCAGCGATCCGGGGTCGGCGGCGAGCGTCATCCGCGCGGCGACGTTGGTGGGCATCATCCCGTGCTCCGCGATCGCGACGAGCAGCAGGTCGAGGAAGTAACGCTGGTCCTCCGTCGGTTCCTCGCCGGTGAGCAGCAGGTGGAAGTACTCGGTGAAGCTCAGCCTGCCCATCAGGTCGCCGGTGAGGTCGCGTCCCCGCACTTCGACCCGGTCCGGATAGGCCTGTGCGATCTGGGTGATACGGGTCGTCGGTTTCATCGCTGCAAAGTCTGCAATGGTTCGACCATGCCGACCGATCAGTATCACGAGCCGCCGGACGAGCTCAGCGAGGACGCCCGAACGTTTGCCCGACTCATCGCCTCGCTTCAGGAGGAAGCGGAGGCGATCGGCTGGTACGAGCAGCGCCTCTCGATCGAGACGAACGAGGAGGCGCGCCGGATCATGGAGCACGCGCAACGCGAGGAGTTCCTCCACTTCTCGATGGATCTCGAGTTCCTGGCGCGGCGAAAGGAAAAGTGGCAGGTCGCCCTTCGGAAGATCCTGTTCAAGGAGGGCGACATCGTCGAGCTCGCCGAGCAAGCCGAAGACGAGGTCGAGGACTAGCCGGCGTCCCTTGATCCGAGCGGGCGGCCGATCAGGACCAGGATCCCGATAGCCGTCAGCGCACCGACGGCCCACAGCGCGGGCCCGCCGGCGGGGTGCATGGTGCCCATCGCAAGCACCACCGCGCCCGCCGCCGTCGACGCGGCCAAGAGCAGCACAATCGCCGGCAGCCGCCTGAGCGATCCTTCCTCAGCTCCATCCCGCAGCTCGAGCGACCAGGAGCCAAACTCGACGACGGCTACGAGGCCGGCGCCGACGAGGGGCGCAGCCCAATCGAGCGCCGCGCCGCTGTCTGCCAGCGAGAGCGTGTACGAAAACAGAAGCAACGCAGGCCCGGCCACGAGGCCGTCGTCCCACACCGCCAGAAGCGCGACGAGCACGAGGGCCAGGCCGGCTGCCGCGGCCAGCAACGCGAGCGGCGCAGGCCCGCCGCCGTGCACGACGGCGTAAACCGCCACCGCGTCGGCGAGGAGGAGCGCGACGGATCCCGTCGCTACGCGTACACGACGCGCGCCCGGCGTCGGAACTCCTCCATCGCCCGAATTGTCTCCTCGAGAGAGCCGTCCTCGCTCCATTCCACGACCGCGATCCCCCGCGCGCGAAGTCGGCTGCGCAGCAGATCGCGCTCGAGCCGCAGCAGCCGGACCGCAAGCTCGGCGTCCTCCCCCTCCGCATCGAGATACGGCAGCGGCGGAATCTCGACGACCGCGAGGTCGAAACCGCGACCGCGCAGCTCGAGCAAGGTGCGAACGATCGCATCCTCGAGCAACGGTGAGAGCACGAGCACCAGCGCCCTCGGCGGGATCGCCCGCAGGGGGACGGCGAGCAGACGCGCTTCATCGCCGGCGGCAACGAGCGTACGCACCTCGAGCAGCGTGTCCGCGATGCGGTGGACCTGGGTCGCGCCGCTCCCTGAACGAAGCCAGCGGAGGCCGCTCCCGATGGCGAGCAGCCCCACGCGGTCGCGCCTCGCGAGGTAGCGCTCGGCGAGCGCCGAAGCGGCCTGCACGCATTGGTCGAGCGGAGCTCCGTGCATGCTCTGGAGGTCGGTGAGGACATCGAGGAGCAGCACGACAGTCGTGTTGCGCTCCGGAAGGAACTGGTTGACGACAAGTTCGCCAGTTCGCGCGGTCGCGCGCCAGTTGATCCTCCGCAGGTCGTCCCCCACGACGAACGGCCGTAGCTCGGCGAGCTCGATCCCCTCGCCTTTCGAGCGCGCGACCTCGTCGCCCACTGACGCCTCGGTCTCGTGCGGGCGTGCGACGGCTCGCAGCGCGACCTCCTCGGCATAGACACGAATTGGCCGGCCGAGCTCGATCTCGTGCTCGTCGGCCACGAGCCTGAGCCGGTCGTACCTGCGCACGCGCACCCGCGCGTCCGAGTACGCGCCCCAACGCTCTCCGCGCAGCGTGAGATCGAGCGTGACTGACTCACCCGCCCGGAGCGCGAGGGCACGCAGATCGTCACGCTCGACGACGAGGCCGGGCGGGAGCGCCAAACGGACTTCGAGGCGGTCGCTCGCGGTGTCCGACTGGAGCTCGAGCTCTCCGTCCACACGATCGCCCTGGCGTACGCGGTCGCGCTCGAGGCGGAGCCAGCCCGTGAGCGGGCGCAGGCGACGGCTCTGCAAACCGCCGAGGGCGAGCAGTGCAAACGGCGCGACGACGGCGACGGGCTCTGGACGGCCCGCCGCAAGCGCCGCGAAAAGCCCGCCTGCGGTCAGCCAGATCGCGGCACGAAGCCTGGGCGTCGCGAGCAGGCTCACGCGCGGGGCGGAGTCAGATCCTCGGCCGCAGGCGTCGGCACCTGGTCGAGGCACTCCTCGACGATGTCGTCGCCTCGGATCCGCTGCAGCCACAGCTCCGGGGCGAGCGTCAGCCGATGCGCGAGCGCAGGAACCGCCACGGCCTTGACGTCCTCGGGCGTGACGAAGGCACGCGAGTCGAGCATCGCGCGTCCCCGCGCCAGCTTGAGCAGGGCGAGCCCGCCGCGCGGACTCGAGCCGACCTGGACGCGCGGGTTCTCGCGCGTCGCGCGGACGAGCCTCGCGATGTAGTCGAGGATGCTGTCGGCCACGTGAACCTGCTCGAGCGATCGCTGCATCTCAACCAGGGTCGGTCCATCGACGACGGCCTCGAGCTCGACGTCGTCGACCGCCCGTGCCAGCCTGCGTACCAGCACTTCTCTCTCGCCCGCGAGCGAGGGATAGCCGATCCGCAGGCGCAGCAAGAAGCGGTCCAGCTGCGCCTCCGGGAGCGGATACGTTCCTTCGTACTCGATCGGGTTCTGTGTCGCGATCACGACGAACGGGCTCGCGAGCGGGCGGGTCTCGCGTCCGCTCGTCACCTGCCGCTCCTGCATCGCCTCGAGCAACGCCGCCTGCGTCTTCGGCGGTGCCCGATTCACCTCATCGGCGAGGAGCAGGTTCGCGAAGATCGGCCCCGGCCGGAACTCAAACTCATTCTCGCGCTGGTTGTAGACGGCGGAGCCGGTGATGTCCGCCGGCAGCAGGTCGGGCGTGAACTGCACGCGCATGAACTCGACGGCCGTCGCCTGCGCGAAGGAGCGCGCGATCAGGGTCTTGGCCAGGCCGGGGAAGTCGTCGATCAGAACGTGGCCGTCGGCCAGGATGCCGAGGAGCACGAGCTCGAGCGCGTCGCGTTTGCCGACGATCGCGCGCTCGACCTGGCCGAGGATCCGTTCGGAGAGCTCGGATGTGGTTGTGAGCGAGAGCATGATCAGATCCGCTCCAGCGCCTCGATTACGCGGGCAAGCCGCCCCTGCTCCGGGCGCGCGAACTTGTCCTCGGCTCGTCGGTCGAGCGCGAGCCATGCTTCCTGGCCGAGCAGCTCCCGCGCCTCCTCGCTCCGCAGCCACAGCCCGCGGGCGGCGAGTCGCTGCTCGGCGATCTCCCGGAGGCGAGGGCGCAACTGCTCGAAGTAGACCTCGGACGTGTTCGCCAGCTCGATTCGGCGCTTGGCCCGTTCGAAGAACGCCGGGGTCTCGGGCCGCGTCGCCTTGCGCTTCCACCAGCGCGGCGTCCGCTCGAGCGGACCGAAGCGCGAGAGCGTGCGGACGGCCAGGAAGGCTCCTACGACCGCGACGACTCCGAGCAGATAGAGGCGCATGACGTCTGAGGGCGCGAACGGACCGAGCAGGGTGACGGCGAGCGCGACGAGCCCGGAGAAGAGGAGCAGGTTGCGAAGTTGCCGACTCACGACTGTTGGCCGACTTCCGCGCGCAGAAGCTCGAGCGCCCCGATCGCTCGATCCTTCTCGCGCTCCTCCATCGGCTCGGTCCCGAACTTGGCGCGCTCGAAGAGCTCCGTCAGCACGCGGGCGGCCGTCCCGTTGGCGGTGATCCGCTCGAGGACGCGGGCAAGGTATTCGAAGGGCGCCTCGGCTGGTCGCCGCGCACTGCCCGCGCGATCGAGCGCGCGCTCCATGCGCGCGTAGCAGGCGATGATCGCGCGGCGAATGTCGCGCTCGCGGCGAAGATCGTCGAGCGATTCCTCGACCGCCTCCAGCACAGCCTCCTCTTCCTCGACGGCCGCCGCTGCCCCCATTCGCCGCCGGCGGCGATCGGCTCTCATCTTGGCGCCAACGAGAGCGAGCACGGTCCCGAGCAGCGCCGCCCCTGCCACCACGGCCGCGGCGATTGCTGCAACGTTTGTTCCGGAGCTGCCGTCCGCGTTCACGACTTGCGCCTCCGGAGGCGGCTGCCGTCTCGGCAACGGGTTTCCATTGAGCTCTGCATCAGCAGGCATGAGCACCAGCGCTACCACGGCGGCGAAGAGCGCAATGACCAACAGCGCGGCAAGGAGCCTCCGGCGGTTCTCGGCGAAAATCGCATAACCGGCGCCGAGTGCGATCGTTCCCAAGCCGAGCACGACTGCCGCCACGGCGGCAGCGAGCACGGCGACAACGGTGAGCTCAGAGCCTGAGAGCGCCCTGCCACCGTCGAGCTGAGCCGAACTTGCGATGGCGACTACGCCGAGGAGTGCGAGCGCAGCAACCATCCGGCTGTAAACCATTGGCCACTTGATCGTGCCCCCGACTGGCCGTTACCGCAAGGTTGGCTACGGCGAACGGTCTCTCAGCGGTCGGGCGTTCGCTGGTGCCTCAGGGGCGGCCGTTGTGCCGAGCCTCTTGTACGTGACCGTGTATGTCCACGTCGCCTCGCTGCTCCCCCAGGTCACTGCGATTTCGCGGATGACGCCGTCGGCTCCGACCGTTATCGCCGCTTGAAGTGGCGCTGATGGATCCGCCGCCTCGTCGTGCGCCACTAAGCCGAACGGAAGCACGCGGATCGCCTGTCCTCCCTTGAAGCCCGACTCCCTGGCGATCAACCCGGCTGCGACCGTGCCGCTGTAAACGGTCGAGCCGTCGTCTAGCGGGCGCTTGATCAGCCCGGTCATGCTCGCGGTGATCCTGCGCAGGGTGACGCCGCCGACGTCTTCACGCACGGCGGCGAGGTACTCGTCGGGGGTCGTGCCGCTGCCGGGGTCGATGTTCTCCGGCTTGCCCTGCATGACCCAGCCGCCTGCGTCTGGGTCGAGGCCGTAGACGATCCCGTCGACAACGAGTAGCTCCGATCCGGCCCTGCCGCGACGGCTGGGCGCGTCACTCCGGACGCCGAGGTCGTCGCCGTGCCACCGGATCGTGGTCCCGGCCCAGAGCTTGCCGTCGTGGGTGATCCGGACGACCGCCGTACCCGAACGCTCGGCTGAGGCTGCGGTGACGCTCGCGGCCTTTTTCACTGCAGCGGTTGCGTCCTCGGCGCCGCGCGAGCCGATGGTCGAGAGTGCAGCAACGGCAGCAGCAGCCGCCAGCAAAGCGGCTACGACCGCGCATACCAGCCGGCGTCGCGGAAACGATGTCTGCGGTTCCGACGCAGCGGTGCCGTCAGCCATTCGCGCGCGAACGGCGTGGGCGGCCGCCTCGACCGATTCCGCAAAGCCGGGCTGCGCGCGCGGGTTCGCCCTTCGCAGGGCCTCGAAGCTCTCGGTGGTGTTCATGATCCTCCTTCGACGGCGGCTCGTGGACGACGCACGCGCAATTCGCTTGTGGCTGCCGACAACTCCTCGAAACCGTCGCGGAAGCGGCGCCGGGCGCGGTGCAGCCGACCGCGCGCGGTCACCGGGAGGCAACCGACGACCGACGCGATCTCGGCAGGCGAGAGCCCTTCCCACTCCGCGAGCAGCAGAACTTCCCGATCGGCCGAACCGAGCCGGCGAAGGGCCTCGTGGACAAGCGTCTCCTCTGGATCAGTCGACGTCGCAACCGAGGCCTCGACTGCCAGCCGCTCCTCCAGCGCCTTGCGGCGACGGGTCGACCGGCGCTGGTTCGCGATCACCCTCCGTGCTGTCGCATACAGCCAGACACGCGCCGCATCTCCGCGGGGCAACTCGTCCAAGCGACGCCATGCCGTGAGGAACACATCTGCGACCGCGTCCTGCGCATCGCTTGCAGAGGGCGCGCGCCAGGAGCAATACGCGACGATGTCCGAGCTGTACGACGCGAAGAGCGCATCGAAACGCCGCTTGCGCTCACCGTCGCTCATGACCAGTCCGTGTCCGTCACGACCTCAATCGTTCGATTCAGCTTCGGACGCCCCCTGGTTGATGAGCTCGATCCACTCGGCAAAGAGCGGGTCGACGACGACGTGCTTCCCGTCGACCGACTCGATCTCCGCCGTGGCACTCAGTCGCGGCAGGGCCTTTCGAACCATGTCCTTGGTGAGCTCGAGCCGCCGTCGAACGTCTGCCTTGTACGGCGATCCTTCGCCCGCGATTACCGCGCGCATCGTCTTCTGCTGCGAGGTATCGAAGCCGCGCCAAAGCGCGTCGAACTCGGGGTTCAGGTCGGCAAGGGCGGCCGCGTGCGCCGCGCGCCAGTGATCGAGCGTCGCCGTCTCGCCCTCCGGAACCTCCCGCCACAGCCGGTGCGCGAGGAGCATCGTCCGCTGGGGATGTCCCTCGGCCGAGTTGAGCAGCGGGTTGAGGGCGTCGCCAACGCTTCGGCCGGTCTGCCGGAACCGTTCGACGACATAGGCGGCGATGTCCTCGTTCGCCAGCCGCTGGAGGCGCATCGGCACGGCGGATCCGTAGAGCGGACGATCCTTGTTCTCGAAGAGCTGCTTCATCAGGGCCGGCTCGGAGCCTGCGAAGACGTACGAGGCGACCTCACCCTGGTACTGGATGTGGCTGCGAATCAGGCCGTCGAGGTCGGGGACCTTGTCGATGTCCTGGAACTCGTCGAGCGCGACGAATGCCCGGTAGCCGCCGCTCTCCTCGAGCCGAAGCGGCAAATCGAGGAGCGCATGGAGTGCCGGCAGCGGATCGACCTTCGCGTCGAACCGAAGCTTCGCGCTGATCCCGAACGCGCCCAGCGAGAGACCGATGCCGGTCTTCTGGAGGAAGTCCTCGATCTTGGCGCGCAGCGGGCCTTTCAGATGCTTCGCATAGGCACGCTCGAAACGGACGGTGACGTCGGCGATCGAGGAGACGCGGTACAGGTCGACGAGCACCGGAATCAGGCCCTCTTGCTCCTGCCCGTCGCGGAGCGCGCGCTGCAAGAGGCTCGTTTTGCCGTACTTGCGCGGCGCAAAGAGGCGGACGAAGTGGCCGCCGACGACATTGCGCAGGAGCTCCTGTGTCTCCTCGTCCCGGTTGATGATGTCCTCGGGAGGAAGCGGGTGCGAGTAGATGAAGGGGTTGATGTCCGTGATCACGGGTGTCTACAAGACTACCAAGAAGTAGTCTCCCAGACCACTAATGGTGCCGGAGACGTTGGGTGGTCCAAGGGACTACCGGAAAGGCGTCTCTCAGACGGCTGCAGCGCCGGCCGTTAGCCTCGCAGCGAGCTGCGCGAGGTGCTCTCGGAGTTCGTCCGGGCGGACGACCCGGAAGTCCGCTCCCAGCCCCGCGATCACCCCCGCGGCCCAGTCGAGGGAATCGGCGCCCATCCTGAGTCGGGTCCCGCTCCCGTCCGCCTCGAGCTCCGCGAGCGTCGCCGGCACCCGTGCCGCGATCTGGCTGACCGGGGCGTCGAGCTGCACTTCAATTTCCCAGGCCGAGGGGAGGCGCGCGAGCATCTCGACGACATACGTCGCCGGGTCGAAACCGGGCTCCGGAGGCTCGGCCGGTCCGCCAATCGTTGCGCTCGTGATGCGATCGGCCCGGAACGTGCGCAGCTCGCCGCGTCCGCGATCGCGCGCGGGGACGTACCACCGTCCCCGGCGTGCGACAAGGCCGAGCGGATCGATCTCTCGAGTGCTTCGTGTGCCGTCGCGGCGTTCGTAGCCGATCTCGAGCGAGCGCCGGCGCCGCAGCGCCTCCGCGATTAGGAGCAACGTCTCCGTCGAGGCTGGTGCCGGATCCGGCTCGCCGGAGAGGCTGAGCTCTGTGCGGAGACGCTCGACCCGCCGCGTGAGCCGCTCGGGAAAGACGCGGCCGATCTTCGTAACTGCGCCATCGGTTCCCTCGAGACCCCGGTGCTCGGCGAGCACCAGGCCGAACACGACCGCGGCCGCCTCCTCGTCCGACAGCATCAGCGGCGGAAGCCGCACGCCCGGGCGGAGCCGATACCCACCGCCCAGGCCGGGCTGACCGTCAACCGGGATGCCCAGGTCATCGAGGGCGACGGCGTAGCGGCGGATCGTCCGCTCGCTCACGCCGAGCTCGGCGGCCGCGGCGCGTCCGTCGACCACGCGCTGGTTCTGCAGGAGCTCGAGGAACCCGAGGAGTCGGGACGCTGGACGCGACATGCCCTAGATTCAAGCACTCATGCGGACGAAAAGTGACCGCAAAAGCGCCGGTGCTTGCTCAGCGAACATATGTTCGCTTTCATCTGTGGAGTGCAGCTTGCGCTCGATGCGCTCGACCGGTTGGTGGACACGCTCGAGGAGCGCGGGCCGCTCACGGCCGTCGAGGCCGCCCGTTCCCTCTTTGCCACGTCCTCGATCTCCGAAGGCCTCGCCTGCTCGCTGCTGGCGGATGTCACCGCCGGAGACAGCCGAGTCGTCTGCGCCGGCGCCACTGTCGCCCTACGTGGAGGACAAGCCGATCCGCTGCTGGAGGAGGCCGAGTTCATCGTCTTCGACCTGGAGACCACTGGGCTTTCGGCCGAACGCGACCGCATCTGCGAGATCGGCGCCGTTCGCGTGCGGGCGCTCGAGCCGGTCGAGTGGTTTCAATCGCTCGTGAATCCGGGAGTGGCGCTCCCCGAGCCCGTCGCCCGTCTCACCGGTCTGCGGGAGCGGGAGCTGCGCTCGGCGCCGACCGTCACCAGCGTCCTCAGGCGGTTCCTCACCTTCGCTGGCGACGAGCTGCTCGTCGCGCACAACGCGCGGTTCGACCAGCGGTTCCTCGAGCGGCAGCTGCTCTCGGTGCACGGCCGCCGCCTGTCCGAGCCGCCGCTCTGCACGGCGGCGCTCGCTCGTCGCCTGCTGGAGGGCCGCCTGCGCCGAGTCGGCCTCGCCTCGCTCGCCCACTTCTTCGGCGTGCCGACAAGGCCCTGCCACCGCGCCCTCCCCGATGCCGAGGCGACGGCCGAGGTGCTCGTCCACCTGATCGGGCTGGCCCAGGAGCTCGGAGCGAGGCGGCTCTCCGAGCTGCGCGCGCTCGCCGCGCCCCGTAAGCGTCGGGTCTACGACAAGCGCGCGCTTGCCAAGGGCGCTCCCACCCGGCCTGGCGTCTACGTCTTTCGCGACCGCCACGGGCAGGTGCTCTACGTGGGGCGGGCCCGCGACCTGCGCGCCCGTCTGCGTTCCTACTTCCGAAGCGAGCGGCAGCGGCCCTCCGTCGAGGCGGCGCTGCTCGCGCTCGACCGCATCGAGTGGCGCGTCCTGGGCTCCGAGCTCGAGGCCGCACTCGAGGAGCTCCGGCTGATCCGCGAGCTCGACCCGCCGGCCAATTCCCGCAGTCGTAGAAAAGAGCACGGCGTCTACCTGAAGCGCCGGGGCGACGACTTCGTCGTCACGAAGACCCCGACCCAGCTCGGCCCGATCGGAAGCCGCCGCCAAGCGTCCCTCGCGGCCCGCGCGCTCGCTCTGAGCACGACCGAGGAGCTCGATCGTCTCCTCCAGGATGGGCCGCTGCCACGCCTCCGCGCCAGGCTCACGCACTTGGCCGAGAACCTGCGCTACGAGGAGGCAGCCCGGCTGCGGGACCGGATCGAGGCGCTCGAGCACTTCATCGACCGCCTGCGCCGACTGGAGCGGTTGCGCAGCCTGGCGGTGTGCCTGATCGCTCCGGCGGGCGAGCCCGGCTGGCGGAAGGCGTTCTTCGTCTGCGGCGGGGCAGTTTGCGCCGTCCGGACGCTTCCACCCGGAAGTGGAGCACGGCTCGAGATCAACGCTGGCCTGGCGCTGTGCCGTCAGGCGCGCGGGCGCGCTGAGGAGACGCTGACCCCCGACCAGGGCGAGGACCTCCTGCTCCTCGACGGCTTCATCCGTCGCCCGCCGCCCGAGCTGGCAGTGCTGCCGCTCGACGCAGGTGACCGGCTTCGCAGTGCGGCGTAAGGGAGACTTGCGCCATGGCGCAGAGCCCCTCTCATTACGACGCCATCGTCATCGGTGCCGGCCACAACGGACTGGTGACGACGTGCTACCTCGCGCGCGCCGGGCTGCGCGTCCTCGTCCTCGAACGCCGCCACGTCGTCGGCGGAGCCTGCGTCACGGAAGAAACCTTTCCCGGCTACAAGGTCTCCACCGCCGCGTACGTCAACAGCCTCTTC
>DASSCT010000088.1:0-11268 GCA_035697545.1 Gaiellaceae bacterium | reverse complement strand
TCCGCACCTCGCCACGCGCCTTGAACCCACTTGGCCAATGGACGATCGTGCCGTTGCGCGTGCCGCCCCAGTGCGAGGCCACTTGCTTCGTCCACTGATAGGGCGTGTCCATGGCGTGCGCCCAGCCGACCGCGAAGTGGCAATAGGACGTCGGCGTGCCGAACTCGTCGATGCGGGACGCTACGAACTCGGGCGTCTCGAGCGCGGCGGCGCCGTTGAAGACGAACATCTCGTTGAAGGTTCCGTTGATCGTGCCTTCGGCGGAGGCGCCGTTGTCGCCGACGATGTAGTAGACGAGGGTGTCCTCGAGGATCTCGAGATCCTCGAGCGCGTCGATCAGACGGCCGAGGTGGTGGTCGGTGTGCTCGAGGAAACCGGCGTAGACCTCCATCTGGCGCGCGAGCACCGGTTTGAGCTCGTCTGGCATGTCGTCCCAGGCTGGTATCTCCTCGTGCCGCGCCGTGAGCTCCGTCTCGGGCGGCACGACCCCAAGCTCCTTCTGTCGTTTGAGGATCTCCTCGCGAAGCGCATCCCAGCCCTGGTCGAAGCGGCCCTTGTACCTGTCCGACCACTCCGTCGGAACGTGGTGCGGGGCGTGCGTCGCCCCCGGGGCGAAGTACATGAAGAACGGCTTGTCGGGCATGAGCGACTTCTGCTGGCGAACCCACTCGATCGCCTTGTCGGTCATGTCCTCGGTGAAGTGGTAGCCCTCCTCGGGCGTCTTCTCCGGCTCCACCGGCGTAGTGCCCTCGTAGAGGGCCGGGAAGTACTGGTTCGTCTCACCGCCGATGAAGCCGTAGAAGTACTCGAAGCCGCTGCCGCCGGTCGGCCAGGCGTCGAAAGGCCCCATCGGGCTCGTCTGCCAGACCGGGACCTCGTGGCACTTGCCGAACTGCGCCGTCGAATAGCCGTTCAGCTGCAGGGTTTGCGCCAGCGGTGCACACGTGTTGGGGCGGATCGAGTTGTAGCCGGGCGCTGACGTCGCGAGCTCGGTGATGACCCCCATCCCAACCGTGTGGTGGTTGCGGCCCGTCAGCAAGGCAGCCCGCGTGGGGGCGCAGAGCGCCGTTGTGTGGAAGCGGTTGTACTTCAGGCCGTTCGCTGCGAGCCGCTCGGCCGTCGGCGTCGCGCACGGGCCTCCGAACGCACTTGAGCCGGCGAAGCCGACGTCGTCGAGCAGAACGACCAGGACGTTTGGTGCGCCGGCCGGGGGCAGCAGCGGCTCGATCGGGGGGAACGTCGCCTCAGGGTCATTGGCGTCGAGCGGAAGCTCGCCCTCGTACGGGCGGTCCGGGATCGGCAAGACGTCACGTGCGATCTGATCGGTCACTCTCCATTCCTCTCCGCGCTACGTGAGCGCCTTGACCCCCATTGTGTCGTACTCGGCCTCGCGGGCGATGGGCCCGCGACCACAGGCCATCGCGGCGCTTCTAGGCCGCCGGCTCGGTGGTGTCCCCTTCGATCTCCCGATGGGTGGTCCGCCCGGCCCACCGGTGCGGGCGCTGGTGCCGGGCGGGGACAGCTTCGAACGCCGGCACGGCGTGGCGCGGGTGGGCCGCGAACCATGCTGCGTAGCGCGCGGCGAGCGGCGTGGCGGTCAGGCCGTGCAGGAGCACCGAGAGCGCGACGGTAAGAAAGATCGTGTTCAGCAAGACCGACTCGTGCACGAGGTTCGCATCCTCGACCAGGATCACGGCGAACACGATTGACGCCAGTCCCCGCGGCCCGAACCAGCCGAGGAAGGCGACCGTCGGCGGCCTCGCGCCCGAGCCGAGCATTGCCAGGGCGACGGGAACCATCCGGACGAGCGTCAAGCTCAGGATCGCATAGAGAACGACAGCGCCGGAGAGGTCGTCGAGCACCGGCACGAGCATCACGGCGCCGAAGAGAACGAACGTGACCGCACCGAGCAAGCCGCCGGTCTCCTCGAGGAAGAGCGTCACCTCGCCTCCGACCTCGCCCCGCAATCCTCCGAAGACGGCGCCGCCGACGAACGCGGCGATGAACCCGCTGCCGCCCATCCACACGGCCAGTCCGTACGCGAGCGCGGCCGCTGCGACCGGGACGACCTGCAGCCAGATCGGATCGACGAGTCGGCGCGCGACTCCTACCCTGACCACGACCGCTGCTGCGAGCCCCGCAAGCACGCCTCCAACGATTCCGTAGCCGATCTCCTCGAGCACGAGGTGCACCGCAGCGCCGTGTCCGATCGCACCCTCGTGCGCCTCGGCGATCGCGATCGCGATCAGGAGCAGTGGGACGCAGATGCCGTCGTTGAGCCCACTCTCGACATTGAGACCCTGGCGGACGCGCGACGGGATCCGGGAGTCGGTAACGACCGCCTGCCCGAGCGCAGCGTCCGTCGGGGCGAGCACGATCGCAAGCAGCACGGCCTCGATGAACGCGAGCTGTCCGAACACGACGACACCCGCGAGAGCGCCGGCCACGATCGTCAGCGGCAACCCGATCGCGAGCAGGCGGAGCGGCAGAACGTACTGGCGGCGCAGTGCCGCGAGGTCGATCCGCGACGCGTCCGAGAAGAGGACGACCGTCAGCGTCGCCTCGGCTACCCAGCGGACGGATTCGCTCCCGATCGTCGGGTCGAGCCACCCCAGAACGTCCGTGCTCGCCAAGATGCCGCCGGCGACGAACACCATCGCCGGAGTGATCACAGACCCCAGAAGCCGCCGCGACACCGCCGCGTACGCGAGGACGAGGAGCGCGATTGCGACGAGACCCGAGCCGCCCAACCTTCACTCTCCACCGGGGAAGTACGTGGACAGGCAGCTTCGAAGAACGAACAACGAAAACACGGGCATCTCTTTGGTCACGACCATCGACGCCGGTGGCAGCCTACGATCAGCCGACGCTCTGCCACCCGCCGAACCCCGAGCGTGCGGTTCGACCATTGACGATCTGCGAACCTAACGCAATCGGCATAAGAAAGGGCGGGACCACCGCACCCAGAATCCCTCTTCTGGGTTCGCGGTGAACGCTTGATCCGAGAGCGAGACGGGGAGCATGATCGTGGCGGTCGTCGAAAAGCACGAACAGTTCTGGAGGCGACACGTCGGCGCGATCATCGTCGGCGGATTCGCCCTCCTCCTGGTCGTGATCGTCGCGGGCCAACTCTTCGAGAAGGGGCACGTCGCCGACTGGCTCGCCGACGCCCCTGAGCAATCGGCCTACGTCTTGTGCGGCCTGTTGGTCTGGTTCGACGCGGTCATCCCGATCTTCCCCGGCGAGACGACGCTGAGCGCAGCTTCGACACTCGCCGCGAGAGGAGACCTCAACCTCCAACTCGTCATGGTTGCCGGCGCGCTCGGCGCGATCCTCGGAGACTCCTCCCTGTTCTGGATCGCTCGCAAGAGCGCCGCCAAGATGCAAACCCAGCGCGACAAGGCGCTCGAGAATCAGAAGGTCCGCGCCGTCTGGGACGCACTCGACCGCTCCGCTCCCCCGGTCTCCTGATCGTCGCCGGGCGCTATGTCCCTGGAATGCGCTTCGCCGTCAACGCATGCATGGGGATCTCCGACATCCCTTACCGCCGCTTCCTCCCCTGGTCAGTCCTCGGCGGAGCTCTCTGGTCCGTCTACACGTGCGCACTCGCCTACAGGGTGGCAACGACGCTCGCCGGCTACCCGCTCGCGTCGCTCGTGATCTCCTCACTGATCACGTCCGCCGCGTTGGCGGCGGTCTACTTCGTGGACCGTCGCCGGAGGAGAAGAGCGAATACCGCGGAGCCGGTAATCCCGTCGAGCACCGCCGGCCCGGCGAACTGAGCGGCTCCGGTGCAAGCTGTCGCCCGTCGCTCTCGGCAGGTGAGCTCCGCGCGGGCCCGGATGCGCCGATCGCCATGGGAGGATGCCGGGGAGAGGAAGCCTTATGCAAGCACCCGTCGCAGCCACTGAGCCGAGGGCCGTAGGCCAAGCGATCAGGACACCGCGGTCGGCCGCCCTCGCAGGCATCGCGTTCTCGATCCTTTTCACGGTCGCACTGGTCCTTATCCATACAGCCATACCCGCAGATCCAGAGGATGCCGGGAAGTGGCTCTCGGACAGCTCCCGCCGAGACGCTGTGCTGTTCGCGCTCGGTCTCGTGCCCTTCGCGGGGATCGGCTTTCTCTGGTTCGTCGGCGTGCTCCGCGATCGCGTCGGCGGCGCGGAGGACAGGTTCTTCGCAACCGTCTTCCTAGGGAGCGGGTTGCTGTTCGTGGCCATGCTCTTCGTCGCCTCGGCCGTTGCGGCGAGCCTCGTCGCGAGTGTCGGGCAGAAAGGCGACAGCCTCTTGAGCTCGGGGTCATGGGAGGTAGGTCGGCGAACGACGTACGAGCTCGCGACTGTGTACGCGATGCGGATGGCCGCCGTGTTCACGCTCGCGACCTCGACGATCCTGCTGCGCACGAGGCTCGCACCCCGCTGGCTCGTCGTGTCGGGGTACGCGGTTGCGATCCTGCTCCTTGTCACCGTCGGCTTCTTCCCCTGGGTCGAGTTGGTCTTCCCGTCCTGGGTGTTCGCGCTGAGCCTGTACGTCCTCATCGCCGGGCTCCGGCGCGGGCGCGTCGAGGGGCCATAAGCATCGCCATGCGACGGCGCTCGACCCGTTTCGCGGTGGGATCGCGAGCGACCCGCGGCGTCCGGGTGATGAGCATAAGTCAGCCTCGCTCTCCTTGCCAAGACGAGTGCTACGCGATACTGGGCGCGCTGCTGCCTCACGACGGCTGGGTGAGAGTTAGATCGTTGTCACAGCAGTAATCGGTACCCGCCCCGCCCTGAGGCGGACGGCGGTTCACTGAGTGTGTTGTCATCTTAGGCATCACCGCGCGGACACAAAAACGGACACATCAGAAACGACACGCGCGACGTCTCGCGACGCAGCGTGGTACGAGCTCGAGAAGTCGATCGCGACCACTGGCTCGGAAAGTTCCTGCAAACGGGCCATCGGCGTTTGCCGCGCTGGCGTGGGCTGACCACCTCCCTCCAGAGGAGCGGGTCACCGCGTCTGCCGCCGAAGCCGCGAGGGGTAAGGTCGCCCAGTGGCCGACTACACAATCGTCCCCGTATCCGACGTCCCCGACATGGCTGCCGAGGTCGGCATGGATCCCGACCACTTCGAGATTCGCTTCATGCGCGAGCCCCTCGGACTGAAGAACTTCGCCGTCACCTACGAGCGCTTCGGTGGCGGCTGGCGCGCTCCGGAGGGCCACGCCCACCGGCGCGGGCACCGGCACACAGTCCAGGAGGAGGTCTACTTCCTGGTTTCCGGCCGGGCGCAGGCGAAGTTCGACGACGAGGTGGTCGACATCGAGCCGTGGACGGCGGTTCGCGTCCCCCCCGAGACGGCGCGGTCGTTCCGCGCGGCCGGCGAGGAGGACGCCGTCTTCGTCTCGATCGCGGCGCCGCAGGCAGGTCTCGATGACGTCGAGTTCCTTCCGGACTACTGGGAAGACTGAAGCCCGCGCGTTTCGGCCGCGTGCCAGCCGAGGCCGAGGGCCTTAAAGCGCTCGGCCGCACACGCACCAGCGTCTCGTCTTCGCCTTCGAGCCCGAGTCCGCACAGAGCGACGGGCTCGAGGCAGGTCCCGGGCTGGAGGAGAGGAGCGGCTTTCTTCTCGAGCCGCTCCCTCCCCATGAATCCCAGAGTTCAGTCGTCATCGTCCGATCGGCCGAAGGTGTAAGTCCCGTCCCAAGCAAAGTTGGGCCAGCCGAGAGGTGTTACGGCGACACGGGCGTGGAACCGGCGGAACTTCCCGGTACCGCCCGAGAGCGTGACGGTGCCGGTGAACGTCGCGAGATCGAGAACGACGTGGCCGTACGCGTTGTTTTTTCCTGGCCCGTCGATGATCAGGTCGCTGTTCAACTGGCCAGGGATCGGATCACCGGCGGCCGAGGCGTAGATAACCTTCGAGCCGGGTTTGATCGCCGGCAGGTTCGAGGACGTGATCGTGCAGTGTTGACCGGCGAGGCCCGAATACCCGTCGCAGTCCTTCGTTACGTGGAGCTCTCCGCTCCTTGACGTAGAGCGAGCGTTCTCGGCAGAGCTCGCGACGGCGAACGCTCCGGCCGTGACGATTGCCAGCAGCAATCCGACGATTGCCTGGGTCCTGATCATGACTTCCTCCTTAGGTCGTTGACCGCGCCGGACGAGACCGCCATATGCGCGAGTGGCCGGAGTGTCCTCGCCCCGTCGGGGGTGCCGGTGACCGCGCTGGCGGCCTCATCCGCCCGCGCCGGATCGAAGGCCCAGCCCTCGAACACCAGCCCCGCCGTATCATCGTCACCAACGAGCGAGACGCTGGTCACGCCGAGACGGGCGAGCGCGCCGAGTGCCGCCGGCTGCAAGGCCGACACCTCGTTCCGGACCGGGAACAACACTACTGCCATCGCCACCTCCGCTCCTTTCCGGGCGGGATCTGTGGCAACGACGCTAGGTCTGGATGACCCTCCGGATCATCGGGCGTTTCCCGCATGTTCGGCCTCGAGATCCCGCACGTGCGCGGCGAGCTCGGCGCGGTTGCGGGCTCCGAGCTTCCTGAGCGCGTTGGAGACGTGGCGCTCGACCGTCTTCGGCGAGAGGAAAAGTGTCTGCGCGATCTCGCGGTTGATTGCACCCGAGGCCACCAGACGCGCCACCTCCCGCTCGCGTGCTGTCAGCGGAGCCCCGGTCGGTCCCCGGCGCCATGTGCGTACCCCCAGCGCCCGAAGCGCCTGCTCGGCGAGTTCCTGCACCGTCCCGGCGCCTCGCTCGCGCGCGGCCGACGCGACGCCTTCGAGAACGCCCACCGCCGCCTCGCTCCCTGCCTCCGCGAGCGCGCCCCCGAGATCGAGCCGGATCCAGATCGCATGGAGACGATACGGCGATCGCTCGGCGGCAGCAAGCGCGGTCTCGAGTCCCGCCACGCGTGCCGCGACGTGCGTCTCCACGAGCGCCCCGCCGTACAGGCTGAGGATGGCGTTCTCCGCCTCGGCGTGCATGTTCAGGCCTCTCCAGCGGGCAAGCGCCCGTCGCGCCTCCTCACGCCCGCCCACACGCGCAAGCGCCTCGACCGAGTAGAGGAGAAGCTCGGCTCGGCATCGTGGGCAGCCTGCCGTCTCCGCGCACAGGCTCCCTTTTCCGAGCTGGTCTCTGACGATGGTCGCGGCCTCGGGACCGTCGAGGCGGGCTCTCCAAAGCGCGACATCCGCATGGCAGGCGATCCGCATGTGCTCGCTCGGCTCGTCCACAACCTCACGCTCGATCCGGCGCAGAACCTCGCGTGCATCCCCACGCTCGATCGCGACTCGGCTGGCCATACGCACGACGCGGTGTCGGCCACGAGGTACGTCGCCGGCACGGCTGGCGACCTCGGTCGTCTCGAGGACGACCTCCTCCGCCTCGGCAAGCTCGCCTGCTGCCCGGAGCGAAAGCGCGAGGTAGTAGCCGGCGTCGACCGCGATCCGGGGAAGGACGTGGCGGTGCGCCTCCGTCCAGACGCGGCGGGTCCGCGCGATCGCCTCCTGCACGTTTCCGGTGAATCGCAGCGCGGATCCGACGAACAGAGACGCCGTCAGGTTCGACTCGACGTCCGATCCGCGGAGCGCCGCCTCGCGCTCCTCGGCGGCCCTCAGCATCGCCTCGAAGTCGGCTTCCTGGAGCGCTATTTCGGCCTCCAGTCGGCGGGCGTCGATGAATGCCCGGCGAGCGCGACCGTGTAGCGACGCGACGCCGCCCGAACCTGCCGCGAGACGGGCCGCGCTGGCAGCCGCCTCTCGAGCGAGGGCTCGCCCCTCCGCCGTCTGCTGCTCGAGCCAGAGGTGGATCGCCGCATCCTGCGTGCGCAGCTCCAGACGGAGAACCTCGTCGGCGGCGTCGATCTGCTGCGCGTGGAGGAGGTACTCGCGAGCCTCCGCCGCCCGCTCGATCGCATAGGCGGCCTTCGAGGCGGCAAGTAGGGCCGACACGCGCCGCAGCGGCTCGGCGGCCCGTTCGGCGACGATCGACCAGCGCGAGATCGCCTCCTCCTGCTCGCCCAGCTCGGTCGCGAACGCAGCGACCTCCTCTTCCAAGGCGAGCGAATCCGGGTCGAGCCGGTCGGATTCGTCGGCGATGACACCGAGCAGATGAAGGCCGTCGAGGCCGAGCAGGGTGCGCCTCGGTGAGCCGGCGAGACGCAGGGCCAGGTCGACGGTCGGCATTCCTGCAGCTCGACGGTGCTCGAGCGCTTCCCGGAGCAGCTGCACGTCGTCGCGGGCCTCGAGCTCGATGCGCTCCCCGAAGCGGCGGTGCAGGGCCTGCCGGCCGTCATGGGGCAGATCTGCCAAGGCCGCTGTCCGGATCAGGTCGTGACCTAGACGCAGTGTCCCGGCAGACTCGCTCACAAGCCCACGCCTGACGAGCTCCGTGACGGCGTCCTCGACGCGAGCTGACGGCCAGTCTTCGAGAGCGTCGAGGTCGGCGACCGAGATCGGGCGTCCGGCGACGGCCAGCACGCCGAGCACGACCACGGCGTCCGGGCCCGCACCGCGAAGCCTCGGCGTCAGCAACTGGTCGCTGCGCGTTGTGGAGCCTCCCGCGCGAGCGAGAACCTCGAGCCAGAACGGCGATCCCTGAGCTTGCTCCCACAGCTCGACCGCGGATTCGCCGTCGAGGCCGGAGTCGAGCGCGAGAGCCAGCTCGACTCCCTCGTCACGCCCCAGGGGACCGAGCTCGATCCGCACTACACGCTCGTCCGGCAGGCTCTCGCCGAGTACGCTGCCGCTTTCGTCCAGCCGGCTCGCTGCGAAGACCGCGAGGCGCTGCTCCGAGTCGCACGCAGCACGGATGAGGTAGTGACAGAGCGCAAGCGAGAGCTCATCGAGCCACTGGAGGTCGTCCACGACCAGTAGCGCCGGCTCGAGCTCTCGAAGGGCACGATGGGCCGCCTCGAACACCCGGACCGGCTCGAGTGCGACCGGATCGTGGGAGCCGAAAGCGAGTTCTTCGACAAAGGGCCCGTGCCTCGGCGCCGCTGCGAGGCTCCGCAGCAGCCCTGCCGCGGCCGCCAGGGGAATGGCACGCCCAGCCTCGTACCCGATGACAGCGAAGGAGTGCGCAAGCTCCGTTCGCGAACGCGCCTCGGCTAGGAGCCTGGTCTTGCCGGAACCGGGCTCGCCGAGGACGATCGCCGCTGCCGGCCCCACGGAGCTCGCGGTGACCGTTTCGGACAGCGCGTCCAACTCTGCAGTTCTACCGACGAACACCTTCATCTCCCGGCCGGTGGAGCGTGCGTCCTCTCGTCTGCGATGGCGGGCATCCGAGCCGGCGACGCGGGATTCTCGGATCCCCGATGCCGGCACGCGCACATCGGCGCGCCGTAGCGGGAGGACGTTCTGCGGTGCGAGCGCGAGCCCGGCCGGACCGTGGCCGCGCGGTCGGAGTGTGTCGCGACGCGGCGAACTGCTTCTCGCGCCCAATCACGGCGAGCCTGCCCATCTTCTTCCGATCGTAGGCCACTCCAGCCGACCGTGGAAACGCCGCATGCGATGCCCCGGTACCTCGGCGCTCGTTCCGGATCCGGCTCGGCGGCGGACGTTGCTCTGCCCACACGAAGCCCGCCGCGGCAGATCCTGCGAGCACTCGATCACTCGATGCCGTTTGCTCGTTCTTCAAACAGACAACGCACCGCGGGTACGAGACAGGTACATCAGGTTGAGCACGCGCGGGCACGCGCGGACATCCGCGACACACTCAGAGGATCAAATTTGCAGGACAAACGTGCCCGTGAAGCGGGCGCAACCGGTGGCAACCGGTAGCAAATTGCACGGCCGGGAAAATCGCGGAAAGAAGGCAAAAACGTTGCCGTCGGTTGCGACCAGTTGCCTAAGTCGTTCCACGGTAAGGAGGGGGTCGACGGTTCGAGTCCGTCAGAGTGCTCTAAAATCCCCGGAAA
This sequence comes from Gaiellaceae bacterium, assembly GCA_035697545.1. GTDB lineage: Bacteria > Actinomycetota > Thermoleophilia > Gaiellales > Gaiellaceae > JACDAN01. Next base: position 1,362 of record DASSCT010000088.1, on the reverse strand, counting down.
ACGGGGATTTTTGTTGCCTGGACTGCTATGACAGAGCACTTCCTTGTTAGGGAGGTACTCGAACGCTCAGTTCCTCGTCTCGGCGACCTGAGATGGCTTGAACCAGAGGTTCTGCGGAGCAACGCGTGCCCTTCGGCAGATCAAGCCACGCGTTGGGGACACATCCTGGGGACACTTGGCGCTTGTTGGTCGCACGCTCAGACGTGGGGGAGCCGCGCTTCGAGGGGCGCGGAGCCTGGGACGTAGCGGGCTGCGTCCCAGGCTCTCAACAGACCCCTAGTGCTGCCGGCTCTGCGGCGTAGGTGCCGGCGGGAGCGGCACGCCGCCCGGACCGGCCGCGAAGGTGAGCGGCGAGATCGCTTCCTGCTGGCCGACGCCGGGCTTGCTCCAGTCGCAGACGCCGCCGGAGAACGCAGCGTTCAGGCGTGTCCACTGCGCGGCCGTGAAGGTGACCGGCGCATAGTCGGACGGGTTCAGCGGCTTGAGCTGGCACTTGAGGATGTTCTCCTCGAGCGAACCGCCGGCCACCTGGCGCGGGGAAGCGTGCTTCTGCAGGCGCGGGTCGGCGTCGCACAGCGCCATGTCGGTGACCGGCGTGGTGAAGTTCGGGTCGCCCGTCAGGAAGCACAGGTCGAGCGCCGCAGGGGGCTTGGCCGCGGCGACTTGCGCGTGCGTGCGCACGTCGTTGAGCGTCGCCTTGGGCGCCATCGCCACCAGGTTGCTGAGCCACTCGTCCATGGTGAGGAACGACTTCACCGTCACGGCCGCCACCTGCGCCGCCGTCGCGGGCAGCAGGCCGGTGCCGTAGCGCCACATCACCTGGTTGTCGTGATCGCCGTACGCGGCGTCGATGCGCGCACGTTCGGAGAACGAGCGCCAGATGTAGTGGATGCCCTGCTCGTCGAAGCCGCGCGAGTCGATGATCGGCAGCTTGCCGAGGTTGGCGCCGCTCGACACGATGCCGGCGCGGTACGCGATCGGCAGCGCCTCCGCGTCGGCGACGCTGCGCGCCGCGCTGCGGTTGACGTCGGCGTCGAAGCCGCCGACTTTCTCGTTCAGCGTCACGAACTCCTCGGCCGAGATCGCTCCGGACAGCAGCGCCTTCAGGCCGTACTGCACGCCGACGTTGTCGAGCGTCGTGCGCGCACGCACGCTGCCCGGCGGAATGCCGGCGGTCGTGCCCCACACCGCGGTGGACAGGTCGGCGTCGCCGCAGCGCGTGCCGTTCGGGTTGGTCACCGGGTCGTACACGAGCGCGGCCGGCAGCAGGCAGTTGTTGCGCGGCGCGCCCACCGGCGCCATGGCGCCCGTGTTCTGGTCGATCACGAGCGTGGGCACGTAGTTGCCCGGCTTGCCGTTGAA
>DASSCT010000087.1:0-3022 GCA_035697545.1 Gaiellaceae bacterium | reverse complement strand
TCGAGCGCCACGATCACGAGGATGAGGACATACGCGAAGGCCGCGAGCAGCCTGGTCCGGAGCGACACGTTCAGGCCTCTTCAGGAGCCGAGAACCGGAAGCCGACTCCGCGCACGGTGTGGATGTAGCGCGGCGATCCGGGATCGTCGTTCAGCTTCTTCCGCAGGCCGCTCACATGGACGTCGAGCGTCTTCGTCGAGCCGAACCAGTTCGTATCCCAGACCTCGTCGATCAGGCGCTCCCGGGTGACGACGGAGCCGGCGTTCTCGATCAGCAGGCGCAGGAGGTCGAACTCCTTGCGGCTGAGCTCCAGCTCCTCGCCCCGAAACGAGACGCTCCGGCGCCCGGGATCGATCCGAACGTCGCCGATCTCGGTTGCCCCCTCGGCCCTGCGCTCCCCAGCTTCGGCTGCGCGGCGCAGGACCGCGCGCACCCGCGCGACGAGCTCGCGCGCGCTGAAGGGCTTGACGACGTAGTCGTCCGCGCCGAGCTCGAGCCCGGCGACGCGATCGGCCTCCTCGCCTCGGGCGGTCAGCATGATGATCGGAACGCGAGACCGCGCTCGCAGCTCGCGGCAGACCTCGAAGCCGGAGCCGTCGGGGAGCATCACGTCGAGGAGCACGAGGTCAGGCTTCACGCGCTCGGCGAGGGCCAGCGACTCGCCGGCCGTCCCCGACACCGCCGTGTCGAAGCCCTCCCGGCGGAGGGCCTCGACGAGCGGGGTGGTGATGGATTCCTCGTCCTCGACGAGGAGGATGGTCCGTCTTCCGAGCTGCATTTTCCGAGGGTTCTACCCAAACTCCCCGGACAGCGCCGTCGAGGAGGGCTTGGCGAAACACAGTCTGTGCCGCAGGAGCGGCGTTCCGCCAAGCCCTCCTACCGGGCCCGGAAGCTTCCGCGCATGCCTTCCTGCGCGTGGTCGCTGACGCCGCACCAGTACGAGTAGCGGGCGCCCCTCTTCAGCTTGAGGGTGATCGTGGCCGAGCTGCCGACACCCAGCACGCGGGTCTTCCAGCTCCTGCCGGCGCCGCGGACGTGGAAGTCGTGGCCCTCGTCGCCGTTGTTCCGCACGACGAACTTCACCGTTCCGCCCTTCGGCCGCGCCGAGAGCGAGATGCGGCCGTCCACCTCGCTGACCCGAACCGCCTGGCCCGCGGTCGAGCCCAGCGTCGGGATCACGAGCGCCGTGGCGGCCACGAGCGTGCCTAACAGGATTGCCAGTGTCTTACGCATGTGGTTTGTCTCCTTGTCTGCCTAGTCGTCGTCGGAGCCGCGGTTCGGGCCCGAGCGGTCTTCGTGACCGCGGTCGTCGTTCTCGCCGCGGTCGGTGTCCTCACCGCGGTCGTCGCCGCCGCGGCCGCGATGCGATTCGGCGCGGTTGTCGTCGTCGTCCGCGCGGTCCTCTCGCTGACCTGTCTGCGCGCCGGTGCAGCGTGGGTCGTTCGCGTGCTCGGCCTCGTCACACGGGCCGCTCACGTCTTCACCCGGCTCGACGGGCGCCTTCGTGGCCGTCGTCGTCGTGTCGTCGTTCGTCGTCGTCCCGACCGTCGTCGTCGCGGTCGTGACGGCGTCGTTCGGCGACGAGTCCGTCAGCGCATTGCCGGCGAGCGCGCCGCCTGCGGCCAGCAGCACGAAGGCCGCGAGTCCGATTACGAGCTTGTTCATGAGTCCTCCTTTGGTCACCGGCCCAGACTGGCTGACGCATGCCCAAGCGCGGGCTACCGGGGAGGAAAACCTTGGTTAAGCCTTGGTATCGCCGTCGCCCGGAAGCCGAGTTCCGGCGGCGGCTCGCCTCAGCGCGGGCACCGGGTCGGCCTCGGGCCGGGCGACGAGCAAGACGGCGCCGTACCCCTCGCCGGCCAGCGAGTCCACGAGCAGCTGCAGGCCGAGGGCCAGCGCGAAGGCCTTGTGCGCCCGGTCGCCGCCGAAGGGGACGAGCTCCTCCTCCGACGCGATCCCGGCGATGACGTCGCCGTAGGTGACCTGGCCCATCGAGACATCCGCGACGACCGGCCTGCCGTCAGAGCTCGGCACCGCAATCGAGAGCGGGTTGGTGCCGGCGAGCGGCGGGCCGCCGTCCGGGTGTCCGAGCCGCGCTGGCGAGGTAGCGGTCAGAAGCGCGACGAGCCCGGCGTCGGCGAGCTTGCGCGTCCAGTGGCCGAGCATGCCGGTCGGAAAGCAGTTGGAGGCGACAACAACGCGGGCATGCTCGGGCGGCGAGGCGATCTGGGCCTCGCAGATCTCCGCCAGCGTGAGGTAGCCGAGCGCTCCGCGCCCGTCCCAGCGCTCGAACCCCTCCTGGGCGACAAGGCGCTCGGGCCGGGCGTCGACGTCGAGCTCACGTGTGGCCAGCCACTCGATCCGGGCGAGACCGTGACCTCGCTTCCCGCGCCGCTCGGCGTCGACGAAATGATCGGCGAGGACACGGGCGTCTCGCTCGGCGAAGCCGAGCTCCCTCAGCGCCGGTAGCGCGTCCTCAGGCTCTCGCACCCGCGAGGGGAAGGGGCCGGAAGCCGCCCTCCTCCCGGCGCGTCTCGGCGATCGCCTCCGCGAGCCGCACGATCGCGCGCGAGCCTTCGGCTTCGGGCTGCTCCCACACGAGCGGCTCGCCGCGGTCGGCAGCCTCGCGCAGGGCAGGGTCGAGCGGGATCTTCCCGAGGAGCGGCACTCCGATCTCCCCGGCCAGAGCCTCCCCGCCGCCGCATCCGAAAAGCTCGTCGCCCGTTCCTACGAGGTAGGACATGTTCTCGACGGCTCCGATCAGGCGCATGTTGGTCTTCTCCGCCATCTGCGCGGCGCGCACGGCGACCTGCTGGGCGGCGGGCTGCGGAGTCGTTACGACGACCGCCTCGGCACGGGGAAGCAGCTGCCCGAGAGAGATCGAGACGTCGCCGGTGCCCGGAGGCATGTCGACGAGGAGCGTGTCCAGCTCGCCCCAGTGCACGTCGGAGAGGAACTGCTCGAGCGCCTTGTGCAGCATCGGCCCGCGCCACATGACCGGAGCGTTGTCCTCGAGGAAGAA
>DASSCT010000086.1:0-2232 GCA_035697545.1 Gaiellaceae bacterium | reverse complement strand
CGGCGAAGACCTCGGGTGCGACTTGGGCGCAGTCGCCGTGGGCGGCGCACACGAGTTCGTCTATTTCCGGGATTAGGGTCATGCTGCGGTCCTTTCGTCGGCTGGGAGTCGAGTGGCGGCGTGATGGATGCGTCGCCGCTGCTCGGGGAGGGCGTGTGGGCGCCCGACTAGTAGACCCGGCTGGAAGTACTGATCGGAATTTTTGAAGGAGCGCGGGCGGTGGTGCCGAATGTGTGCGATATGGCGCGTCCCGCCCGCCACAGGATCGAGCTCAGTGACGAGGAGCGCTCGGAGCTTGAGTGGATCGCCCGCGCGGAGAAGCGGCCCTGGCGGGAGGTGCAGCGGGCGCGGATCGTGCTCTACGCGGCCGACGGCAGGACCGACGTCGAGATCGCGGCTCGGCTCGACACCTCGGCGGGGATCGTGGGCCGTTGGCGAAGACGCTTCTTTGAGGAGCGCTTGGAGGGGCTCAAGGACCGACCGCGCGCGGGTCGCCCGCGCCGTTTTCCCCCCGGAGCAGGTCGCCGAGGTCAAGGCGATCGCCTGCGAGCTGCCCGCCACCCACGGCGTCCCGCTCTCGCGCTTCAGCCGCACTGAGCTTCACCGTCTCGTCGTCGAGCGGGGGGTCACCGAGGCCTCGGCCTCGACGATCTGGCGCTGGCTTTCGGAGGACGCGATCAAGCCCTGGCAGGTGCGCTCCTGGATCTTTCGCCGCGACCCCGACTTCCGCGTCAAGGCGGGCAGGGTGCTCGACCTCTACCAGCGCCGATGGGAGGGCAGGCTGCTTCATCCCGGCGAGTTCGTGATCTCCGCCGACGAGAAGTCCCAGCTGCAGGCGCTCGGCCGTCGCCACCCCACCGTCCCCGCCGGACCGGGGCGCCCGGCGCTGTGCGAGTTCGAGTACCGCCGCGGCGGCACGCTCGCCTACCTCGCAGCCTGGGATGTCCACCGCGCTCGCCTGTTCGATCGGGTCGAGCAGCGGACCGGGATCGAGCCCTTCGGGCGGTTGGTCGAGCAGGTGATGACGAGCGAGCCCTACGCCTCGGCCAAGCGCGTGTTCTGGGTCGTCGACAACGGCTCCTCGCACGCCGGGCGGGCGTCAATCGAGCGGCTCGAGGGCGCCTACGAGAACCTGCGCCTGATTCACCTGCCGGTCCACGCCTCGTGGCTGAACCAGGTCGAGCTCTACTTCTCGATCGTCCAGCGCAAGGCGCTCACCCCGAACGACTTCGGCTCCTTGGAGGAGCTCGGCGAGCGCCTGCTCGCCTTCGGTCGCCGCTACCGCGAGATCGCCCGCCCGTTCGAGTGGACGTTCACGCGCTCCGACCTCGAGCGGGTGCTCGAGCGAGTCGACGCCCAAGCGGCGCGGGACGAGCCCGCCCGGGCTCACCTTCGACTCGCGGCCTGAGGGCTCAAGCGGCGAGCAGAACCCCGGCAGGGGTTCGCGCGGCGCCCGCCCTGACCGCGACCGCCTGAAGCAGGCTCACCCCGACCATCTCGCGAGACTCGCTTGCGAGGTCGATCAGCGCCGTCGCGGCCAACTTGTCACCGAGCCTGCCGCTGGCGCGCGCCGCGATCACGGCGCGAGCGAGCCGGGCGCGCTCGAGCGGCGTGTCGATCGCCCCAAGCAGCTCGTCGAACGGCCCCTCGGCGGCGACCGGATCGTCCGCGGCGAACGCGTCGCAGAAGCGATCGAGCGCCGGGGAGACCAGCTTCGGCAGTACCGCGTGAAGGGAGAGATCGAGCTCGGGCAGCTCAGGCAACTCGCCGAGCAGTCGCTCGAACTCACGATCGGAGACGTTGCGAAGCTCCCACGCAGCCTCCCTCGATGCGTGGGCGAGGAAGGCGCGAGCGAGGCTCTCCTCAGACGGGCCGCCCTGGACGCCGCAGCAGCGCTTTGCCTTGCGACCCGAGCCGCAGGGACAGAGCTGATTGCGACCGACCTTCGCCACAAGCAGGATCGTGGCGCGGGCACCGGTCGGAAAGCCGACCGGTTACCCGCCGAACTTATGAACGCCTCTACTAGCGGCGCTGCTCCCTTGAGGCGAGAGCAGGCGCGCGGTCCTAGACGGCCGCGCTCCTGAGTTGCACGAGCTCCGGGCGCGTCGACAGACGATCGGCTCACGCTCGCTTCCGGCAGCGGTTGCGAGAGCGCAGACGTCGTCGTCCGTTACGACTCCTGAGTCCTGAGCAGGCGTGAGCCCCTGGCGGGTGAAGACGCCCGCTATCAAA
>DASSCT010000085.1:0-11903 GCA_035697545.1 Gaiellaceae bacterium | reverse complement strand
CGGAGCGGCAACGTGCTCCGCGAGCTCGGCGTCCGCCCGGAGGAGCGGGTGCTGCTCGTCCTCGGCGACTCCGTCGAGTTCGTCGCGCTCTGGTACGGCGCGCAAAAGATCGGAGCAGTCACGGCCGAGGCTTACACTTTCCTCCAGCCGAAGGACTACGCGTACTACCTGGACTACACGCGGGCCGGCGTCGTCGTGGTGGATCAGGCGACTCTGGAGCCGGTACGGGAGGCGGCCCGGGACAGCCGCTGGCTCCGGCACATTCTCGTCGTCGGCGACGACTTCGACCGGCTCGCGGCCGAGGCCTCGGACGAGCTCGACCCCGCTCCCACGACGAAGGACGACGTCGCGATCTGGAAGTTCACGACCGGCAGCACCGGGCAGCCGAAGGCCGCAGTCCATCCCCAGCACAGCCCGGTGCTCTCGTTCGAGTGGTACGCGAAGGGCGTGCTCGGGATCCGCGAGGACGACGTCGTCCTCCCCGTCCCGAAGCTTTTCTTCGGCTACGCCCGCGACCTCGCGGCGCTCTTCCCGTTCGGGGTCGGGGCAGCCGGAGTCGTCTTCCCCGAGCGAACGACGCCGGAGCGGATCTTCGAGCTCGTGGCCGAGCACCAGCCGACGATCCTCGTCAACGTGCCGACGATGATGGCCCAAATGGTCGCCCACGTTTCCCACAGCCGACACGACCGGTGCCAGGCACCGGACGTGTCTTCGCTGCGCTTGACGACTTCAGCCGGGGAGGCGCTGCCGCGCGAGCTCCACGACCGTTGGCTCGAGACGTTCGGGGTCGAAGTGCTCGATGGAATCGGCTCCTCGGAGGCCTACCACATCTACATCTCGAACAGGCCCGGGCGGGTCAGGCCGGGCAGCACCGGCGAGCTCGTCCCCGGCTACAGCGCCCAGATCGCCGACAACGGAGAGCTCTGGATCGAAGGCGACACGGCCGCGCTCCTCTACTGGGGCGAACACGAGAAGACGAAGCAGACGTTCGTCGGCGACACGGTCAAGACTGGGGATCTGTTCGAGCGAGACGAGGATGGGTACTTCTGGTACCGCGGCCGCGTCGACGACCTGATCAAGGTCAGCGGCATCTGGGTCGCGCCTGCCGAGATCGAGCACTGCCTGATCTCGCATCCGAACGTGGTCGAGTGCGCCGTCGTCGGCGCGCAGGACAACGGGCTGACCCTGACACGCGCGTTCGTCGTCGTCCGCGAGCCCGTCGACGAGCGGTCGCTCCAGGACTTCGTCCGCGAGCGGCTTTCGCCGCACAAGGTTCCGCGCGAGGTGCGGTTCGTGGACGACCTCCCCAAGACCCCCTCCGGCAAGCTCGACCGGAAGGCCCTCGCATGAGCCGCGTCGTCGTCGTCACCGGCGGAACGAAGGGGATCGGCAAGGCAGTCGCCGAGCGCTTCTCGGCGGCGGGCGATCAGGTCGAAGCGGTCGGCCGCGACGTCCTCGACGTCACGGACGAGGAAGTGGTGACGAAGTTCTTCGACGGGGTCGGCCCCGTCGACGTCTTGGTCAACAACGCCGGCGTCGCCTGGAGCACGCCGCTCAAGCGCACCTCCCTCGAGGACTGGAACGCGCACGTGAACGTCAACGCCACGGGCGCCTTCCTCTGTACCCGCGCCGTCCTCGGCGGCATGATCGAGCGCGGAGGTGGACGCATCGTCACGGTCGCATCGGTCGCCGGCCTCGTCGGCGCGCGCTACACGGGCGCCTACACCGCGTCTAAGCATGCGGCCGTCGGGCTGATGCGCGCGACGGCGGCCGAGGTGGCGGGGACCGGCGTGACGGCGAACGCGGTGTGCCCCGTTTGGGTCCGCACGGACATGACCCGCCGGGCGGTGGAACGGATCGTCGAGGCAACGGACCGCGACGCCCGGCAGGCCGAGGCGGAGCTCGCGGCGATGGCGCCGCTCGGACGGCTGCTCGAACCCGAGGAAGTGGCATTCGCGGTCGAGTTCTTCGCCGCGCCGGAGGCCGTGGCGATCAACGGGCAGACGCTCGTCCTCGACGGCGGAGGGCGCCAAGGATGAGCCCGTTCCGCGCGTCGGCCGGCTTCACGGAGAGCTGGAAGAACTTCGACTTCGCCCAGGACGACGGCGTCGCGACCGTGACCTTCTCGCGCCCCGACAAGCTGAACGCGCTGACCTTCGACGTCTACGCCGACCTTCGCGACCTGCTCTCCGAGCTTCCGCACCGCGGCGACACCCGCATCCTCGTCCTCACCGGCGAGGGCCGCGGCTTCTGCTCGGGCGGCGACGTCGAGGAGATCATCGGCGAGCTGCAGGGCATGGGCGCCGCCGAGCTGCTCGAGTTCACGCGCATGAGCGGCGCGGTGGTCAAGGCGATGCGCGAGTCGCCGCTCCCGATCGTCGCAGCGGTGAACGGCGTCGCCGCGGGCGCCGGCTCGGTGCTGGCGCTTGCCGCCGATTTCCGCCTGCTGGCGCGCTCCGCCAAGCTCTCGTTCCTGTTCACTCGCGTCGGCCTGGCCGGCGCCGACATGGGAGCCGCCTACCTCCTGCCCCGCCTGGTCGGGCTCGGACGGGCAACGGAGCTGCTCGTACTCGGCGAGGAGCTCGACGCCGAGCGAGCGTCCGAGCTCGGCCTCGCCACGAAAGTCGTCGACGACGAGGAGCTGCCGCAAGCCGCGACCGAGCTCGCCCGCCGCCTCGCCGACGGGCCGGCGCTCGCGTACTCGACGACGAAGACACTCCTGAGCCGCGAGCTCGACCTCGATCTCGGTGGAGCGATCGAGATGGAGGCGCTCGCGCAGGCGCTGCTGATGAAGAGCGACGACTTCGGAGCGTTCTACGCCGCCTGGTCGGAAGGCCGCAGCCCCGCCTGGAGCGGCCGGTGAGCGATCACCTCATCGTCAATCCGCCTGAGCTCGGCGAGCCGGTCGGGTTCGCACATGCAGTCGTCGCCGCACACGGGCGAATGGTCTGGCTCGGCGGCCAGGTCGGCGGCGGCGAGCGCGTGGTCGAGCAGTTCGACGCCGCGGCGACGAACCTCCTCGCGGCGCTTGCGGCCGCAGGCGGAGAGCCCGACCACCTGGTTTCGCTCGTGATCTACACGACCGTCATGGACGAGTACCGCGCGTCCACGCAGGAGCTCGCAGACGTCTGGCGCCGCCACTTCGGCCGCCGCTATCCGGCGATGGCCCTGATCGGGGTCGCCGAGCTCTTCGACCCCAAGGCCCGCGTGGAGCTGATGGGCGTCGCCGTCATCCCGGATGAGTGAGTTCCTCGAGCAAGCGCGGCGCCTCGGCCACGAGACGTTTGCGCCAATCGCGGAAGCAGGCGAGGAGGGGAGGCTGAACCGGCCGCTCGTCCGCGCACTGGGCGAGCACGGGCTCCTGGCGCGGGTGTTCGAAGGCTCAGCGGTGGACCTGTGCGAGCTGCGGGAAGGCCTCGCCCACGGCTGTACCGAGGCGGAGACCGCGCTCGCGCTGCAAGGTCTCGGCGGACATCCGATCCTCCGCGCAGCGCGGCCGCAGATCAGCGACGACTGGATCCCGCGGCTCACGGCGGGCACGGCCGTCGCCGCCTTCGCGCTCAGCGAGCCTGAGGCGGGCTCCGACGCTGCCGCCATCGCGCTCCGCGCCGAACGCGATGGCGAGGGCTTCCGCCTGACCGGGACGAAGATGTGGATCTCGAACGCGCCGGAGGCGGACGTCTACACCGTCTTCGCCCGAACCTCGGACAACGGCGCGCGGGGCATCACGGCCTTCGCCGTTCCCGGAGACAGCGACGGGCTCTCTGGCGAGCGCGTCGACCTCCTCTCGCCGCATCCGATCGGCCGGCTCGATTTCGACGGCGTCCCGGTCGGGCCCGAGCAGGTGCTCGGCGAGGTCGACGGAGGCTTCTCGGTCGCAATGGAGACGCTGGATCTCTTCCGGCCGAGCGTCGGCGCCTTCGGCGTGGGGATGGCTCAGGCGGCGCTCGACGCCGCCGTGGAGCACGCCGCGCGGCGCGAGGCCTTCGGCCGGCAACTCTCCGACTTCCAGGCCGTGTCCCACCAGCTCGCCGAGGTCGCCACGGAAGTGCAGGCGGCGCGGCTGCTGGTCCGCGACGCTGCCGGCATGTACGACGCCGGCGTCCGCCCAGTCCGAAAGGCCTCGGCGATGGCGAAGCTCTACGCCACGGAGGTCGCGCAGCGCGCGGTCGACGTCGCGATCCAGATCCATGGCGCTCGTGCGCTCCAGAAAGGGCATCTGCTCGAGCACCTGTACCGAGAGGTGCGCGGCCCGCGCATCTACGAAGGCGCTTCGGAGGTGCAGCGCGAGATCATTGCCCGGGAGCTCTTCCGATGAGCAAAGAGAAGTCCCTCACCTACACCAGCTACCTCGCGCTCGACGAAGTGTTGGGGGCGCAGCGGCCGCGCTCCGACGAGCACGACGAGATCCTCTTCATCGTCGTCCACCAGGTCTACGAGCTCTGGTTCAAAGAGCTCCTGCACGAGCTCGCGTACCTCCAACGCTCGCTCGAGGAGGGCCGCACGTCGCAGGCGCTCTTCACCTTCAAGCGGATCCTCACGATCCTGAAGCTCGTAGTCGCACAGATCGACGTCATCGAGACGATGACGCCAGTGCAGTTCCTGAGCTTTCGGGACCGGCTCGAGTCTGCGAGCGGGTTCCAGTCGGCGCAATTCCGGGAGCTCGAGGCCATGCTCGGCCGGCGCGATCCGCGAGTGCTGAACGCCTACGCGGAAGGCGGGAAGGACTATGAGCGGATCGTCGGCGCGTTGAAGCGGCGCTCGCTCTACGACTCGTTCCTCCAGTACCTCGCCGGGCAGGGCTACCAGGTGCCCGCGGACCGCCTGGCGCGCGACGTCACGCAGCCTCCCGAGGAGTCGGAGGGCGTCCAAGCCGCAGTCCTGGCCGCGTATCGCGACGACGGTGAGGCGGCGATGGTCTGCGAGCGGATGGTCGACTTCGACGAGGGCTTCCAGGAGTGGCGATACCGGCATGTGAAGATGGTCGAGCGGACGATCGGGCAGCGCGTCGGTACGGGCGGGTCGCCGGGCGCGGCTTACCTCCTGAAGACGCTCAATCAGCCCTATTTCCCGGATCTCTGGACCGTTCGCAGCGAGCTTTGATCTCGCCTGAGGAGCTTGCGAAGCACTACTCGGCTTTTCGCGTTTCCGAGCGGCTGCTCCTGACGGGCCATTCGCACCAGGCGTGGCCCGACGTGGGTCGCGAGGGCGTGATCGAGGCATGGGACGATGCGGCGCGGCTGACGGACGAGAAGTGGGACCGCGCGTTCGCCAAGGCCGAGCGGGTGCGCGACGGGTTCCGATTGCTCCTCGGAGAGCCGAGGGCCGAGATCGCGCTCGACCAGAACACCTTCGGGCTCGTCTTGCGCTTCCTCTCGGCGCTCGACCTGCGCCGCCGGCCGCGGCTCGTCACGACGGACGGGGAGTTCCACACGCTGCGGCGGCTGATGGGTCGGCTCGCCGAGGAGGAGCTGCTCGACGTCGTCTTCGTGCCCGCCCGCCCGGCGGAGACGCTGGCAGAGCGGCTGGCGGCCGAGGTCAGCGGCACGACGAGCGCCGTGCTCGTCTCGGCGGTGCTGTTCGAGGACTCGCGGATCGCCCCTGGCCTCGACCAGCTCGCTCGCGTGTGCGGCGAGGCCGGGGGCGAGCTGCTCGTCGACGTCTATCACGCGCTCGGCGCGCTCCCTTTCCGGCTTGCGGAGCAGGGGCTCGAGGCCGCGTGGGTCGTCGGCGGCGGCTACAAGTACCTCCAGCTCGGAGAGGGGAACTGCTTCCTGCGGCTGCCGCCCCAGGCCGACGAGCTTCGCCCGGCCTTCACCGGCTGGTATGCCGAGTTCGCCGAGCTGGCGGCGGCCCACGAGCCGGGCGCAATCGAGTACCCGCGGGGCGGGATGCGCTACGCGGGCGCCACCTACGACCCGACGAGCCACTACCGCGCCGCCCGCGTCTTCGACTTCTTCGAGGAGCAGGGGCTCACGCCCGAGGGGCTCCGCGAGCGCTACCTGCATCAGACCAGCCTTCTGGCTGAGCGTCTGGGTGGGGACGAGCCGCGGGAGCGGTTCGGCGGCTTCATCGCGCTGGAGGTCCCCGACGCGGAGGAGGTGAGCCGACAGCTCGCCCAGGAGGGCGTGATGACCGACGCGCGAGGGCGCTACCTCCGCCTGGGGCCCGCCCCGTACCTCACCGACGCCCAGCTCGAGGACGCCGCTCGCCGTGTTCAGCTCGCTCTGAACCGGTAGACGTGGACGCTCCAGCGGTCGAAGACGTCGGTGAGTGCGCCGCCGGTCGCTGACACGGAGCGCCCTTCCGTGTAGACATAGGCGCTCGACGTCCACGCCGGTAGGCCGCCGATCGTCACCGCTCCGCTCCCCTCCCCGCTCCGCGCGGCGATTACCCAGAGCTCTCCATGTGCGCCGCGGCGCGAGATCGCCTGCACCGACGGATCGGAGGTCTCGAGCACACGCGTCGACCCCGGGTTCACGAGCGCCGGCGCGAGCGGGCTCGAGCCTCCAATCTCCCGCACGAGCGGCTCGAGGACGCGCTCCCAGAACGTCCAGTTCCAGCCACTCGCCGCATCTAGCTGTCCCCAGCACTTCGGGTTCTGGCCGCCGAAGAAGGCAAGCGACCGGGCGCCGTTTAGGATCGCGTCGTAGATCATGAAGCGCTCCTGGACGCGCGTCGGCAGCGCGACGTTCCCGGCGGCGTCGTAGCTCCAAGCCCAGCAGATCTGCAGCGTCGTCCAGACGGATCGGTTCGGCGTCGCCCACCGCAGCACGTCCGTCCAGAGCCCGACCTGGCCGAGGTCTGGGTCAGGATCTCCGATCGCGATCGGGTACTGGTTGACCCCGTGAACGTCGGTGACCGCGCTGTACGGCTCGAGGCTCCACACGCCGGCCCGAGCGGCCTGGACGGTGACCCAGAGATGGTCGCGGTCGAGCGGCGTCCGCCCGGCGCACCAGCTCCGTTTCCCGCGACCGGTCGCCAGGCAGTACGCGAACCGAAGCCATGCGGGCCGCAGCTTGGCCTTCCACGGTTCGTCTGCGCCTTTCCACATCCCGATCGCGCTCGCCGACGGATCTGTCTTGAGCGAGCCGATCACGTGGCTGAGCTGTGCCTCGCGCCAACCGCCCGGGTGCGCCCGGCTGTAGGCGCCAAGGTTGATCCAGGTGTTGATGCCTGCCCCCGCAGCCGCACGGTTCCAGGCGATCGTTTCGGCGATGTCGGCCTCGGTCCAGTCGGCGGCAGGCCCGACCTTGACGAAGTTGACACCCGCCGCTGCGACCTCCCGCAAACCGTCTGCCCGCGGCCCCTTCGCCAGCACGATCGGAAACACCTTGCGGCCGTCCAGCGAGACCGTCCCGTAGCGGTCGACGCGGGTGACGCCGGCCGCAGCGTTCGCAAGGAGCAAGTTACAAGTTGTTACTAGCGCGGAGAGCGCCAGCGCCGCGACCGCGACGGCGAAGAGCCTCATGAGGAGGCGACGAGATCGGCGTACTCAGGGTGGCGTTCGATGTAGCCGCGGGCGAACGGACACCAAACGGTCACCCTCAGCCCGCGGGCTCGGATGTCGTCCAGCGCGCCCGCGACCAGCCGGCCGCCCACGCCATGCCCTTCGAATGCGTCCGCGACCTCGGTGTGGACGAGGACTATCTCCCCCGTGTGCTCCCGGTAGTAGACGCAGCCCGCGAGCTCGCCGTTGACGTGCGCCTCGTAACGACGGTTATCGCGGTTGTCGCTGACGACGAGCTCGTCGCTCATGCGCGAACCTTCTGACTTCTGACGTGTCGACCGCTCATTGCAGACGGCCGCACGGGCAGAGCCCGTACGGCCTGAAGGAGACATCGCAAGCGATGTCTCATGCGCGGAACCCGACCTCTCGGTGCGTCCCGTCGCAGAACGGCTTGTTGCCCGAGTGACCGCACCGGCAGAACGCGGCTCTCGGGAGCTCCTCTGCGGTTCCATCCGGGCGCACCACGCGGATCGGGCCGCGGACGAGCAACGGGCCGTTAGGCGACGGCGTGATCTCGATCGTCCGCGAGGCCGGGGCCACCTCCCCGCCGGGACGCCGCCATCTGAGCGCGCCCGAGGGACAGCTGTCGACCGCCCGCGCAATGTCCTCGGCGCTCGCGGCGTTCGGGTCGATCCAAGGGCGGCGCCGAGAATCGAAGACGGCCGGCAGCGCCTTGACGCAGTTTTGGGAGTGGAAGCAGAGCGTCGGATGCCACTCGACGACGATCTCGTCCGTGGCGTATTCCCGCGGGCCGACTCGCTGCGGCGCGCTCATCGTTCGACGGTAGCGCAACAGCGCTCAGTCGGAAGCCAGCTCGCCCGCAAGCTGATGGCGGACGCGATCTCGCGCTTCCGCGAAGCGAACCGCCTCGTAGCCGATCAGCACGGTTAGGACGCCGGCGAGAAGGGCAAGCGTGGCGAGCGCCGGCAGCTCAACGCCGACAGGAATGAGCGCGAGGAGCAGCACCGCGCAGACGAGACGCTGCCGGTTGAGCGTGCGCAGGTTGCGCAGACGGAAGGCGACGTGCGCGAGGAGATAGACCGCGGCCCCGCCCAGAAGCGCTGTGGCAGGGACGACATCGAGCGGATCGCCGACATGAGCAAGCGTCGTCTTCAGTCCAAGCGCCAGCAGGACGATGCCCGCGACCATCGGAAAGTGGAGCAACGAGTACGAATCCCGGGCCATCTCGTTCTGCTCGCGGCCGACGGCCGCCCGGCTGAGGCGGCGTTCGGCGACCAGCGCCACGACGTCGAAGTAGAGCCACCACATCGCGGCTGCAACCGCCACTCCCAACGTGGCCGCCGCGACGACACCCGCGTCGACGCCGCCACTCGCGCCCACGCCGATCGCCACGATCGACTCGCCGAGCGCGATGATGATGATCAAGCCGTGCCGCTCGGCGAAATGGCCCGGCACGAGCTTCCAGCCCTCGGAGCCGAACAGGAACGGTTCCCCCACATCCAGGAGCAGCGCGAGCGCCCAGAGCGCGCCCTGCTCCCAGCCGTCAGTGAACGCCGCCGCGACCAGCAGGCCGACGCCGAGCGCCGTGCCGCCGGCCAGTCCGAGCACCGACTGGCGCAGCGCCGGATCGTCCCGACTCGCCAGCACGAACAGCCCGATGTGGGAGGCGCGGACAATCCCGTAGGCACAAGCGAAGAGCAGCGCGTTCTCGCCGAACGCATCCGGCACGCAGAGTGCCGCGACGAGAAAGCCCGCCATCGCCGCGAACATCACGAGGCGCACCGCGCCCTCCTCGGGATCCACGACGCTCGTGAGCCACGCGTACCCGGTCCACGGCCACCAGAGGACGCCGAGCACGAGCAGGCCCTGCGCCAACCCTGTCCACGTCGGCTCGGCCGCCATCAGGGCGGTGCACTGGGTGATCGCCAGCACGAAGACGAGGTCGAAGAAGAGCTCGAGCGGTGTGACGCGCTCGGTCTGCCGCAGAACCGGCGTCAGCCGCCGCGAACGGTCAGGCGCGGTCGTCGTCACCGCGCAATGGTTGCATTACGACCCTAGGCCGAGCAGTCCGCGTCTACAGGGCTCTCGTCACCGTCAAGACGCGCGAGCAGCTCCGCGAACCGCTCCAGCTCCTCGTCGTCGAAGCGCTCCTGGAGGAGCGACGTGACGGCCGCGACGTGCGACTGCGATGCCGCGTCGAGCTTCTCGCGTCCCTCGTCGGTGATCACTGCGTAAACGACCCTCCGATCGCTGGCGCACGCTGCACGCTCGACATAGCCGGCCGCTTCGAGCCCGTCCAGCAGGCGCGTGACACCGGAAGCGGTGAGCAGCAAGCCCTCCGCGAGGTCCACTCGCCGCATCCGGCCCTCTTCGGCGCGCGACAGGTGCAGGAGCGCCTCGAAGTCGTTGATCGTCAAGCCGTGCTCCGCGAGCAGTTCGGCGTTCATGGCACGGGTTGTCGAGGCGTGCGCGCGGAGCAGGCGCACCCAGGTGTTCATCGCTCGAGACACTTGTGCGGACAACACTTGACGACTCAATCTTTCTTCGCTACCATTGCTTGTGTCCTCAACTATAGCGTACTCAAGGAGATTTTCAATGAGCACTACGACAGAACTTCGCCAATCCCTTTCCGGGACTTGGCAGCTAGACCCGGTCCACTCCTCGATCGGCTTCGAGATCCCCTACCTCTCGGGCACGTTCAAAGGCCAGTTCCGGGAGGCGGACGCCCGGCTGACAGTGATGGATTCACACGCCACGCTCGACGGCACCGCGAAGGTCGAAAGCGTCGACGTGAAGGACGAGAACCTGTCTGCGCACTTGCAGTCGCCCGATTTCTTCGACGCGGAGCGCCATCCCGAGCTCCTCTTCTCGGCCGAGGAGATCGATCTCGGCGACGAGAACGTCTTCGCCCATGGCGTTCTGACGATCAAGGGCGTGACCAAGCCGGTCGCGGTGACCGGAACGATCACCGCTCCGATCGTCGACGGCTTCGGGCGCGAGCGAATCGGCCTCGTCCTCTCGACGACCGTCGACCGGCACGACTTCGGCGTCAGCTGGAACATGCCGCTGCCGACCGGCGAGGCGGCCGTCGGCGACGAGGTCACGGTCGTAACCGAGCTCTACTTCCTGAGGGCCGAGTAACTCCGGTGAGGATCCTCGGTATCTCCGGGAGTCTGCGCGCAGACTCCTACAACGCGAAGCTCCTACGCGCGGCAGCTGACCTGCTGCCGCGCGACGTGGAGCTCGAGCTCTGGAGCGGCCTGAAGGCCGTGCCGCCGTACGACGAGGACGACGATGTCGAGCCCGCGCCGTCCGCCGTCGCCGAGCTCCGCGCGGCGATCGCAGCCGCCGACGCGGTGCTCTTCGCCACACCCGAGTACAACGCGTCGATCCCGGGCGTCTTGAAGAATGCGCTCGACTGGGTGTCCCGACCCCTGAGGTCGAACCCGCTGCGGTCGAAGCCCGTCGCCGTCGTCGGTGCGAGCACCGGCGCATTCGGTGCGGTCTGGTCGCAGGCGGAGCTTCGCAAGGTGCTCGCCTCGATCGGCGCCCGTGTCGTCGAGGGCGACGTCGCGGTGGGCCACGCACCCAGCCGCTTCGACGAGGATGGACACCTCGCGGACGAGCAGCTGCTCGAGCAGCTCGGCGAGGTCATCGCCGTGCTCGTCGGCGAGGTGGCGCCTGTTCCGGTCGAGCTGGCGGCGAGCGCGTGACCCGGGTCGAGTCCTCGGTCACGGCCGTCACCTGGCTTCCGTTCGGCGTGCTCGACGCGCTACCGAACCTCCCGCTCGGGATCGCCGTCGCGCACTACGACGAGCCACCGCCCGATCCACTCCACGATCTCGGCGAGCTCCGCGAGTCCGACCGGTTCCGCGAGGCGAACGAGCTGCGAGCCTGGATCGAAGTCGAGAACGGCGAGATCGTGGACTACGGACGCGAAGGACGGAGCGTCATCGCAGATCCGCGCTCAGACCTCGGCGGCGACCAGATTTCCTTCCCGGCGATCGAGTTCCCGGTCCTCCAGCCCTTGCCCACCGTCGGAGACGGCTGGGTCCGCTTTCAGCAGACCGTCGGAGGCCGGATCGGACTCCCCGTGACGCAGCCGGTCCGCGGCAAGCCGTACTTCCACATCGGCTCGGCGCAGGCCTGGACGACGCTGGAGCTCGTCCTTCGTGCGGACGGCTCGTCCGACGGGAGACTCGTTGCCGCTAGTCCGTTTCCGAGCCATTCGATCTACGACGCGCGCGGCAGGCTCCTCGAGGAGCAGGGCTCCGCGGATTTCGCAGGTTGCGCGCGTGAGTCGCTCGAGGACACGCCCTGGGCGGGCGGTGAGCTCGAGGACGAGCTCGACCGGCTCGCGCTGCGAAGCAACGTCATGCGTGAGCGGCGCCGCCTCTGGACCGGCGAGACGCTCGTCGAGCAAGGCGACCCG
>DASSCT010000084.1:0-4038 GCA_035697545.1 Gaiellaceae bacterium | reverse complement strand
GATCAGCGCCTGCGCGCGCGAGAGGGCCGCTTCCACGAGCGCTCAGTCTATTCGGACGCCGATATAGGATCCGCACATGGCTGACGTCCTCATTTACTCAGACAACTTGCACGGGCCCGAGCTCCGGCACGAGGTTCCCGTCCCCGCGCCCGACCCGTTCCTCTACGTCGAGAAGAACGGCACCAAGCACGTCGTGATCACGTCCTTCGAGGTCGACCGGATGAAGGAGGCCGGCGTCGAAGCCCACCCGCTCGAGGCCTTCGGCTGGGACGAGCTCGTCGGCAAGGGGCCGAGAGAGGAGCAGCTCCTGAAGCTGCTCGTCCAGGCCGTCGAAGGGCTCGACGTCAAGGACGCGATCGTCCCGCACACGTTCCCGCTCGAGCTGGCCGACGTCCTGCGCGAGAACGGCGTGCAGATCACGCCGGACCGCGCGTTCTTCGGCAAGCGCCGCCGAGTGAAGAACGAGACCGAGATCGCCGGGATCCGGAAAGCGCAGCGAGGAACCGAAGCGGCGATGGACGCCGCGCGCGACCTCTTCCGTCGCGCCCAGCCGTCCAACGGTCACCTGACGGTCGATGGAGAGACGCTGACCTGCGAGCTCGTCAAGGCGCGGATCACGGACGTCTTCAGCGCGCATGGTCTCGTAGCCGACGAGATGATCGTCGCCCACGGCCCGCAGACCGCGCTCGGCCACGACTTCGGCTCCGGTCCGATCGCGGCCGGCGAGCCGATCGTGCTCGACCTCTTCCCGCGGGATCGCGAAACCGGCTGCTACGCGGACATGACCCGCACCTTCTGCATCGGCGAGCCGCCCGAGAAGCTCGTCGAGTACCACCGGCTCGTCAAGGCGGCGCTCGACCGATCGCTCGAGGACGTCAAGGCGGGAGCTGCCGGGAGCGCCGTCTTCGAGCGCGTGTGCGACGTCTTCCACGAGGCCGGCTATCCGACGCAGCTCTCGAAGCAGGAGGGCGAGGTGCTCGACCGCGGCTTCTACCACGGGCTCGGCCACGGTGTCGGGCTCGAGGTCCACGAGCCGCCATGGCTCTCGCGCGATCCGGGCACGGTCGAGGCCGGCGACGTGATCACGCTCGAGCCGGGGCTCTACGAGCCGGAGTTCGGCGGCTGTCGCCTCGAGGACCTCGTGCTGGTCACGGAGGGTGGCAACGAGAACCTGACGCAGTACCCGTACGATCTGACGCCGTGAATCGCGTGGCCCCGGGTTCCTGGGGCGTCGCTGCCGGTGCGGGGCCGGAGGGGGCAGTGTGAGCAACACGGACCCGGAGAGCACCATGTCGGCAGGGACGTCGGGCGGCGTCGGAGCCGGGCTTAGCCCGGCGAGAGACGGCGCCGGCCAGGAGCCCGGGGCCATCGAGACGATGTTGCTCGAGGACCGGCGGTACCCGCCGGACCACGAGTTCGCGACGCAGGCGAACGCCCAGTTCGAGCTGTACAACCTCGACTTCGAGGAGCTCTGGGCGCGCGAGTCGCAGCGCCTCACGTGGTTCGAGCCCTGGACGACGCTGCTGGAGTGGAAGCCGCCGTACGCGAAGTGGTACCTCGGCGGGAAGCTGAACGTCTGCTTCAACTGCGTCGACCGCCACGTCGAGGCGGGACGGGGCGGCAAGGTGGCCTACCACTGGGAGGCGGAGCCGGACGGCGACCGGCGCGAGCTGACCTACGCCGATCTCCAGGCCGAGATCGTCCGCTTCGCGAACGCGCTGAAGGAGCTCGGCGTTCGCAAGGGAACGAAGGTCGCGATCTACATGGGGATGGTTCCCGAGCTGGCGATCGCGATGCTCGCGTGCACCCGGCTCGGTGCGCCGCACACTGTCGTCTTCGGCGGCTTTTCCGCCGACTCGCTTTCCGGCCGGATCAACGACATGGGCTGCACCGTCCTCGTCACGCAGGACGAGGCGTGGCGCCGCGGCTCCAAGGTGCCGCTGAAGCAGATCGCCGACGAGGCGATGGGCAATGCGGCGGGGATCGAGAAGTGCGTCGTCCTGCGTCGCACCGCGGGCGAGGTCTCGATGGAGCCTGGCCGCGACGTCTTCTGGAACGAGGTCGTCGAGGGCAAGCCCGACGACCCGAAGTCATGTCCCTGCGAGCCGATGGACTCGGAGGACCTGCTGTTCCTGATGTACACGTCTGGGACGACTGCGAAGCCGAAGGGCATCGCCCACACGACGGGCGGCTACCTCGTCGGCACAGCGACGACGCACCACTACATCTTCGACCTGAAGCGCGATGACGACGTCTACTGGTGCGCGGCCGACATCGGCTGGATCACCGGACACAGCTACATCGTCTACGGGCCGCTTGCGAACGGCGCGACCTCCGTCATCTATGAGGGGACGCCTGACTTTCCGGACAAGGACCGCTGGTGGGACATCGTCGAGCGTTACGGCGTCACGATCCTCTACACCGCGCCCACCGCGATCCGGGCGCACATGAAGTGGGGGCCGGAGCACGCCGCGAAGCACGACCTTTCGTCGCTCCGGCTGCTCGGATCGGTCGGCGAGCCGATCAACCCCGAGGCGTGGATGTGGTACCGCGAGCACGTCGGCGGCGGCCGCACGCCGGTCGTCGACACCTGGTGGCAGACCGAGACCGGGATGATCCTGATCACGCCGCTGCCGGGGCTCACGACCACGAAGCCGGGGTCGGCGACCAAGCCCTTCCCCGGCGTCGACGCAGCAGTGTTCGACGAGCAGGGCCACGAGGTCGGGCCGGGAGGCGGCGGCTACCTGGTCTTGCGCAAGCCGTGGCCGGCGATGCTTCGCGGGATCTACGGCGACGATGAGCGTTACGTCCAGACCTACTGGTCGCGCTACGACGGCGTGTACTTCGCGGGCGACGGCGCGCGGATCGACGAGGAGGGGGACTACTGGCTCCTCGGCCGGGTGGACGACGTGATGAACGTCTCCGGCCATCGGATCTCGACGATCGAGGTCGAGAGCGCGCTCGTCGACCACCCCTCGGTGGCCGAGGCGGCGGTCTGCGGCCGGATGGACGCGCAGACCGGCCAGGCGATCGTCGCGTTCGTGACGCTGAAGGGCGGCGAGGACGGCTCGGAGGAGCGGCTCGCCGAGCTCCGCAACCACGTCGGCACCAAGATCGGCCCGATCGCGAAGCCGGCGAACATCGTCTTCGCCCCGGAGCTGCCGAAGACGCGCAGCGGCAAGATCATGCGGCGGCTCCTGCGCGACGTCGCGGAGAACAGGCCGCTCGGGGACACCACGACGCTGGCGGATCCCACGGTCGTGGAGGAGATCCGAGAACGCGGAACGAGCGAGCAGACGGAGGAGTAGATGGGCGGATACACGCACATGAGCGTCCTCGACGTGGAGGATTCGGCGGAGAAATTCGGGTTCGGAGACACGCACGAGTCGCGATTCGCGCACGGGGCGCTCGAGGCTGAGGCGACCGGCTTCAGCCTGCACCGCTTCAAGCCGGGGAAGCGGCAGCCGTTCGGGCATCGCCACGACGGCGCAGAGGAGATCTACTTCGTCGTCTCGGGGTCGGGGCGGGTGAAGCTCGATGACGACATCCTGGAGCTGCAACCGCGGGAGGCGGTGCGGGTCGCTCCGGGCGTGATGCGCCAGTTCGAGGCGGGCGACGAGGGGCTCGAGATCCTCGCGTTCGGGCCGCGGCACGCCGAGGACCGGGGCGAGATCGTCCAGGGCTGGTGGAGCTAGACCACCGGCAGCTCGGCGTCGACCTCTACAACGACGTCTGGCGGCTGCTCGAGAAGGAGCGGACGCCCGAGGAGGACGACGAGCTGCTGCATCAGGCGCACGCCTCGACGTACCACTGGCTAAAGGCGCCCGAGTGCGAACCGAAGAACCGGGCGCGCGGCGAATGGATCTGTTCGCGGGCCTACGCAGTAGTCGGCCTCCGAGAGCCCGCACTTCGCCACGCGGAGAAGTGTCTGGCGATCGTCGAGGCGAACCCCGACAACATGGAGGAGTTCGACCTCCCGTTCGCCTTCGAGGCCCTTGCCCGCGCGCATCGGGTCGGCGGCGCCGACGACCAGGCGGA
>DASSCT010000083.1:0-2723 GCA_035697545.1 Gaiellaceae bacterium | reverse complement strand
GGGTGCGGCGGCACGGCGACCGGATCGACGTCGTCGTGCGGGAGCGCGCCCCGTCACTCGGCGCGCAAGTCACCGCCCGCGTGAACTCTCCTTACCGCCTGCTCAGCCTGCCGCGGAACGGTGACGTCTACGTCGACTGGCGCGGGCGCTAGCTGGCAGGCGCTAGCTGCGTTCCGGCTCGTCGTCGCCGACGGCGAACTGGTCGGGCGAGACGTCATCGAGGAACTTCTTGAACTCGTCGACGATCTCTTCCTCGTTCACGTCCTCGCCCTCGAACTCGATCGCCGACTCCTCGATCACGTCGCTGGCGGCGTAGATCGGAGCCTCGGCGCGGACGGCCAGGGCGATCGCATCGGAGGGACGCGAGTCGATCTCGATCTCGGAGCCGTTCTGCTGGACGGTGATGCTCGCGTAGAACGTGCTCTCGCGCAGCTCGGTGACCGTGATCCGCACGACCTGGGCGTCGAGCTGGTCGAGCATGTCCGCGACGAGGTCGTGCGTCATCGGCCGGGGCGTCGTCGCTCCCTGCAGCTTCATGAGGATGGCCGCCGCCTCGGGATGGCCGATCCAGATCGGGAGGAACTTGTTCCCGTCTGCGGTCTTCAGAAGTACGATCGGCTGTTTGCCGACCAAGTCGAAGCTGACCCCGTAGATGACCATCTCGAACATTGGCGAAGGAAGGCTCGTGGCCTGCCTCGGATTGTAGACACGGCCTCCCGCGCCGAAACCACAGCAGCCGTTCGCTACCATCGTCGTGCCGGGCGATTAGCTCAGTTGGTTAGAGCGCCGCTCTGATAAGGCGGAGGTCCGTGGTTCGAGTCCACGATCGCCCATCTCGCATCTTCACTGCACCTGGGGAGGTTCCGCGCAAGTCGCGCGCGATCACGCCGAGCAGGTCGATTCACCTGCCGCAGCAGCATCGAGCCCGCTGCGCTGGACGCTCATTCGGACATGTCCTCGAGCGACGAGGATCCCGAGCAATCCGGGGTCAGGTGTATTGCGGGGGCAGCGCGCTGCTCCTGCTGCCCCCGCATACCCGAACGGGCCCGTCAGCCGATCGCCTCGAGCGCGTCGCAGAACACTGCGTCGCCCTGCTCGAAGATGTCGTGCGGGCCGTGGACCACCACGCCGCCCGGCGAGAAGACGATCTTGCCGACGTCGTGGAACAGCAGTCCGAGACCGGGGTAGGTCTGCTTGAAGACCTGACCCAAGTTCGCCTCGGTGTCTGTCGCGTAGTCGTACTTGAGCGTATAGCTCCCCGTCGCCGTGATCGAGGCGGACGGGTCGTCGGAGCGCCAATTCGTCTCCACCCGCTTGAAGTGCACGATGTCCGCGACCGGGTTCCCCGCCTTGTCGAACGTCGTCATCCCGGAGAGCTCGATCGACCCTTCCCATACGTCGTCGAACCCGCCGCATGAAGCAGAGCCGGAGTACGTGAACGAGTCTGTGAACCGTTCGGGCGGCTTCGCAGAGGCCGCACCGGCGAGCAACAGCGCAACGCCGCAGGCCGCGGCGACTGACGCCAGGAGTCCCTTCATGCCCTTCCTCTTTTCTCCCCCCGGAGAGTGCCCATGAAGACCTAGCACGATCTCGCGCGGCTGACAACCGGGACGGTCAGGCCCATCAGCCCGTGCGCCGGGACTAATCCGTCAGGCGTTCGAGCGTCTCCGCGAGCTCCGCAAGCTCGACCTCGTCGGCGAAGAGGATCTCGAGCTTGCCCGCGATCAAGCGCACGCGGCGCCCGGTCAGCCGCTCTGCAGCCGTGCGTACGCGGTCGGCCAAAACGGGATCGACCGGAGCCCTTGCCCGCCTCGGTTTCCGCCGGGCACCGGCCCACCGGGCTGCGCGCTCGGCTTCCCGGACGGACAGGCCTCGGCGGACGATCTGGCGTGCCAGGCGGCGGCGCTCGTCGTGATCCGGGACGGCGAGAACGGCGCGCGCGTGGCCCTCGGTGAGCTCGCCTCGCTCGAGCATCGCCAGCACGTCCTCCGGAAGATCGAGCAGGCGAATCCGGTTCGAGACCGACGGCTTCGAGCGGCCGACGCGTTCAGCGATCTCGCCCAACGCAAGGTCGAACTCGTCGACGAGCAGCGCGTAGGCCCGGGCCTCCTCCACCGGCGTGAGCTGTTCCCTCGCAACGTTCTCGACGAGACCGAGCAGGAGAGCGTCGCGGTCGCCGGTCTCCCGGACGAGCGCGGGAATCGTGGCGAGGCCGGCTTCACGCGCCGCACGCCACCGGCGCTCGCCGGCGATCAGCTCGAAGCCGCCCGATGCCCGGGAACGGACGACGATCGGCTGCACGAGCCCCTGCGCCTTCAGGGACTCGGCCAGCGCGGCGGTCGTCTCCTGGTCGAAGCGGCGGCGCGGCTGGCGCGGATTCGGATGCACCTCGTCGAGCGGAAGCTGGACAAGCTGCGTCGACGGCACGCCGCCGAGCAGGACTTCGAGCCCTCGGCCCAGGCCCCGACGGCCCGACGGTGCGGGATCAGTTGCGCTCGACAAGCTCCATCGCCACCTTCCAGTACGCATCGGCGCCGGCGGAGCGGCGGTCGTAGGCGATCACGGGAAGTCCGTGGCTCGGCGCCTCGGCGATCCGAACCGACCGCGGAACGTGCGTCTTGAACACGAGCTGGCCAAAGTGCCGAGCGAGCTCCGCGGACACCTCCGCGGCGAGGCGCGTGCGTCCGTCGACCATCGTGAGCAGAAGCCCGGCCAGCGTCAGC
>DASSCT010000082.1:0-4250 GCA_035697545.1 Gaiellaceae bacterium | reverse complement strand
CGCTCGGCGTCGTCGAACGGACCGATCAACGCGAGCTTCAACCCATTGCCAGCGATCACGTCCTGCGCTACTCGCTGGGCATCCTCGACCGTCACCTTGTCAAGCTCGGCCAGAATCTCCTCCGGCTCCGGCGTGCGACCCTCGAGCACCTCCCGCCGCAGGCCGAACATGATCATCCCGTGCGGGCTCTCCGTCTGGAGGACGAAGCGGCCCTTCGCGACGTTCTTCGCCTTCTCGAGCTCCTCCTCGGGCACCGGCTCGTTCGCGATCTTCTTCAACTCGCGCGCAATCGTCTCGATCGCCTCGTCGATCCGGGTGATGTCGACGCCGGCCTGCGAGTAGAGCGTGCCGGTGTCGGTGTACGAATGGTTCGTCGCGAAGACGTAGTACGCGAGGCCGCGCCGCTCACGCACCTCGGTGAAGAGCCGCGAGGACATCCCCGTCCCGAGAACCGCTCCGACGAGCTGGAGTGCGTACCGATCGGGATGGGTGAGCGGGTAGCTGGGGACGCCGAGGCAGACGTGCGCCTGGTCGGACTCCTTCGAGTGCACCTTGACGCGCGGGCCTGAGCCGTTCGCAGCCGCCTCGAGCGGAGGCGGGCCGCCAGGGTCGCCGGTCTCGACTCCCCCCAGCAGCGCGTCGAGCTCGTCGCGCACGCTCTCCGGGAAGTTGCCCGCCACGCCGACGACCATGCGCGGCGCTCGGTACCACTTCTGGATGTACTCGAGAAAGGTCTCGCGCGTCGCGGCCCGGACCGTCTCCTTCCGGCCGATGATGTCCCACCCAAGCGGCGTGTCGTCCCACAGGAGCTGGTGGTAGACGCCCGAGATGTAGTCGCGCGGCGTGTCGAAGTACATGTTCATCTCCTCGATGATCACGCCCTTCTCGCGCTCGATCTCCTCGGGGTCGAACTTTGAGTGCTGGAGCATGTCGACGAGGACGTCGAAGGAATGCTCCCGATGCTCCGCCGCACACTTGACGTAGTAGCCCGTGTACTCCTTGCTCGTGAACGCGTTGAACTCGGCGCCGATCCCGTCGAGCTCGAGCCCGATCTGCTGCGCGGTGGGCCGCCGCTCGGTGCCCTTGAAGAACATGTGCTCTGCGAAGTGGGCGATCCCGTTCGTGTCCGGGGTCTCGAAGCGCGAGCCGGCGGCGAGCATGATGAAGCACGCCACCGACTGCACCTGCGGCATCGGCGCGGCCAGCAGCCGCACACCGTTGGACAACGTTTCGCGCTGAAACACGCTCATACCGGAACAGCCCCCAGCAGCTCGCGCCACTCGGCCGGAAGCTCGCGTGAGCTCCCGGTGGTGTAGTCGTATGCGACGAGGACGAACCGGCCCTCAGCCGCAAGCGTCCCGTCGGCGCGGACCTCGTGCTCCAAATCGAAGCTCTTCGCCCCGATCCGACCCGGCCGGACGCCGATCTCGACCCCCTGGCCGAGCTCGATCGGTGCGCGGAAGTCGACCTCGGCTCGGGCCAGAATCAGCCCCTCCAGCGGGTTGTGGCCGAGCCCCAGCGACCTGAGAAAGGCGAGCCGCGCGGACTCCATGTAGGTCATGAAGACGGCGTTGTTGACATGGCCCATGCCGTCGAGGTCTCGAAAGCGCACCGATTCCCGGTGCACGAAGTCGTAGCCGTCCACGCGCCGGATGGTATAGACCCCTCGATGCTCGGCGAAAAGACGCGAGCGGCGATGGCCGCGCAGCCCGACTGGCTCCGCCGGGTGCCGACGGGCGAGCGGTTTCCGGAGGGGAGGCTCCTGTTCACGGGCTGTGGGACGTCCTTCCACGCCGCGCAGACCGGCGGCGATGCGGTGCAGGCGCTCGACCTCGTTCTGCAGCCGAAGCGTGACGCCGACCTGCTCGTGGCGATCAGCCACGAGGGCACGACGCGGATGACGCTCGAGGCCGTTCGCGCCTGGCGCGGGCCGGCCTGGCTGATCACGGGGGCTCCCGAGAGCTCGCTCGCCAAGGAGTGCGACCACGTCGTTCTGGCCGCGCCCGAGATCGAGCAGAGCTGGTGCCACACTGCGAGCTACACGGCGGCGGTGGCGACGCTTGCCGCGCTTCGCGGCGAGGACGTGAGCTCACTGCCGAACGCCGTCGCCGAGGCGCTGCAGCAGGACGTGGGCGCCCCGCCAGAGGGTCGCGTCCTCGTCGTCGGCGCCGGGGCCGCGTGGCCCACAGCGCAGGAGGCCGTGCTGAAGCTGCGGGAGGGAGCACACCTGCCCGCGGAGGCGCACCACACCGAGCAGCTCCTCCACGGCCACCTCGCCGCGGTCGACGAGGCAGTCCGCGCCTACGTTCTCGACGGACGGCGCGCCGCGGACGCCGTGCGCGCACTGGAGACCCTCGGCTGCGAGACCACGCTCGTGCCCTCGCGACACCCGGTCGTCGACATCGTCTTCTTCCAGCTGCTGACGCTCGCCGCCGCCGACGCACGTGGCGTCGACCCGGACCCGATCCGCACCGACGACGAGCGCTGGAAGCGCGCCCGCGCCGCTTACGACTGACGGTCCTGGACGCGGATGACGAAGCGCAGCGCCTGCCAGCGCTCGTCGATCGCCGCGCTCTGTTGTCGACGAGGCCGGCGTCGAGGCCGATCTTCTGCACCGTTGCGAAGTCGAGGTCGGTCTCGATCTTCGCCGCCTTCTTGGGCCAGGCGACCCAGAGGCCGTCCGCCGGGCCCATCGTCCGTCGTAGCTTCGCGAACCGCCGCTCGAGCTCGCTCCGACTCGTCGTGAAGAAGACGAGCACGTCGACGCCGAGCTTGGCGCCGAGCTTCTGAGACAGCGGCGTCGCGGAGTAGTCCTTATCCGGCATGTCTTCTGTGGGCGAGGACGGCGGCTCCGCCGGCTACTGCGACGACCACGAGCGCAAGGATCCACAGGTCCTCGCCCGCATCGTCGGTGTTCCGTTCGAGGGGCGCGAACTCCCTAGGGCCCGAAAGCTTGCGGGCTTCGCCCACGCGCCGCGCGAAATCCAGGAGCACCGCGGCGAGCCCTGAGTTCCGATTGGCCCGAAGCGACTCCAGCGCGAGCCGTCCCGCATCGATGTCCCTATTGACGGCCCGGAATTCGTCTCCGATCACGACGGCATGGACCGCCGGTGGGTTCGTGGTCACGATGCGGCGGTTGAGCTCCAACGCGACGCCCAGGGTGGTTCCGTCGACTTCCCTGCGCGCGGCGGGTGGGAGGATCGCAACATAGAGCGGTCCGCGCGATCGCTCAGCGATCCGCGGCTCGAGGCGGCGGGCCTCCGCGGCGGTGAGGAGGTGCGTGCCGGAGTGGATATAGATACGCCGGCCGCGGGCGGCACTCGCCGCCCGGTCGATGATCGGAGTCTGCGCCGCCGCTGGTGCGGCCAGGGCGAGTGCGACGGCGACGAGGGCCGCCGCTCTCACGGTCTCCACGCCTCCAAGAGCGCTCGTTCTCGCTCTGGCGTGAGCCCGGCGTCTTCGGTTGGCTCCGCCAACTCGAGCGTCCCGCGGACGGTCTCGTCGAGCGGGCGGAACGTCAGGCCGGCGGCGACGGCGCGTGACACGTCTGCCCGCATCATCCCCAGCGAGTCGGGATCGTGGAGCCACAGCGGCAGCTCCATCCACTCTCCGACGCCTTGATCCGCGAGCCACTCGGGGTCGATCCAGACCGGTCTCCCGTTGGAACCCGTGACCCGTACGCACGACTCGACGAGCTCGCCCCAGGTTGTGCCGGGATGGGTCGCATTGAACGCGCCAGAGTCACCTCGTTCGAGGAGATCCACGAGCCAGGCGCCGAGATCCCGAACGTCGACGAACTGAACCTGCTCCTCCGGCGGGCCCGGAACGACGAACTGTCCGCCCCGAGCGATCCGGTGCGGCCAACAGGTGAAGCGGCCGGTGGGGTCATGCGGGCCCACGATCAGCCCAGGACGGACGATCAGCGCGCGCTCGGCGTAGACCTCCGTGACAACGTCCTCGCAGAGCGCCTTGAGCGCGCCGTAGTTCTCGTAGCCGGGAAGCATCTCGTCGCTCGGCATGTCGCCCAGCTGGGCTCGCGGAGCGTCCTCCGTCGGTCCTTGGCTCAAGTCTGCATAGACCGAGATGGTCGAGACGAACAGGTAGCGCTTTGAGTCCCGCAATGCCTCCGCGGAGGCGCGGACGACGCCCGGGAGCAACCCGGAAGTGTCGATCACCCCGTCCCAGGCTCCGGAAGGGATCGGATCGACGGCGCGATCTCCGCGCAGCTTCTCGACCTCGGGGAAGAGCTC
>DASSCT010000081.1:0-14181 GCA_035697545.1 Gaiellaceae bacterium | reverse complement strand
ACGAGGCGGCCCCACCCGCCGGCCGACCACCCCGCATACGTGACGAGACCAGAGGCGGCGGCATCGACGGGAGCGCCTCGCTGTGCCGGGTAGTCGATGCCGCTGTGGAAGCGGTTTCCGCGGGGCCCGAAGAGGTCGGCGTACGGGCCGGGCATCGGCGAGGAGAGGGAGATCGGGCAGGCTGGTACCGACCCCTTGAGGGCGCCGATGACCGTCGGCCCGGCGCGACCGTCGACGCTCAGCCCGCTCCAGCGCTGAAAGTCGAGCAACGCTTGCTCCGTGGACGGGCCCAGGATGCCGTCGAAGGCGCCGGAGGGGTACCCGTGCCAGGCGAGCGCGAACTGGAGCGCCGCGACGTCCCAGCCGCGCAAGCCGGCGACGAGCACTCGGCGGCCGAACGGCGCACGCTTCCCGTACCGCCCGAGCGCCTGGCGCGTCCGAGGGCCCGGCACGCCGTCGACTGCGAGTCTTTTCTTCCGCTGCAGCCGCTGAACGGCTTGGACGGTGCCGGCGCCCAGCACGCCGTCGACCGTCCCCGCGTAGAAACCGTGGGTGCGCAGCCCGACCTGCAGCGCCGCAATCTCGGGGTCTCCGGCCGCGACTGCGCTCGGCGCGAGGAGGAGGGAGGTGAAAACTGTTGCGAGGACAGTTCTCATGGGGACTCAACCAGAAAAGGTTGGTCCCTATATCGGCGGCGAACCTAGACTCTTGAGGGGTTTTTTTACAGGCGCTTAACGCTCGGTCTCGTAGCGCCTGGCGATTTCTGGCCAGTTGACCACGTTCCACCAGGCCTCGAGGTACTCCGGACGCCGGTTCTGGTAGGAGAGGTAATAGGCGTGCTCCCAGACGTCGATGCCGAGGATCGGCGTCTTCCCTTCGCTCAACGGGGTGTCCTGATTCGGGGTCGAGGTCACGGCGAGAGAGTCGCCGTCGAGGACGAGCCACGTCCAGCCGCTCCCGAACCGCTTGACCCCCGCGTCGTTGACCTGCTCCTTCAGCTGCTGGACTCCGCCGAACGTGGAGTTGATCGCGTTTGCCAGCTCGCCTTCGGGCTCGCCGCCGCCCTGCGGGCTCATGATCTCCCAGAAGAACGAGTGGTTCGCATGCCCGCCCGCGTTGTTGCGGACCGCCATCCGGATGTCCTCCGGCAGGGAATCGAGGCTCTGCAGGACCTCCTCGACCGGGCGGTCGGCCCAGTCAGTTCCTTCCAGCGCCTTATTCGCGTTGTCGACATAGGCCTGGTGGTGCTTGTCGTGGTGGAGCCGCATCGTCTGCTCGTCGATGTGCGGCTCGAGCGCGTCGTAGTCGTACGGAAGCGGTGGCACTTCGAACGGCATGGTTCCTCCTCTCGACTGGGAAGACCCTAATCCGTCAACGGGAGTGAAGGTCGCCCTGTCGCGTCCAGAAACGCCAAAAACCGGTGGCTATACTCGTTCGTTCGGCGGGCCGTTAGCTCAGCTGGTAGAGCAGGGGACTCTTAATCCCAAGGTCGCAGGTTCGATCCCTGCACGGCCCATATCGAGCCCGCTGACCAGGCGAAACCCGCATGGTTGAGTGGGCGAGGTGTGCAAAGGGTGCGCCGAAACGCGAAACGGTGCTGTCCTCGGATCTCGCCAGCGCAGGCAACGAGGCCGCCGGCGGCTTCTCGCGCTTAGGCTCCGCCGGTCAGTGTCCGCCTCGCGCCGCCCGCAGAGCAACCTGGACGCGGCGCCGAGCCGCGTTCGAACGCTGGGAAGAAGAACCGGCGGTCCAGTATGGGGTCAGCCGGCACGCCGGACATCGGCCTCGAGTTCTTGCTCCAGCCTGCGGAGCCGGCGGCCTACCCACATTTTCGAGGCCCGGCCGGTGCGCAGCGTGTCGAGCGCGCAGGCCAGAAAGCAGGCCGCACCCAGCGAGGTGTTCCAGTTGGCACCGGCCTGGTCGAGCATCGAGCCGGTCGAAGGAACGACATAGCCGGCGATTGCCGAGATGCCGAAGAAGATGCAGCCGAGCAGGTTGACTGCCGGCTGCCACCATCCCTCTCCGCCGCGCACTGGCAACCAGCCGTGCCCGCGCCGGGGCGAGCCGAGGTAGCCAATCGTGCCCGAGACGAGAAAGCAGATCGAGCCGCGCCAGTCGGGCCGCCAGACGAGCTTGTCGTACTCGGAACTCGACACGGCGGTGTGCAGCGCCTGGTAGGTGGTGACGTTGAAGAAGAGCGTCCCGGCGGACTGAACGATCGCCGCCCACCAGGCCGCCTTTCCGCCATGAGGGGAGCGCCGCTGGGGCCAGGCCAGCCAGCTCTGCAACGCCCCGCCGAGCGTGAACAGGATCGAGCCGACGAAGAATGTGACAGCGTCAGCCAAGTCGCCGACCACCTGCGCGTAGCCAGGGAACGGGCCGATCAAGAAGCAGGTCGAACCGAGGGCGAAGCAGAGGGCCATCCAGCGTTGCCGGGTCATGACCGCATCGCGCCAACCATAGGAGGCGCGAGAGCGTCGAGCCATATCACCGCATGAACAGCGACGAGCTCGGGGAGCGCTGCGAGAGCACGCTTGCGCCCACCAATGCGGAAAGAACGTCACAGGATCGTCGCAATGGACGCTTGACGCCGAGCGGTGTCGGACACCGCCATGCGGCGCACCACAAAGACTCACCGATATTGAAAGCTCAACTGCGGGGGAGTACCTTCCAGAGAAATCGTCGGGGGGAGAGGGAGCGGTGTTAATGAAGAAGGTGTTGTTGATCGCGTTCGTCGCCGCGGTCGTAGTCCCGGCGAGCGCACTCGGCGTCTGGGGCGGGTCCGTGGATACGGCCCACCCGGGTATCGGCGCGATGTACTTCGACTTCATGGACAACGGCGTGGCCGTGACCGACGGGCTCATCTGTTCCGGCTCGTACGCCGGCCGATCGAAGAGCGGCCGGCACGACGTCTTTCTGACGGCGGGCCACTGCATCCCGCCGTCCGATCTCGGGATCTCCCCGGATCAGCTCCTGGTCTCGTTCGACGGCGACGGACGTGACGGAGTCTCGAGCCCGATTGTCGTCAGCGAGTACCACCAGATGCCGGGGTTCTTCCACGACTTCGGGGATCCGCACGACCTCGGCATCCTTCTCCTGCCGGCCGGCTCCGTCCCGGCCGGGACTCCGGCGGTGCAGCTCCCTCCTGCGGGGTATCTGGATGCGCTCCAGGCTGCCGGAACGCTGAAGTTCAAGATCGCCGACATCGTCGGCTATGGGGCGATTCCGGATTGGGAATCGGCCGGGCCGACGCAGTTCGCGTTGGATGGTGTCCGTCGCGCAGGCACCTCGATCATCACGGGCCTGCGGCACTCGATGGTGATGTACAACCAGAATCGGAACGGGATCGGCACCGGGTCAGGCCTTTGCTTTGGCGACTCCGGTTCGCCGCAGTTGGCCCAGGGGACGCTTCTGGTGCTGTCGGTGACGCACGGCGGCAACGGGCAGTGCAATGCGAACAACCAGAACTATCGCGTCGATACGCCCCAGGCGCGAGCGTTCTTGGGTCAGTTCCTCAATCTGCCCTGACGTTAATTCGGTCGAGCGGGCGACCCGGCGCGGGCGCCCGCTCGACCTCCGGTCAGGCTTCGCAGGCCACGGCAATCCTGAGCGCCCTGCAGTTCTGACGCATCCCGTCATCGCTGAGTCGGCCGGGACGTTCGACCAGTGTTCGCCCCCTTACAGGCCGCTAACAGCGCGTGCGTACCCTGAACCGCATGAACGCTCTGCGGCTGTTCTTCCTCGGCATGCTCGTTCTCGTCCCGGTTGCCGCCGCTGAGGCGCCGACCGGCGAGGCGCGATCGGCGGCCGAGTGCAGCCAGACCTCAACGGGGCTGATCCCGCTCACCGATCTCGGGAAGCGCACCTACCGGGGCCAGAAGGGCGGCCTCTACCCCGGTGGCCTCAACACTCCGCCCCGGTGGTACCTGAAGGCCGGCGTCAACGCCGCGAAGCGCGTGCACCCGATCAACGGGCGGACCGTGGTGCTCTCGATCGGCATGTCCAACGCGACGCTCGAGTTCCGCTCCTTCATGCGCCAGGCGGCGGGAGATACCGAGGTCAATCGGGCTGTCACGCTCGTGGACGGCGCCATGCACGGCTGGGACGCCCGGCGCGTCGCACGTCCTGCCGCGGGGTACTGGTCGGCGGTGGATCGGCGGCTCAAGGACACAGGCGTGACTTCCGGCGATGTGCAGGTCGTCTGGCTGAAGGAATCGATCTCCGGGGAGGCCCGGCCGTTTCCGCAGGACGCGAAGGCGCTCAAGGCAAATCTGCGGACGATCGTCCAGATCCTCACTCGGCGTTTCCCGAAGCTGCGGCTGATCTACACGTCGAGTCGCACCTACGGCGGTTACGCGATCACCCCGACCAACCCTGAGCCCGCGGCCTACGACAGCGGCTACGCCGTCCGCTGGCTGGTCCAGGACCGCATCGAGAAGCGGCTGCGCGGACCGTGGATCGGGTGGGGGCCGTATCTGTGGACTGACGGGGCGAAGGGACGCATCGACGGGCTCACGTGGGCCTGCGAGGACGTCCGCGACGACGGAACGCTGCCCTCAGCGGCCGGGGCCACCAAGGTCGGGCGACAGCTCCTGCGCTTCTTCAAGTCCGATCCGACGACCAAGAGCTGGTTCGCGATCACGTCGTAGGGTCCGGGCCGTGAAGGTCCTGTCCGTTGTCGGCAACAGGCCGCAGTTCATCAAGTCCGGGCCGGTGTCCGTGGCGCTGCGCGAGCGTGGGGTCGAAGAGGTCGTCGTGCACACCGGGCAGCACTACGATCCCGAGCTCTCGCAGGTCTTCTACGACGAGCTCGGCCTGGTGCCGCCCAGCTACCGCCTCGACCTCCGGACGCCCCAGGTGAAGCGGATGGTCCCCGCGATCGCCCGCATCGTTGCCTCGGAGGCTCCGGACTGGGTGCTGGTCTTCGGCGACACGAGCTCGACCCTGGCCGGCGCAAGGGCCGCGGGAGACACACGGGTTGCCCACGTAGAAGCGGGGTTGCGAAGCGGCGACCTGTCGATGCCCGAGGAGCACAACCGGCTGGAAGTCGACCGCATCGCGGCGTTGCTCTTCGCCCCGGACGAACGCTCGCGCGACGTGCTCCTCGAGGAAGGGGTGCCAGGGCGCGCCGAGGTCGTCGGCGACGTTATGGCTGACGCGAGCTTCAAGCTCGCCCCCATCGCCCGGGAGCGCTCGCCGATCCTCTCCGTCCTCGAGCTGGACTCCGGCGCCTACGCCGTCGCCACCGTCCACCGGGAAGCCAACGTCAGGCCGGAGCGCCTCGCCAGGATTCTCGAGGGCCTCGGGAGAGTCGAGCGACCCGTGATCTTCCCAGCCCATCCCCGCACGGCTTCTGTGGCCACGTCCAGGGGCCTGGCCCCTGGACACGTCCGAATGATCCGGCCGCTCGGGTATCTCGACTTCGCGGCGCTCGCCTCCCAGGCGCACGTGATCCTGACCGATTCCGGCGGGCTGCAGAAGGAGGCGTATTGGTACGGCGTCCCCTGCGTGACGATGCGGCCGTCGACTGAGTGGAAGGACACCGTGGCCCTCGGCGCGAACGTGCTTGTCGACGACGATCCAGACGCGATCGCGGAAGCGGCGGCGAACGCCCGCATGCCGGACGAGCGACCGCAACTCTACGGCGACGGACACGCCTCCGACCGAATCGCGGATCTACTGACTAGCCTGTAGCGCCGTGCTCGAAGAAACGATCGAACCGCAGACCCAGCAGGAACCGGAGACCCGAACCTGGGACGCCGCGGTCGTCGGCGCGGGCTATGTCGGCGTTCCGCTGGCCCACACGCTCGCGACCGCAGGGCGCTCGGTTCTCCTGATCGACGTCTCCGAGGAAGTCGTCGCCGCACTCAACCGGGGAGAGAGCCACATCCAGGATGTGCCGTCGGAGGAGCTGGCTCCGCTGGTCGAGGAAGGCCGCATCCGGGCGACGACGGAGTACAACGAGCTCCGTAACGCCGACGCGATCCTGATCGCGCTGCCGACACCGCTCTCGAAGCAGCGCGAGCCGGACCTGTCCATCCTGGTCGGCGCCGTCGAGCAGGTCGCCATACGGCTGCGAAACGGCCACCTCGTCGTCCTCGAGTCGACGACCTACCCGCGCACAACGCGCGAGGTCGTCCAGCCGCTCCTCGAACGGACCGGGCTCAAGGCCGGCCGCGACTTCTATCTCGCCTTCTCGCCCGAGCGGGTCGATCCCGGGAACGAGACCTGGACGACGAAGAACGTGCCGAAGGTCGTGGGCGGGATCACGCCGGCCTGCACAGAGCGCGCGGCTCAGCTCTACGAAGGCGCCGTCGACACCGTGCACCGGGTTTCGACGCCGGAGGCCGCCGAGCTCACGAAGCTGCTGGAGAACATCTTCCGCTCGGTGAACATTGCGCTCGTCAACGAACTGGCACAGCTCTGCGAGCGGATGGAGATCGACGTTTGGGAGGTGATCGAGGCCGCTGCGACGAAGCCGTTCGGCTTTATGAGCTTCCAGCCGGGGCCCGGCCTGGGTGGCCACTGCATCCCGGTCGACCCCTTCTACTTGACCTGGAAGGCGCGCGAATACGACTTCTACACCGAGTTCATCGAGCTCGCCGGCAAGGTCAACGAGAACATGCCGTACTACTGCCGGTCGCTGATCTCGCAAGCCCTGAACCACGGGCGGCAGAAGTCGCTGAGCGGCGCGAGAGTGCTCGTCGTAGGCGTCGCCTACAAGTCGGACATCGCGGACACGCGTGAGTCGCCGGCGCTGAAGCTGATCGGCCTGCTACGCGCCGCCGGCGTGAACATTTCCTACCACGACCCGTTCGTGCCCGAACTCCCCGAGGAGGGTCTGCGCTCGGTCGACCTCGATCCCGAGGCCTACGACTGCGTCGTCATCGTGACGGCGCACTCGCACATCGACTACCCGGACCTCGTGGACAAGGCCCACGTCGTCGTCGACCTGCGGAACGCGACGGGACCGGACGGGCGCCGCAACGAGAAGGTCTGGACGCTGTGATCAAGGTCGGCTTGGCCGGGCTCGGCTACTGGGGCCCGAACCTCGCGCGCAACTTCGAGGACCTCGCCGAACTGACCTGGCTCTGCGACCTGTCGCCCGACCTGCTCGACCAGTTCGGCGCGAGGTACCCGAACACGAGGACGACGGACCGCTTCGACGACCTGCTCGAAGACAGCTCGCTCCAGGCCGTGGTGATCGCAACGCCCGTGGCGACTCACGCCGACCTCGCGCGCCGCGCGCTCCAGGCCGGTAAGCACGTTTTTGTCGAGAAGCCGCCCGCGCTCGGCGGTGCCGAGGCGGACGAGCTCGTCGCGCTGGCCGAGGAGCGGGATCTCGTCCTCCTCCCCGGCCACCTCCTGCTCTATCACCCTGCGGTTGCCAAGCTGCGGGGGCTGATCGACGCCGGAGAGCTGGGCGAGATCCTCTACATCTACGGGAACCGGCAGAACCTCGGTCAGATCCGGAAGGACGAGAACGCGCTCTGGTCGCTCGGCGTCCACGACCTGTCGGTGATTCTCCACCTCGTCGACGAGGAGCCGTCCGAAGTGTGGGCACGGGGCGAGTCGTTCCACCACGAGGGAGTCGAGGACGTCGTCTTCTGCTACCTCCGCTTCCCGTCCGGGATCGTCGCGCACATGCACCTCTCGTGGCTCGACCCGCACAAGAAGCGCGAGATGACCGTCGTCGGCCGGAACAAGATGGCCGTGTTCGACGACATGGAGCTCGAGCGCAAGGTCACGGTCTACGACAAGGGCACGGAGCAGCGCGCCGAGAGCTACGGCGAGTGGAGGACGCGCACCGGCGACATCTGCATCCCGAAGATTCCGAACGACGAGCCGTTGCGGCTGGAGTGCCGGCACTTCCTTTCGCTCGTCGCCGGCGACGGCGACCGGATGGCAGCGGCACGCGAGGGCGCCGTGGTCGTGCGGGTGCTGGAGCAGCTCCAGGCTTCGCTCGAGCGCGCCCCGGCTTGAGCTACGAGACCGGACAGAACGTCGTCATCTATCCCGGCACCGTGATCGGCGACGGATGCCGGATCGGGGACAACGTCGTCCTCGGCAAGCAACCGGCGCTCTCCCCACGCTCGACCGCTCCGCGCGACGAGCTGCCGCCGCTCGAGCTCGGGGAGGGGACGATCGTCTCGACCGGCTCCGTCGTCTTCGCGGGAACCAAGGTCGGTGCGAGAGTCGTCCTCGGCGACCAGAGCTGCGTGCGGGAGCGCTGCGAGCTCGGCGACGACGTCGTCGTCGGCCGCGGATCGCTCGTCGAGAACGACACGACGATCGGGCCCAGAACGAAGATCCAGGCGCACGCCTACGTGACCGCCTACTCCACGCTCGAGGAGGACGTCTTCATCGCGCCATGCGTCGTGACGACGAACGACAACTTCATGGGACGGACGGAGCGAAGGCACGAGCTTCGCAAGGGCCCGACGATCCGGCGCGGTGCGCGCGTCGGCGGCGGCGCAGTGCTCCTGCCCGGGATCGAGATCGGCGAAGAGGCGTTCGTGGGGGCCGGCGCGGTCGTGCTGGACGACGTGCCCGCGCGGGCACTCGTCGTCGGCAACCCGGCGCGTCAGCTCAGAGAGGTGCCGGAGGAAGAACTGCTACCGGAATAGCTGCAGCTTGTAGCCCCCGAATCCCGGCCCGGAGATCTTCACCTGCACGAAGTAGCGGCCCTTGCGGTCGGCGCGGTACCTGAGGCGTTCTTTCGCGCCGGGTCGGCTCGAGGCCTTCGCGAAGAAGCGGCTGCTCGGATAGCGGAGCTCGTCCACCCGTCGCGTACCTGGCTTCCAGATCGCCAGGTTGACGTCGGTTCCCGGGGTGCCGTTAAGCGCAGCCCGGAGCCGTTGCCCCTTGCGCAGGTACACGGAGTACACGTCGTTCTGGTCGTCCCAGTAGTCGATGCTGGCCCGGAGCGTGGCCCGACGCCTCGCCACCCGCCAGGCATGGGAGCCGGCATCGTCGTTCGTCTCGTACTTGTCCGCCGGCGGATGCGCTCGGCGCGGATCGACCGCGGCGCTGACGTCGAGCCGACCCCAGCCGGTGAGAGAGTCGCGGCTGTCCGTGCAGCGTCGACAGCCTGTCACCGCCGTCTGGTCGGCCGCCGAATGCTCCAGGAGCCAAACGACCTGGTCGGCGGTGAGCGTCGGCCAGGCGCTGCGGACGAGCGCGGCTCCCGCGGAGACGATCGCCGCAGCAAAGGACGTCCCTTGAGGACGGCGGTACTCGGGCGGGCCGCAGTCGGAGTAGCCCTGCTCCACGCACGTCGGATGCGGAGCGGAGAGAACGCGTGGGATCGTCGAGAACAGATCGTCTCCTGGAGCCGCGATGTCGTTGTAGATGGGGTCCCGGTTCGAGAACATGGGCACGGCGCCGTCGCGCGCCAGTGCGCTCACTCCGAGCACATGGGGAAGCGCGGCGGGGTAGCTCGCGTAGGGCCACGGCTTGTCCGGCGCCAACTCGCTGTTCCCGACGGCAGCTACGACGACCGCGCCGCGGCGGACTGCGTACTGGACCGCGCTCGACTCGAGCGCCGAGTAGCTGTCGTGATCCGGGTTCATGGGATCGCGGACACCGCCGAGACTGAGGTTGATCACCTGGGCACCGCGGTCTGCCGCCCAGCGAATTGCGCGGGCCTCGGCGTCGAGCGGAACGGCGCCGTCCGGGCGAACGACCTTCGCCACGAGGAGCCTGGCCGGGAACGCCATGCCCGCGATGCCCTCCGCATTGTCCATTCGGGCCGCGATCAGGCCGGCGACAAACGTCCCGTGCCCCTGCGTGTCCCTGTATGCCGATCCTCCGACGAACGTGGTTGCCGCCGCGATCCGGCCGCCGCGAAACTCCGGATGCTCCCCGTCGATCCCGGAGTCGATGACCGCAACCTTCACGGGACTGAGCCAATACGGCCGCTGGGGCCAGAAATCGAAAGCACGGACGGCCGGGAGGTACCACTGGCGTGATGCGAAGAGGGGATCGGTCGGGAGGAACGCGACCCGGCGGCGCGCCGTCACACGCTCGACGTAGGTGACGCCGGGCATCCCGGCGACGCCGCGCACACTCGGTGCCCTCAGCTCGACGGCGAATGAGCCGATCACCGAGGTTGAGCCGCCCGTGCGGGCCTCGAGCCTCGCGGCCAGCGCGTCGGTGTCGGTCCCGGGAGCGACGCCGACCGCAAAGCGGGCAGCCTCAGCCCCGCCCGGGAGCGCGAGCGCAACGCCTATCACCGCAGTCAAAATCTTCATCGACTCACCACCAGCGTCGAGCTCGTTCCGGCGACAAGCCCCCGTCCCGGCACTGGTATACGTGCACGGTAACTGCCCGGAGGGATTCGCATGTGCGCCTGGAAGTCGCCGGCCGCGTCGACGGTCGTCCGGCCAACGGTCTGCCAGACGGTTCCGGCGATGCGCTGGATCTCCACTGACGTCCCGTTCAGCGCCGGCTGCACCCTCCCGCTCATCGTCATTAACTCGACGACAGGGTCGAGGGTGACGCGAGGGGCCACGGCGACCGTGACCGGCGCCGTATGCACCGTCCCGGCCGTGAGGCGGTACTGGCCACTCGCCGTGGGCCGCACGGCGGCGGAGAACGAGCCGTCCTCCTGCGGCCGCACCTGGGTCACGGCGCGCCAGAGGGAGCCGCTGCGTAGCTCGAGCAGCGTCTTGCCGACGGCTCTTGCAGTACCGCTGAGCTTCCCGGCCGTCCCGTAGGCGAGCGGCTTCGTCGGTGCAGGCAGCCCGAGGACGCCGACGCGGAACCAGGTCGAGCGCAGCTTGAGAGCACGCCTGAGGTCAGACCCACGGAGGGTGATCTGGCCCAGCGAACCGAGGCCGGCGACGGTGGTGACGCGTGCAGAGGGGCTCACGGTCGTACGCACATCGAGCAGGCGCCCAGGCGTCTTGAGCACCCGATCGAGGCGCGTGGCGGAGAAGACCTCAGGCCCCCAGTCGTGGT
This sequence comes from Gaiellaceae bacterium, assembly GCA_035697545.1. Classification (GTDB taxonomy): domain Bacteria; phylum Actinomycetota; class Thermoleophilia; order Gaiellales; family Gaiellaceae; genus JACDAN01. Next base: position 3,219 of record DASSCT010000081.1, on the reverse strand, counting down.
ACGGAGACAAGGAGTCGTATGGATCGTCGACGGAGACGAGATACGGCACGGGCTTCGAGCCGGGCCACACGTCGGTGATCGCCGCAGTGCGGCCGCCGGACGTCGAGTGGAAGTACGTCGTCGCGACGTTGCCGCGGTACATGAGGACCTCGCCGGCGGTCTCGTCGACGGCCGCGTTCGTCGAATCCTCCTCCTCGTCGACACCGCGATAGACCTGGCTGCGCACATCCGGGAAGAGATCGAAGGCGCCGCCGAGCTTCCTGGTCGCAAGCGCGTACGAACGGGCGGCAACGGCCTGTGCCTTGAGCACGTCGGCCGGCCAATCGTCAGGCACCTCTGCCGGCACGACGCCGTAGAGGTACTCCTCCAGGCCGACGTAGTTGATCGCCGTCAACGCGCCCTTTTCGACACCGACGCGAATCGAGCCGCGGTAGGGCCGACGGAGGCGAAGCCGAGCGTCTCCCGGCAGGAAGACGACCGGTGGCTTCAGCGCGATCTTCCGCTTCGCGGCCTTCGGCTTCACCTTCAGCCCGGGACCGAGCACGAGCGTGCCGGCGGCGAGGGCGCGAGCCTTCCCCTTGGCGTCGCGAACCCGGAAGGGCGCATCTGAGGAGATCGTCAACGTCTTCTTTCCGGCCGCAAGCAGGACGCGCACCTGCGCGACGGGGGCCTGCTCGAGTGAAGTGCCCGGGTAGTAGTGCGCAAGGATCCGGTCGTAGGTCGTGCCTCGGCGCGCGAAGCCGTTGGCGCCCCACTGGCCCATCCCCACGCCGTGACCCCAGCCGTGGCCGTTGATGACGAAGACGGGCTCGCCGGGCTTGAGCGGGACAGGCCGGGCCGGCCTCGCGCTCCGAGCGGTTGGCGTCGCAGACGCAAGCCCGGCCGCAAGAAAGCCGCAGAGTACGCCTGCTGTCAGAGCAAGTGCGCGAGACATGCGTGGTGACCCGGGTTCCGGAGAACCGCATTGAGGCTACCGCAACACCGGCCGCAAACGTTCATTCCTTACAGTCTGTTTCCAGCCCGCGCGGCAGGGATATCCGTATGTTCGTGGCGGTGCCAATGGTCAGTTTCCCGCGGCGCTACGAGGACGTCCAGCACCTCGCCCGGGGCGGCATGGGCGACGTCTACCGCGCGCTGGACACGGCTCTCGGGCGGAGGGTTGCCGTCAAGGTCCTCGCTGAGCGGTACGCGGCGGACGACGACATCCGGCGGCGGTTCAGGAACGAAGGCCTGGCCGCAGCCCGGCTCTCAGGAGCGCCGTTCACGGTCACGATCTTCGACGTCGGCGAAACGGATGGCCGGCCGTTCATCGTCATGGAGCTCCTCGACGGGGGCTCGCTGGAGGACAGGCTCCGAGCCGGTCCGCAGCCGGTCGCGGACGTGCTGCGCTGGCTCGGGCAGACAGCTGCTGCACTCGACGCTGCGCACGCGGCCGGCGTCGTCCATCGCGACGTCAAGCCCGGCAACCTGCTGCTCGACGAGCATGGGGCCGTCCGCGTTGCCGACTTCGGGGTTGCGAGCGCCGTCGGGCTCGACTCCCTGACGCTGACTGGGACCGTCGTCGGGACTGCCGGCTATCTCTCGCCGGAGCAGGCTCGCGGGGAGCGAGCGACGCCGGCCAGCGACCGCTACGCGCTCGGCGTGGTTGCCTGGGAGCTCCTCACCGGGCGTCGGCCGTTCCAGTCGGAGAGCGCGACCTCGGAGGCCGTAGCCCACGTGAGCGCCTCCGTTCCGGCCATCTCAGCGGCCGGCGAGCTTCCACAGGAGCTCGATTCGATCTTCCAGCGGGCTCTGGCGAAGGAACCGGCCGCGCGATACGCGAGCGCCAGGGACTTCGTCGCCGCGCTGCGGACCGGCCTGGCGGACGCTGCCGGTGCAACGAGGCGCATGCCGGGGCTGCAGGCGCAGCGGCCCTCGCGCTCGCGTGGCTTGGGCCTGGCCGTTGCGCTCGGTCTGGCGTTGCTCGCGATCGGAGGCGGTTTCGCAGTCGGCGCGTTACTCCACGGTGATGGAGCTCCGCAGCGCACGGTGGTTCAGACGGTCACGACGCAGACCGTCACCCCTACACCCGCGCCGCCGCCGCCGCCGCCTCCTCCTCCTCCGCCTCCGCCGACCACCGGTGAGAACGGCGTCCAGCTGACGGATCAAGCTACGCGCCTCCTCGGGCAGCGCCGCTGGCAGGAAGCGGAAGCCGTCGCGCGGCGCGCCGTCGCAGCGCTTGAGGGCTCGGGCGAGCTGTACGAGGCCTATGCCGAGTACGACCTCGGCCGCGCCTTGGCCGAACAGGGGAAATGTGACGAGGCGGTCGTGCACCTGGACCGGTCGGAGCGGATTCAGGGCCGGAGGCGCCAGATCGACGAGGCCCGCTCGAAGTGTGAATAGAGTGGCCGGCATGCGGCTGCTCGTCACCGGCGCGGCCGGGTTCATCGGCTCGAACTTCGTGCACTACTGGCTCGAGCGCCATCCCGACGACACCGTCGTCGTGCTCGACCTGCTGACCTATGCCGGCAACCGGGCGAATCTCGACGGCGTGGCCGAGCAAATCGACTTCATCGAAGGCGACATCGCCGATCTCGAGCTCGGCCGGCGGCTCCTCGAGCAGTACGACATCGAGGTCGTCGTCAACTTCGCCGCCGAGTCCCACAACAGCCTGGCCGTCGTCGATCCGCGGCGGTTCTTCCACACAAACGTGATCGGCACGCAGACCCTGCTCGAGGCAGCCCGAGAGGTCGGAGGACTGCAGCGGTTCCACCATGTCTCGACCTGCGAGGTCTACGGCGACCTGCCGCTGGACACGGACGACGTCTTCACCGAAGAGTCGCCGTACCGGCCGAGGACGCCGTACAACGCGTCGAAGGCCGGCGCCGACCACGCCGTCCGCGCCTACCACGAGACCTTCGGCATTCCCATCACGATCACGAACTGCTCGAACAACTACGGGCCGTACCAGTTCCCGGAGAAGGTGATCCCGCTCTTCGTCACCAACGCGCTCGGCGATCGGGAGCTGCCGATGTACGCGTCCACGCAGAACAAGCGCGAGTGGCTGCACGTGCGGGACCACTGCCGCGCAATCGATCTCGTCCTCCAGTCGGACCGGATCGGCGAGACCTACAACGTCGGCTCCGGCATCGAGGCGTCGATCGAGGACATCGCCGACAAGGTGCTGGAGCTGACCGGCAAGCCGGAGTCGCTGAAGACGATCGTGCCCGACCGCCCAGG
>DASSCT010000080.1:0-3440 GCA_035697545.1 Gaiellaceae bacterium | reverse complement strand
GGTCGTGGGCATGGTCGACGAGGCCACGGACGAGCCCGCGCAGCGCAACACGCTCATGGTGGCGATGAACGAGCCCGGCCGGGTCATCTGCGCCTGGAACCGAGAGCTCGGCGGGCAGCTGCGCTCCTGGATCCGCGCGGTTTCACGCTTGTAGTTCATCCGAGGATTAGCGTCGCCGGCCCCTCGTTGACCAGGCTCACCTTCATCCTCGTGCCGAAGACACCCGTCTGAACGGCCACACCCCGCTCGCGGAGCGCTTCGCAGAACCGCTTGTACAGCTTCTCTGCCTGCTCAGGCGGCGCCGCTTCGGTGAAGCTCGGGCGATTGCCCTTCGCCGTATCGGCGATCAGCGTGAATTGGCTCACGACGAGCGCCTGCCCGCCGATGTCGACCAGCGAGCGGTCGAAGCGGCTTTCTTCGTTCTCGAAGACCCGAAGGCGGGCGACGCGGCCGGCCAGTCGCTCGGCCTCTTCCTCCCCGTCGTCACGAGCGACGCCGAGGAGGATGCACAGCCCCGCGCTTATCTCCCCCACGACCTCGCCCTTGACCACGACCTGCGCCGACGAGACGCGCTGGACGACGGCGCGCACGAACTAGCTCAGGTCTTTGATCCGCTTGTCGTAGTGGTCGGTGCCCGGCTTGAGCGAGCTCGCGAGCTTGTAGTGGCCGTTCGCCTCCGTGTCCCGGCCGAGCTTCTCCAGCGAGCGGCCGAGCGCATAGTGCGCATAGTCGTCGGTCGGCGAGATCTCGAGCATCGCGCGGAACTCGCGCTCCGCCTCCTCCCAGCGCTGGATGCGGAAGTAGGCGATGCCGAGCGCCTCGCGGATCGACGCCTTGCGCGGCTCTCGCTTCTTCGCCTTCTCCAGGGCCACGGTGGCCTGCGCCGCCCTCCCCTTGCGGAGATGCGCGCGGCCCTGTTGGAAGAGGTCGTAGGTCTCACTCATCGGTCTCGCTCTCAAGGTAGACGAAGTTGTGGATCACAACGTCGGCCGGCTCGGTCAGTTGCCGCAGCGGCCCCAGCTCGAGCGTCTTGACCGCCGAGCCGGCGCGCTCAAACGCCTCCAGCAGCTCGAACGGCGGGCCGGAGACCTCACCCAGGTGCGGGAGGAGGCCGGGACCGACACCCCAGAGCGGCGGTGCCATCGCACCGTCGGCGCCGGTTTCCTGCCATTGACGCGCGAAGCGACCGACGTCTCCAGGCGAGTAGACGGTGTCCGCCACGGACACGACGAACGGTGCCCGTGCTCCTGCTTCCACGGCGCGCAGCACCGCGTCGGCAGATCCGAGCGGATCCGGTTGCTCGGCGAAACGGACGTCCAGGCCGTCGAGCAGGCGGCGAATCTGGTCGCCGAGGTGGCCCACGACGACGGTGACCGGCTCGAGCTCCGCCTGCGAGAGCTCGCGGAGAAGCGTCGCGATCACCGGCTTTCCGTCGATCGGGAGGATCGGTTTCGGCCAGCGCTCGGTCAGCGGACGCAGGCGCCGCCCCTCTCCGGCGGCGATAACGACCGCCTCCACCCTTAGGAAGAGCCGAAGCCGAGCGAGCGGAGTGAGAGGAGCCCGCGCAGCTTCGCTCTGGCGCCCAGCCTGCGGCGAAGGCCGCTCCGGACCGTCCGGAGCTCTCTGCGCGCCTGGGCAGCCGCATCAACCGAGCCCTCAGCCGGGCCGTACCGGGCCGCTGCCAGCGCCTCGGCCAGGCGGTCTCCGCGAATCCCCAGGGAGCGGTCGAGCTGCATGCCCACCTCGCCGGGTGTCGCGCTCGCCGACACCGGTAGCCGCTGGTCGACGAGGTAGTCGACGAGCTCGAGTCGCACGGCGCCGGCCAGGCGGCGCGGGTCGTCGGTCAGGTAGCGCAGGCGCCGCCGGACGAATTTCACGAGCCAGAGCGCAGCCGTGAGCGCGGCGCCGATCAGCGCGAGGAGGCCGATGAGGCTGCCGCCCCCACGGTCGTCGCCGCCCGTCGATGCACCGGGCTCCCTGGCCGGCGCACGGCCGCCCGGGTCGAGACCCCGCGGGCCCGTGCTGCGATTCCCGCCGAGGTTTCCGAACTGCGTCCGAAGGATGTCGAGGCCGAGAGCCGCGGTGGCGGCGCCGAAGGCGCTCGTCGCTCCGGAGACGTCGAAGAAGAGCGACGACGACGTGTAGGAGCCGCGGAGCCTGCCGCGGCCCGGTGTCGGATCGAACGGGAGCCAGCCGTAGCCGTTGAACCAGACCTCGACCCAGGTATGGGCGTTCGTGTCGGCCACGGTCCACTCGCCGTCGCTGGCGTTGTACCGGCCGCTCGTGAAGCCCGCGCCCACTCGCGCTGGAACGCCGAGGTAGCGGAGCATCAACGCCATCGCGCCCGCGAAGTGCTGGCAATACCCGCGCCGGTGTTCGTCGACGAATGCGACGAGGGGAGGCGCGCCTCGGCTCGCCGGCGGATGCTCGTCGTAGCGGAAGCCGCCGCCCGACCGGAACCACGCCTCCAGGGCGACCGCAGCGGCGTAGGGGTTCCGAGGCCGGCCGACGACGCGGAGCGCGGTCTCGTACAACGGCTCGTAGGCCGCGATCTGACGGTCCTGGAAAAGCTCGCGCATTGCCGCATCTCGTCGGGGCGTCCCGAACGGCGGCGCAGGCCCGCGGATGGAGCCGATGCCGAGATAGCTCCCGCTGTACACCTCGTCCGGATAGATCGGCTTCGACTGGGCCAGATCACGGGGGCTGGGTTGTCGGACGTAGCTCCAGACCTTGTAGCGCTGATCCCGGTGTAGACGGGAGATGTAGGCGACGCCTGGGAAGTACTCGTCGGCGACGCCTGACTGGAAGGCGATCGGCACCGTGGCGCCGACGAGATGGGTGTCGCGGAGCGCACGCACCGTCACTTCCTGCTCCATCCACTGCGCGCCCACGGCTCCCGGGGGCAGAAACGCGTCGTCGGCGAGGACGTCGCGATCTCCGTCCCGTTCGCTCGGGATGATCGAGAGCGCGTCGTCCTTCCAGTGGTCGTCGATGAACGTGTCGAGCGTCGTCGCGCGCCAGTAGGGGGCGCGCTGCGAGGCCTTGATCGTCAGGACGGTCGTCGGGAGCTTCGGGAAGTTGATGCCGCTGTAGTTCGCGTCCCAGACGTAGGAGACGCTGCGGCCTTTGTCGGGCCGGGTGTACGGCTCCCACCGCTCCCAGTTCAGGAATCCACCCTTGGCCACGGCGGGGGAGCCGGCGGCGATCAGCGCCACGATGACGACGCCGACGCCGACCAGCGCCGTCTGTCCGCTGCCGCGTCCCGCTCCCGGTCGAAGCGCGGCGAGCAGGAGGAGCGATGCGACGAGCAGGAGCGCGCCGCGAGCGGTCGACGGGGCGTCCCGGATCAGCGTCACAGGCCAGGCCGCTCCGGCGAAGGTCAGCGCGCTGGCGAGGACGGGCCGCCGGCGGGCGATGGCAAGCGAGGCGCCGAGCGTGAA
>DASSCT010000079.1:0-19239 GCA_035697545.1 Gaiellaceae bacterium | reverse complement strand
GAGACCGCGGCGATCCAGACCACGTCGCGCGAGAACTGCGAGCGGAGCCTTGGCTCCAGTACGAAGTAGCCGACGATGACGACGACGGCCAGGAGGAGCGCCCCCCACCGGTTGACCACGCCGAAGACGAGCAGGATCGCTTCGACGATCGCGATCCACACCGCGATTCGGGTCCGGTACCGGCGCAGCCAGCGATCGGACCGCGTCGTCCCGTGTTCGAGGACTGGATGCTCGAGCATCGCCGATTGAAGCTACCAGGCAGGTGCCGCGATCCAGCTTGGTCCCCGGCCGGCTAGTGCCGCGTGGGCGGCCAATGCTTCGTCCTGCTCCGCGAAGAGGCCGTAAACGGCGGAGCCGGCGCCCGACACGTCGGCTCTGAAGGCGCCGCGGGCGCGGAGTTCATCGGCGAGCGACGACGAGGCGAGATCATTGGCCGGCAGCGCGCCGAGGTCGCCGAGCGCGAGTGCGCGGAGGAGCGCGGCTCGGCGCTCGGGGAAGCCTTCCTCGCCGGTGAACGCGTCGTACACGGCCTTGGTGGATTGCTTGTGGTCGTCGTGCGGAAGGAGCAGCAGGATCCAGTAGTCCTGAGGCAGCCGAAGCGGTTGCAGCTCGGTTCCGTCGCCTTCGGCCAGCTGGGGGCCGGTGGTGAGGAAGAACGGGATGTCGGCGCCGAGCGGGGCTGCCAGGTCCTGGAGGGCGCCGTCGTTCAGAGGACGGCGGAGGGTCCAGTTCGCAAGGCGCAATGCGGCGGCTGCGTCCGAGCTCCCGCCGCCCAGGCCGGCGGCGACGGGGATCTGCTTGTCGATCGTGACGCGCCAGTTCGGGGCGGTGTCGGCTGCTCGGGCCAGTTGTCGGAGCGCCCGACGGACGATCGTGTCCTCGGGAAATCCTTCGACTTGGAGCTTGTCCCCAGGTTCGAGCGCGATGCGGTCCGCGAGCGAGATGCGCTGCAGGATTGTGACGAGCTCGTGACGGCCGTCGGGCCGCTTGGGCCCCACGACGAGCGCGAGGTTGATCTTCGCCGGTGCGAGAAGCTCGGTCATGCGAGCGCGGCGGCGAGCTCGACGAAATCCTCCGGATCGAGCTCCTCCGCGCGGGCCCGCTCGGTCCGGCCGATGCCGGCGAGCGCCGCCTCTGCTTGCCCACGATCGGCGACGCCGGCCAGCTCCAGGGAATTGGGAAGCCGCTTCCTCCGATGGGCGAATGCCGCTTCGACGATGCGTTTGAGCTCGGGCCAGGGCACGGCGGGCGGCTGTGGACGCCGGCGGAACGCGACCAGGGCAGAGTCCACGTTCGGCTGCGGGCGGAACACGGTTCGAGAGACCGGATGGAGCCCGATTCGTTCGGTCGCCAGCTGGATGAGGACCGAGACGGCCCCGTAGGCCTTCGTTCGCGGCTCGGCGAAGAAGCGGTCTGCGACCTCCCGCTGCACCATCACGCTCCAGAGCTCGATCGTCGGGAAGCGCTCGAGGCTCTCGACGACGATCGGCGTGGCGACGTTGTAGGGCAGGTTGGAGACGAGTTTCGTCGGCGGCGGATCGAGCTCCAAGGGATCAAGCGTGAGCGCGTCCGTGAAGCGAAGGTGAACGTTCGAGCGCTCGCCGAATCTCTCGGTCAGGTAGGGCTCGAGCCGTCGGTCGAGCTCGATCGCATGGACGTCGGCGACCCGGTCGGCGAGGTAGGCCGTCAGAGCGCCCGGTCCGGGGCCGACCTCGAGCGCCACGTCGTCCGGGCCGAGCTCCGCGAGGCGACCGATGACTCCGAGGATGTTCTCGTCGACGAGGAAGTGTTGGCCGAGGTCTCGCTTGGGCGTGGGAAGCGTCATTCCAGGCCGAATGCGCGCGAGGCGTTCTCGTCGATCCGCGCCGCCAGCTCGTCAGCGTCCTCCCCACGCGTTTCCGCCAGCGAAGCGATCGTGTAGACGACGTTAGCCGGCTCGTTCGGACGCCCCCGGCGCGGCTGAGGCGAGAGATACGGGGAGTCGGTTTCGGCCAGCATCCGGTCGGGCGAGACCGCCCGAGCGGCGGCGCGGAGGTCGTAGGCGTTCGGATAGGTCACGTTCCCGGCGAACGAGACGTAGTAGCCGCGTTCGAGAGCAGGCTGCAGGAGGGCTGGCGAAGAGAAGCAGTGAAGAACGACCGTGCCCTCGAAGTCGGCGAGTGCCCGCGCCACGTCTTTATCCGCCGCGCGGCAGTGGATGACCACCGGCTTGCCGAGCTCCTCCGCAGCGGCTAGGTGCGCCTGGAAGAGCTGACGCTGCGCGTCGTGCGGTGCGTAGTCGCGGTAGTAGTCAAGCCCAGTCTCGCCGATCGCCACCGGCCCCAGCTCGCGCAGGCGGTCGAGCTCGGCAGCGTCGGCATCGCCGGCCTCGTGCGGGTGGATGCCGAGGATGGGATCGACCCCCGGGGTCGTGACGCAGAACTCGGCGACCTCCGTCCACGACTCCGGCCACGCGCCCACCTCGAGGATGCGGTCGACGCCCGCAGCGCGTGCTCGCTCCACGAGCTCCGTCGGAGGATCGGCGCACGTGTGCATGTGCGCGTGGGTGTCGATCACGCAGATGCGGCTTCGGCGGCCTGCTCGAGCCGCGCGAGCTCGTCCTCGACGACCTGCTCGGCGTCGAGCTTCTTGAACAGCGGCTGCGGCTCCTGGAGCTTGCGACCGGGAGGAAGCTCGCTCGGCTCCCATGACCCGACCCACGACTCATAATCGCCGGTCAGCACCACGTGCGTCTCGCCATCCTCGTCGACCTCGCGGAACTCGAGGGGGCCGGCGAGGAAGCCCTCAAAGCCGAGCAGCTCGTGGAGACGCTGCGACGAGAAGGGAAGGAACGGCGTGAACAGCGTCTTCAGGCTGTCCACGACGCAGAGGGCGACGTAGAGGATCGTCGCCGCCCGAGACCGGTCGCTTTCGATCAGGGCCCAGGGCGCCTCATCGTTCAAATACCTGTTCGCTTCGCGCGCGACCCGAAGCGTCTCGGTCAAGGCGGCCCGGAAGCGAGCAGCCTCGATCTCCGCTCCGACCGTGTCGAAGGCCCGCTCGACCAAGTCGAAGAGCTCGCGATCTTCGGCCGTGAGCTCATCCGGCTCGGGAACCTCTCCGAAGTTCCGGTAGGCGTTGACGAGCGTTCGGTTGACCAGGTTCCCCCAGGTCGCCACGAGCTCGTCGTTGTTCCTTCGGACGAACTCCGCCCAGGTGAAGTCCGTGTCCTGAGTCTCGGGGCCCGCGATCGTCAGGAAGAAGCGCAGGGCATCGGGGTCGTAACGGCTCAGCACGTCGCGGACATAGATGACGACATTGCGGCTCGTGCTGAACTGCTTTCCCTCCATGGTGAGGTACTCGCTCGAGACGACGTCGGACGGAAGGACGAGCTCGCCGCGGCCAGCGCCGAGCTCACCGCCTTCGCCGTAGCCGAGAAGGATGCTCGGCCAGATCACCGTGTGGAACGCGACGTTGTCCTTCCCCATGAAGTAGCAGTGACGCGACTCCGGGTTCTGCCACCACTCCCGCCATGCATCTGGGTCGCCCGTCGTCGTCGCCCACTCGATGCTCGCCGAGAGATAGCCAATCACGGCGTCGAACCAGACGTAGATCCGCTTGCGCTCGTTCTCCTCGTAGCCCGGCACCGGGATTCGGACGCCCCAATCGAGATCGCGTGTCACTGGGCGCGGCTTCAGGTCGTCGAGCAAGTTCTCTGAGAAGCGGCGGACGTTGGGACGCCAGTGCTTCTGCCCCGAGATCCACTCGCGGAGCTGGTCCGCGAACGCGGGCAGATCGAGGAAGAGGTGATTCGTCTCGCGGAAGATCGGCGGCTGGCCGTCTACGCGCGAGCGCGGGTTGATCAGGTCGATTGGATCGAGCTGACGCCCGCAGTTGTCGCACTGGTCGCCGCGCGCGCTCTCGAATCCGCAGTAGGGGCACGTGCCCTCGATGTATCGATCGGGCAGCGTGTTTCCGGTCGATTGCGAGAACGCAACCTGCATCGAGCGCTCGAAGATGTAGCCCTTTTCGTACAGCGTCCGGAACAGGTCCTGCACCACGCGATGGTGGTTGCGTGTTGTCGTACGAGTGAACAGGTCGTACGTGAGCCCGAGATCCCGGAGGTCCTCGCGGATGACGCCGCTGTAGAGGTCTGCGGTCTCACGGTACGAGCGTCCCTCCTGGTCGGCGGCGACCATGATCGGCGTGCCGTGCTCGTCCGTCCCGCTCACCATGAGGACGTTGTTGCCGCGTAGACGGTGGTAGCGGGCGAAGACGTCCGCCGGCACGCCGAACCCCGCCAGGTGCCCAATGTGTCGCGGACCGTTCGCATACGGCCATGCCGGCGCGATGAGGATCCGTTGTCGTTGCAACTGCGGCAGCTCCATCCGAGGAAGGTGAATCCATCTTACGAGCGCCCTCCGGGTCGCCCGGGGCGATTCGCCGGAGGAGCGCCGCACCGAGGAGCGCAAGCACGGCGGCAACGGCAAGCGCCCACGGCGGTTTCGCTCCCGGGACATTGTCCGGAGTGGTCACGTCCTCCGGAACCGCGGGCTGAGGCGCCGGCGTCGACGCCGGAGCAACCCGGACCGCGGCCGTCGGGCGTGGAGCTCTCTCCCGCGCGGGTCGGGCTCCCGGCCTCAGGGCTCGTTGGGGCCGCTTGGCTCTTGCGTGCCCGGCAGGCCGCTCGGCGGGCCTCGGCGCCGTGACCTCCGTGGCTCGGGCTCGAGGTGGGCTTCCGGAAGCTGAGTGCGTCCGGGTCGTCACTCGAACCTCGGGCTTGGCACGAGCCGCCCGAGTGACGACCGCGCGCCCGACGGGCGCAGGACGAGCCTCCGGCGCCGGCCGAGCGTCGTCGACGTCGGCGACGGCGACCAGGGTCGAGCTCGGCGCGGGAGCGACCGGAGCAGGCGCAACAGGCGCGGGCGGTGCCGGCGGAGTGGCGACCACCTCCGGCGCCGGCCGTGGCGGGAGCAGCGTCAGCGGGTCGAGATATCCCTTCGGGTCGTCCGCGCGCCGTACCCCGAGGTGGACGTACGGCACCTCCACCTCGGCGTCGCCGCTCGGTCCGATCGTCCCCACCGTCTCGCCCTCGGCGACGCCGTCTTCGGCGCTGACCACGATCGAGCCTAGATGGAGCAACGTCACCGCGTAGTCGTTCGCAGTCCTGATCGTCACCGTGCGGCCGTGCCCGGGCAGCCAGCCGGCAAACGAGACCCGTCCGCCCGCAGGGGCGACTGCACGTGACCCCGATTCGGCCCCGATGTCGATGCCCGTATGACCGTGCTCGCGATACTCCTCCCCTCCGAACTCGAAGCCGCGCAGCACCGGCCCGTTCGCGGGCCAGGTCCAGGCTCGGGCCGCCGCAGGGAAGAGGAATGCCAGCACCATCAGCCCCACGAGGCTTGTTGTCTTGCTCGTCAACATGGAGGTCGACCGTAGCAAGCCGGTCGGCTGTTGTCAAATATGGCTACAGAGAGCTGCTGTAAAGGCGGTTTCGCGACACGCCGGACAACCGGGACACCACATCCGCGGCTGACCGCCGCGAGAGACCCTGGGCGACCAGCTCCAACACGGCCGCAATGGCCAAAGCCTCGTCCCCATGCTCGACCTCAGCCGGTCCGATCACAACCGTGATCTCGCCCTTGGTTCCGGCGGAGAACCGCTCCGCCACCTCTTTCGCCGAGCCGCGCACGACCTCTTCGTAGCGCTTCGTGAGCTCACGACAGACGGCGACCGGACGCTCGGGCAGCGCCTCCGCGAGGCTCGCCAGCGCGGACGCGAGGCGCTGCGGCGATTCGAAGGCCACGAGCGCCCAGGGCCGTCGGGCGACGTCCTCCCACAGCGCGCGCCGCTCGCCGGCACCTCGGGGCAAATAGCCAAGAAACTGAAACCGATCCGTGCCAAAGCCGCTCGCGACGAGCGCCGTCTCCACCGCGCTCGGACCGGGAAGCACCGTCACGGGCACGCCGGCCTCCCGCGCAGCGGCGATCAACCTCGCGCCGGGATCGCTGATCGCCGGCAAGCCCGCATCGCTCACGAGAGCCACGCGCTCACCCGCCTCGAGGCGCGGCAGCACTTCGGCGGTCCGCTGCGCCTCGTTGTGCTCGTGATAGCTCAGGAGCCGGGCGTCGATCCCGTGCCGCTCGAGCAGCCGGCGTGTGTGGCGGGTGTCCTCGCAAAGGACGACATCGGCTTCCTCCAGCTCCCGTAGGACCCGCAGCGTGACGTCCTCGAGATTCCCGATCGGCGTCGCGCAGACGGCGAGGGGCACGCAGCTACCCCGGCGACACATGGCCGCCCCTGTCGAGGCCCTCGAACCCGACCAGGGCGGCCCCGATCATGCCCGCATTGGGGCCGAGCTGTGCCCACTCGATCTGGACGAGATCTCGCGCCGGCTTCAACGCTTCGCGCGCGAGCGTGTCGCGCGCAGGCTCGAGCAGCAGTTCGCCGGCCTCCGAGAAGCCGCCGCCGAGGACGACGACCTCCGGATTGAAGATGTTGACGAGCGAGGCGATCCCCGCTCCGAGGTAGTGCCCGATGCGGGCGATGTCGTCCGTTGCACCCGGGTCGCCGTTCTTGGCCGCCTCGACCAACGTGTGCGCGGTTCCCTCCCCAAAACGCCGCCGGGCCGCGACGTCGGCCGAGCGTCCCGAGGCGAGCACCTCGAAATGCCCAAAGCCGTTGCAGCCGCCGCCACAGGCGGTTCCGCCGTAGTCGAGGACCATGTGGCCGAGCTCCGCCGCGGCGCCGACCGACCCACGATACGGACGGCCGTCCAGAATGAGCCCGCCTCCGATCCCCGTTCCGAGTGTGAGCAGGACGACGTTGGACGCGCCCCGGCCCGCGCCCAGCCGCCACTCGGCGATGGCGGCGGCGTTGCCGTCGTTGTCGATCGCGACGGGAAGCCGAAAGCGCTCCGCCATCCGGTCGCGGAAATCGAGGTCCGCCAGGGGGATGTGGACGGAGGAGACCGCGCGACCGGCGAGCTGGTCGATCGTCGACGGAAGCCCGAAGCCCAGCGCGACGACGTCGTCGTCGAGAAGCGTCTCGACCACGTCGTCCAGCTGGGCCAGAAGCTCCTCCTGGGACGAGACCTCCGTCCGCCGTTCCTCGCGTCTCGCGACGCCGCCTTCCCGGTCGACTGCCCCGGCGAGGATCTTCGTCCCACCGACGTCGACCCCGATAGCGCGTTGGGCGGTCACGGGCGGCGGCTACGATACCCCGCCGGATGGCCCGGGAAGACAAGCCGTATCGCGTCTACAAAGGGGGCCGGGCCAAAGGCGGCGTTCCGACGCTGACCCGACAGCCGCGGCCGAAGCCGCCGCGGCCGAGCGCCGACGGCCGGCCTCCCGAGCGCTACCGCGGTCCCGGGCCCGTCAAGCGCGAGCGCCGCTTTGGCCCCGGCCGGATCGCCGCGCTCACCGTCGCCGCGCTCATCCTGCTCCTGATCGGCTGGACAGTCGCCGGCTACCTCGCCGTCCGCAGCGGCGTGCAAAAGGCCAACGACCGCCTTTCGGAGTCCGCAAAGGCCCAGCTGGTGGCCCAGGACGGGCTCATGCTCTCGAACCCGAGCACGATCCTCGTCCTCGGCAGCGACCACTCGCGCCATCCGACCCGTCGTGGAAACCGGCTCGCGGACTCGATCATGATCATCCGCTCCGATCCCGAGCACCACACGCTTTCGTACCTCTCGATTCCGCGCGACCTCGAGGTCGACATCCCCGGCCACGGTCACGACAAGATCAACGCGGCGTTGCCGCTCGGCGGCCCGTCGCTGGCGATCCGAACGGTTCGCGAGTCGCTCGGCTTCCAGGTCAATCACATCATCCTCATGGACTTTCCGGCGTTTCGCGAGGTGATCGACGCACTCGGCGGAATCGAGGTGGACGTCCGTTCGCCGGCTGTGACGAAGCACGAGTGCCCGTATCCGAGCGCCCAGAAATGCGCCCGCTGGCAGGGCTGGCGCTTCGGGCGCGGCCGGCAGACGATGGACGGGAAGCGTGCGCTGATCTACTCGCGGATCCGCAAGAACGACCTCAATCCTGCTGAGAACGATCTCAACCGCACCGGCCGCCAGCAGCAGGTGCTGCAGGCGACCCTCGGGAAGATGATCGGCGTCGGCACGTTTCTCAAGCTTCCGTTCATCGGCGACGAGCTCGTGAGCCCACTGGCGACCGACCTCTCGACCGCGCAGATCTTCCAGCTCGGCTGGCTCCGCTTCCGCGCCTCGAAGGATCGGACGATCTACTGCCGGCTCGGATTCACCGGTGACAGCGATCGGAACGCCGAGGTCCTGCTGATGTTCAGCGGGCGCTCAGCACTCCAGCCGCCGAGCGCCGTCACCGGCGGGGCCGGCTGTCTGAAGGGGACGCCGCTTTCCTAATCATCGCCGCGGAACGGGGCTTTGCCCCGTTCCGCCGCTGCGGCCCCCTAGAGAAGGAAGCGACAGAGCGCATCTGGGCCGCGCGGCGCGGAGCGCCGCCCGGCTCGGGGAGGTCGCTGAAAATCGTGAGATTTTCAGCGAGTCAAGACGAATCGCCGGCGGGCGCCTTCGTCTCTTCCTTCTTCTTTTCGCCGCCTGAGTCCGGCTTCTCGCCGTCGCGGGAGGGCTTGCGGCCGCGGCGGCCGTAGTCCGTCGAGTAGAAGCCTGAGCCCTTGAAGTGGACCGCGACCGGATGGAGTACCCGTGTCACCGGTCCCTTCCCGCAGATCGGACAGACCTCCGGCGGCGCCTCGGAGATGCCGTGGAACAGCTCGAAGATGTGGCCGTCCGGACACTTGTACTCGTAGATAGGCATCCCTCGACGAAGGATAGCCGGGCGAGTTGTCGGCTCAGACGCGGCGCTCGCGCCGTTCGAGCGTCTCGCGATAGCAGGGAGCGCCCTCGAATGCGGCGAGGCCGGCCGGAGGACGCTTCCGCCGACGACGGCGGCGACGGGCGACCGAGAGCGCGGCGGAGGCGCCGACGAGTCCGCCGATGAGGAACGAGCGCAAGCGCCGAGCGCGGGCCTCACCGTCCATGGAAGCATTGAACCATGGTCGTCTGCACCCTCGGAGATCTGCTTCTCGACGTGGTCGTCAAGTTGGCACGCCCGATCGCCGACGGCGACGACACGAACGGAGAGACGCGGGTCGGCGCGGGTGGGCAGGCCGCGAACGTCGCCGCTTGGGCCGCGGCGCTCGGCGGGATCGCGCGATTCGTCGGGAAGCGCGGAGCGGATGCGTCGGGCGAGCTTGTCGAAGCGGACCTTCTCCGGCGCGCCGTGGACGTCGTCGGCCCTCTGCCGACGGGCCGGAACGGTGTCGTCGTCTCGCTCGTCGACCTGGACGGGAGCCGGACGATGGTCTCCGACCGCGGCGTCGCGCCGGACCTGGCGCCGGACGAGCTGCGGGAGGAGTGGTTCGAGCGGTGCGACTGGCTGCATCTCTCCGGCTACTCGCTGATGCGCGAGCCGATCGGTTCGGCCGCCGAGCGAGCCGCCGACCTGGCGCGAACCGCGGGCGGCCGGGTAAGCGTCGACCTTTCCTCGGTCAACGTGATCCGGGATTTCGGCGCCGACCGGCTGGCCGCACGTTTTGTCCGAATTCGCCCTGACGTCGTCTTCGGAAACGAAGCCGAGCATGCCGAGCTTTCCGTTCCGAGTGACGCCCACGTCGTGAAGCGCGGCGCGAGGGGGGCGACGATCGACGGCCAGGACTACCTTCCCGTGCCGGGCGATGTCGTCGACACGACCGGGGCCGGGGACGCCCTCGCTGCGGGATATCTCGTCGGCGGCCCCGAGCTCGCCATGGAGGCGGCTGCCCGCTGCGTCGCGCAGATCGGGACGATGCCGTGATACGCGTTTCGGACGAGGTGCGCGATGCCGCGACGGTCGTCGCGTTGGAGACGACGCTCGTCGCGCACGGGTTTCCGCCCGGCGAAGGCATCGAGGTCGCGCTGGAGAGCGAGCGACGCGTGCGCGGGGCGGGTGCCGTGCCGGCCACGATCGGCGTCCTCGAGGGCGAGATCCGCGTCGGCCTGTCCGA
Organism: Gaiellaceae bacterium; assembly: GCA_035697545.1. Lineage (GTDB taxonomy): Bacteria > Actinomycetota > Thermoleophilia > Gaiellales > Gaiellaceae > JACDAN01. Next base: position 9,231 of record DASSCT010000079.1, on the reverse strand, counting down.
GGAGGAGCTCGACCGCTTCACGGCCGAGGCGCGGAAGGTCGGTCCTCGCGACCTCGCCGGCTGCGTCGTCTCAGGAGAGACCGGTGCGACGACCGTCGGCGCCACCTTGGCCGTGTGCCGGCAGGCCGGCATCCGGTTCATGGGTACCGGCGGAATCGGCGGCGTCCACCGTGGAAACCGTCTCGACGTCTCGGCAGACCTCCTCGAGCTCTCGCGCACCCGGGCTGTCGTCGTCTCCTCCGGTGCCAAGTCGCTGCTGGACGTGGAGGCGACCGCCGAGATGCTCGAGACACTCGGAGTGCCAACGCTCGGCTACCGCACCGACACGCTGCCGCGCTTCTACGACGCCGAGGGCGGTCCCGCGGTCTCGCAGCGGGTCGAGTCCGTGGACGTCGCCGTGGCGATCGCACGCGCCCACTGGGAGCTCGGCGGGGCCGGCGTCCTGCTCGCGAACGCGCCGCCCAGGAGCATCGACGTGGACGAGCTGATCGAGAGTGCGCTGAATGAGTCCGTGGAGCTGGGGACGACCGGCCAGGGTCTCACCCCGTTCATCCTCGGCCGGCTGCACGACGAGAGCGGCGGCGAGACGCTGGAGGTCAATCGGGCGCTCATCGCCGCGAATGCCCAGCTCGCCGCAGAGCTCGCAGTCGCAGCACAATGAGCCGCGAGCTCCGGTTCGACTTCCCGGGCCTGCGAATTGGGATTGCCGAATACGAGGAAGGGCCGACCGGCTGTACGGTTTTCCACCTCCCGCCCGGCGGCGCGGCGTGTTCGGTCGACATCCGCGGCGGCTCGCCCGGGACGATCGGAAACTACGAGTGGGCCCACGCGGTCTGCTTCGCGGGCGGCTCGCTCTACGGGCTGGAAGCGGCCTGCGGCGTCGCCGCCGAGCTGATGGCGACGCGCGGCTACACCGTCGGCTGGACGGACGTCGAGCTCGTGCTCGGCGCGATCGTCTACGACTTCGGACGCCGGGACAACGCGATCTACCCGGACCAGGCGCTGGGCCGGAAGGCGCTCGGCGCCGCCCAGGAAGGCGTCTTCCCGCTCGGGCGCCGCGGGGCCGGCCGCTCCGTCACGGTCGGGAAGACGTTCGGGCTCGAGCAGGGCGAGTTCTCCGGTCAGGGCGGCGCGTTCCGCCAGATCGGCCCGACGAAGCTGGCGGTCTTCACCGTTGTGAACGCGTTCGGCGCGATCGTCGATCGAGACGGAACGGTCGTCCGGGGTCACTTCGACCCCGAGCGAGGGACGCGGACGCCGCTCGTTGAAGGACTGGAGTCTCAGCTCCCGCGCACGGCTCCGGGGAACACGACGCTCACGCTCGTCATCACGAACCAGCAGCTCGGCCGCAGGCAGCTCAAGCAGCTCGGCGTGCAGGTGCACGGCTCCCTGGGGCGGGCGATCCAGCCCTTCCACGCGCTCGTCGACGGCGACGTGCTCTATACCGTCTCGACCGGCGAGGTGGAGAACGAGGAGCTGACGAGCGTGAGCCTCGGCGTGCTCGCCTCGGAGCTCGCCTGGGACGCGGTGCTCAGCTGCTTCGACGCCTAGCGCGCCACCAATACCGGATCACGTAGACGAGGCCGGCGCCCGGCGCCAGGAACGTCACGACCCCCCAGGCCGTCGCGTGCTTGCTGCCGTGACGGTCGGCATGCGCGAACACGGCCATCGAAAGGCCGGCCGAGATCACCAGCAGCAGCAGGAACTGGCCGAAGCTGAGCTCGTACAAGCGAGCTGTGTGTTACGTCAACGCGGCGAGGAACTCGTCGATCCCGAGCGCGGGCAGGGTCTGGAACTTCGCACTGCCGCGCGCTCCCAGCGCCACGGAGATCTTCGCGATCGTCGCGACATCCGGCGCTTCGACGACGTTGACGAAGTCGAAGGGGCCGAGGGTTGCCCACTGGTGGAGCACCTTCGCACCGAGCTCCTCGATGTCGCTGTTGACCTCCCGCAGCCGGTCGGGGTTCGACCTCAGGGTCTGGACGCCCTGGGCCGTGAGGTTGGAGAGCAGGATGTAGGTCGGCATTCGGTCCGTCCTTTCAGTAGCTCGCGCGTGTGACTCTAAAAGCCTCTGATCAGCCGCGCGTGCTCGGTTGCCCGCGGCGTTGCGGAGCCGTCAAGCCCGCCCGTGGAGCATTCTCCGGCAGCCGCGCGAACTGGTCGAAGTAGAGCTGGGCCGCGCCGAGGAAGAGCAGCGGCGTGACGAAGAAGAGCGGCAGCAGCGCGGCCACGGACCGCGCCTGGTCCCCGAACTGGACCAGCAGCGACGCCATCGCGAGCGCGCTGACGAACCCGACGATGCCGAGCGCGGCGAGCGACCCGAGCGCGTGCACGAAGTCAGCCCGCGCGAGCGTGACCGCGCGGCCGAGCGACTCGCCGAAACCGCGCTGTTCGTACAGGACCGCGGGAACGGCCAACCCGAAGAGCGCGAGCCAGACCACTCCCGGGAAGATCAGGATCCTCGTCAAGAAGGGCACGGGAACGAACACGAGCGTGCCGACGAGGAGTGCGGTTGCCGCGGAGCGTCGCGTGAGCCGCACCTCCGATGCGAGCACACACGCGGCGACGTAACAGGCGCTCACGATGGTGGCTCCCGCAGTGGCTGCGAAGACGAGGTTGCTCGGGCTTGGAAGCGCAGTGATCCCGATGGCGACGAGAACAGGGCCGAAGCCCAGCGCCACGCACTTCCAGAAGCGGCGGCCGTAGAGCCGCATCGACTCGGCGACGACCTGCGCCGCCGTTCGGCTCTGCGGCGGCGCGGGCGGCGGCAGGCCCCGGCTTCGCTCTCTCTCCTTCTGCACGGCGCAACGGTATCCCGGCGGCGTTCCCTAGACTCGGGCCATGGGCTACACGGTCGTCGGCCCCGACGAGCTCGACTGGGAGACGCGTCCCTCCGAGCCTGGCGATCCCGAGCGGCACCGCGCGGCGCTGACCGAGCACGCCGGCCTTCAGCACACGCGCGCCAACCTCTGGCGGTACGAGCCGGGCGCCAAGGGGCGCCGCCACCGGGACATGGTGCAAGAGGAGACGTTCATCGTCATCGGCGGGACGCTCACGATGTACCTCGGCGATCCGCCGGAGCGGCAGGAGGTGGCGCGAGGCGGCCTGATCCACGTGGAGGCTGGAACGCCGCTCCAGATCGTCAACGAAGGCAGCGACGAGCTGCTCCTCCTTGCATACGGCGCACCGCCCGAGCAGGGCGGCGCCGAGTTTCTCGACTCGGCCGTCTAGTGGCCTATCGGGTGGTTCGCCCGGACGAGCTCGACTGGGAGACGCGGCCGGCCGAGCCCGGTGAGGCTCGGCGCCACACGAGCGAGCTGAGCGAGCGGGTCGGTTTCGCGCATTCGCGCGCGAACTTCTGGCACTACGAGCCCGGCGCCAAGGGCCGCCGCCATCGGCACGCCCAACAGGAAGAAACGTTCGTCGTCGTGCGCGGCACGCTCACGATGTACCTCGGCGACCCGCCCGAGCGGCAGGCGGTCGGCCAGGGCGGCCTGATCCACGTCGAGGCGGGAACGCCGCTCCAGACCGTCAACGAGGCGGACGAGGACCTGCTCCTCTACGTCCACGGCTGGCCGCCTGAGGACGAGCGCGCCGAGATCCTCGACTCGGCCGTCTAAGCGGCTGCCGGCTCCGCGGCTGCGGCCTTCTCGAAGCGGAGCTCGCCGTCTTCCACGTCCACGCGGACCATGTCGCCCTCGCCGAACTCTCCTTCGAGGAGCCTGAGTGCGAGCGGGTTCTCGACCAGCCGCTGGATCGCCCGCTTCAGCGGCCGCGCGCCGTAGGTCGGATCCCAGCCGGCCTCCACGAGCTGCTCCTTCGCTGCGTCGCTGAGCTCGAGGCCCAGGCCCCGCAGCGCGAGCCGCTCGCGCAGGCGCTGGAGCTGAAGCTCGACGACCTCGGCGAGCTGCTCCTTCGAGAGCGCGTGGAACTCGACGACCTCGTCGATTCGATTCAGGAACTCCGGCCGGAACACGTCGCGCAGCGCCTCCGCCGAGCGGATGTTCGAGGTCATGATGATCACGGTGTTGCGGAAGTCGACCGTGCGACCCTGGCCGTCCGTCAGCCGCCCGTCGTCGAGGATCTGCAGGAGGACGTCGAAGACCTCCATGTGCGCCTTCTCGATCTCGTCGAGCAGGACGACGGAGTACGGGCGCCGCCGCACGGCTTCGGTCAATTGGCCGCCTTCCTCGAAGCCGACGTAGCCCGGCGGAGCGCCGACGAGCCGGGCGACCGTGTGCCGTTCCTGGTACTCGGACATGTCCAGACGGACCATGGCGCGCTCATCGTCGAACATGAACTCGGCGAGCGCTCGGGCGAGCTCCGTCTTGCCCACACCCGTCGGGCCGAGGAAGATGAACGAGCCGATCGGCCGGTTCGGATCCTGGAGCCCTGAACGGGCGCGCCTGAGCGCGTTGGCCACGGCCGAGACCGCCTCGTCCTGGCCGACGACGCGCTCGTGCAGCCGCTCCTCCATGTGGATCAGCTTCTCGGTCTCGCCTTCGAGCAGCTTGTCGACTGGAATGCCCGTCCAGCGGGCGACGACGGCGGCCACGTCGTCCTCGTCGACCTCCTCCTTGACCATGGGGTTCTCGATCGGGGCACCGTCGCGGGCCGCGAGCTCCTTCTCGAGCTGCGGCAGCTCGCCGTGGCGGATCTCGGCGACTCGCTGGTAGTCCCCGGCGCGCTCGGCGCGCTCGGCCTCCAGGCGCAGCTCTTCGATGCGAGCCATGACCTCCTTGACCCGCTCGAGCGCTTCCTTCTCGGTCGCCCAGCGCGCGGCGAGCTCGTTCCGGCGCTCCTTCGCCTCGGCGAGCTCTCGCTCGACCGGCTCGCGCACGTCCTTCGACTCCTTGCCCATCGCCGCGAGCTCGATCTCGAGCTGCCGCACCCGGCGCTCGGCTTCGTCGAGCTCGATCGGCGACGAGTCGATCTCCATTCGCAGCCGCGACGCGGCCTCGTCGACGAGGTCGATCGCCTTGTCCGGCAACTGACGGTCCGAGATGTAGCGATCGGAGAGCACGGCCGCCGCGACCAGCGCGGCGTCGCGGATCCGGACGCCGTGGTGCGCCTCGTAGCGCTCCTTCAACCCGCGGAGGATCGCGATCGTGTCCGAAACGGACGGCTCGCCGACGAAGATCGGCTGGAACCGCCGCTCGAGCGCCGCGTCCTTCTCGATGTGCTTGCGGTACTCGTCCAGCGTCGTCGCCCCGATCGCCCGCAGCTCCCCACGCGACAGCATCGGCTTCAGCATGTTCGCCGCGTCGACAGCGCCCTCCGCCGCGCCTGCGCCGACGATCGTGTGCAGCTCGTCGATGAAGAGGATGATCTGGCCCTCGGAGCGCTGGATCTCGGTCAGGACCGCCTTCAGCCGCTCCTCAAACTCGCCGCGGTACTTGGAGCCGGCGAGCAGCGCGCCGATGTCGAGGGCCCAGACCCGCTTGCCCTTCAGCCCTTCAGGGACGTCGCCGGCAACGATCCGCTGCGCGAGCCCCTCGGCGATCGCCGTCTTGCCCACGCCCGGGTCGCCGATCAGCACCGGGTTGTTCTTCGTCCGCCGCGAGAGCACCTGGATCACGCGCCGGATCTCCTCGTCGCGCCCGACGACCGGATCGAGCTTGCCCTGCTCCGCCAGCTCGGTCAGGTCGCGGCCGAACTTCTCGAGCGCCTGGTAGGTCTCTTCGGGATCCTGGCTGGTCACGCGCTGGCCGCCGCGGACCTGCTGGAGCTTCGCCAGCAGCTCGTCGCGCGGCACGACGTCGAGCGCGAGCAGCAGATGCTCGGTGGAGACGTACTCGTCCTCCAGCTGACGGGCCTCCTCGAAGGCGCGATCGAGCACTTCCGCGAATGCGCGCGACACGGTGGGCTGCTGCTGTGTGCCCTGGATCGCCGGCTTTCCGCGCAGCGTCGTCTCTGCTTCAGCGCGGAGCGCCGGAGCGGAGTCGACGAGCTGCTGCGGCAGCTCCTGGTCGAGCAGCGAGAGGAGGAGATGCTCGGGATAGACCTCGGGGTTGCCCATCCGCCGCGCCAGCTCCTGGGCTGCGCCGACGGCCTCTTGCGATTTCAGCGTCAGCTTGTTGAAGTCCACTAGCGCCTCCTCCGGGCCGGGAGCGTCGGCTCCTGCCAGAGGACGAGCTCGCGCTTGTACTGACGCTCGACGTCCCGCATCCGCTCGCGCAGCTCACGCTCCATCCGGTCCATGCGACGCTGCATCCGCCGCATCTGATCCTCGAGACCGAGCACCATCTCGACGCCGGCCAGGTTGAGCCCGTAATCCGTAGTCAGCCGCTGGATCAGCCGGAGCCGCTCGAGGTCGGTCTCCGAGTAGAGGCGGGTGTTCCCCGAGGTGCGCTTCGGCCGCACGAGACCCTTGGACTCGTAGATCCGGAGCGTCTGGGGGTGCATGCCGACGAGCTCGGCGGCGACGGAGATCATGTAGCGGCCTCGGTCGTCCATCAGCTCACCTTTCGCAGCTGCTCGTAGAGCTCGCGCTGCTTCTTGTTCAGCTTCTTCGGCACCTCGAGGCGCAGACGGGCGAGGACGTCGCCCTTCCCACCCTTGAGCTTGGGCGCGCCTCGGCCCTTGATCCGCAAAAGCTTCCCGTGCTCTGAGCCGGCCGGCACCTTCAGCGACACCGGGCCCTCCGGCGTGGGAACGTCGACCTTCGTCCCCAGGGCCGCGTCGGCGAGGGAGACGGGCACATCGACGATGAGGTCGGCTCCGCGGCGCTCGTAGATCGGCGAGCCGGCGACACGCGTGACCACGAAGAGGTCACCGGGAGGGCCGCCGGCGACCCCGGCCTCGCCTTTCCCCTTCAGCCGGATCCGCGTGCCGTCCTTGACGCCCGCCGGAATCTTCACCGAGTAGCGCTTCGTGCGGCGCTCGCGGCCCGTGCCGCGGCAGTTGGGGCACGGATCCTCGATCACCGTGCCGTTCCCGCGGCAGCGCGGGCAGGGCTGCGAGAGGGCGAAGAGCCCCTGGCTCTCCGAGATCACGCCGCGGCCGCGGCACTCGGGGCAGACCTTCGGCGACGTCCCCGGCTTGGCGCCCGACCCGCCGCACTCGCGGCAGGCGGTCTCGACCTCGACCGGGATGCGCGTCTCGATTCCCTTCAGCGAGTCCTCGAACGAGAGGTTGACCTGGACCTCGAGATCGGCGCCACGCGCGGCCCGCGGCTGCTGAGCCCTCCCGGGGCCGCGGCCGAAGATCCCGCCGAAGATGTCGCCCAGGTCCCCGAGGTCGCCGACGTCGAAGTTGAAGTCGCCCGTGAAACCAGGACGCGTAGCGTGGCCGTCCTCGCTCCCGAACGCGTCGTACTGCTTCCGCTTCTCCGCGTCCGAGAGCACGTCGTAGGCGTGCTGGATCTCCTTGAACCGCTCCTCGGCGGACGCATCGCCCGGGTTCCGGTCCGGGTGGTACTCGCGGGCGAGCTTCCGGTAGGCCTTCTTGATCTCGTCGGCCGAAGCGCCCTTCGGGACGCCCAGGGCGGCGTAGAGATCCTTAGTCGCTGCCACGCGAGATCACCACTCGCGCCGGGCGGATCACCCGATCGCCGAGCCGGTAGCCCTTCTGCAGCACCTCGATCACGCTGCCCTCCTCCGCCTCCGACGGCTGCGAGAGCAGCGCCTCGTGGACGTGCGGGTCGAACTTGCCCTCGGTGGGGATCTCCTCGAGACCCTCCTTCCGGAGCACGTCGGCCAAGGACCGAGTCACGAGCCCGACGCCCTCCTCGAGCTTCGCCTCCTCATGCGCCTCGGCAGCCTCGAGCGCGCGTTCCAGGTCGTCGAGCACGGGCAGGAGCTCCTTCACCAGCCGCTCGTGGGCGCGCGCGACCAGGCTGTGCTGGTCACGCGCCGCCCGCTTGCGGTAGTTGTCGAACTCGGCCTGGACGCGCTGGAGGGTGTCGAGCAGCTCGTCGCGCTCCTTCTGCACGACCTCCAGCTCGTCGAGCTCCTGCTCGACCTCGGTGTTCTCGACCTCTTCGGGCATTACGAGGTCTTGGCCTCTTCCTCGTCGATGACCTCGTAGTCGGCCTCCTCGACGTCCTCGTCGTCAGAGGCGCCATTGGCCGCCGAGGCGGACGCGGCCTGCTGGGCCGTGGCCTGCGCGTACACCGCCTCCGCCAGCTTCTGCGAGGCCTCCTGCAGCGCGTCGGTCTTCGACCGGATCTCGTTGACGTCGTCCGACTCGAGCACGCCCCTCAGCTCCATCACGCGACCGTCGATCGTGGAGGCGTCGGCCTCGTCGAGCTTGTCGCGATGCTCCTTGAGCGTGCGCTCGGTCTGGTACGCCAGCGACTCCGCCGCGTTCCTCGCATCGGCGAGCTCGCGGAGGCGATGCGCCTCGCCGGCGTGCGCCTCGGCGTCGCGGATCATCCGCTGGACCTCGTCGTCCTTCAGGCCCGAGCCGCCCTCGATGCGGATCTGCTGCTCGTTGCCCGTGCCGAGATCCTTCGCGGACACGTTGATGATCCCGTTGGCGTCGATGTCGAAGGCGACCTCGATCTGCGGCATGTTCCGCGGCGCCGGCGGGATGCCGACGAGCTGGAACTTGCCGAGCGTCTTGTTGTAGAGGGCCATCTCCGACTCGCCCTGGAGCACGTGGACCTCGACCGAGGGCTGGTTGTCCTCGGCGGTCGTGAACGTCTCCGACTTCTTGGTCGGGATCGTCGTGTTGCGGTCGATCAGCTTGGTGAAGACGCCGCCCTTGGTCTCGATGCCGAGCGACAGGGGCGTGACGTCGAGCAGGAGGATGTCCTTGACCTCGCCCTTGAGCACGCCGGCCTGGATCGCGGCGCCGACGGCGACGACCTCGTCCGGGTTGACGCCCTTGTGCGGGTCCTTGCCGACGAGCTCCTTCACCTTGTCGACGACGGCGGGCATGCGCGTCATGCCGCCGACGAGGACGACGTGGTTGATGTCCTTGGCCTCGAGGCCGGCGTCGGCCAGCGCCTGCTTCGTCGGCGCGACGGTGCGCTCGAGCAGGTCGGCGGTCAGCTCGTTCAGCTTCGCGCGCGTGAGCTGGAGGTCGAGGTGCTTCGGGCCTTCCGGCGTCGCCGTCACGAAGGGCAGGTTGATCTGCGTCGTCATCGTGGACGACAGCTCGATCTTCGCCTTCTCCGCGGCCTCGTAGAGCCGCTGGAGCGCCATCTTGTCGGCGGCGAGGTCGATGCCCTGGTCCTTCTTGAACTCGGCGACCATCCAGTCCACGATCGCCTTGTCGAAGTTGTCG
>DASSCT010000078.1:0-6922 GCA_035697545.1 Gaiellaceae bacterium | reverse complement strand
TCGTTCCGCCCAAGCCAGTCGACGTCGGCCCCTACATCGGCGAGCAGCGCGAGCATCGTCTCGACGTCGCGGATCCGCGGGACGTTGCTCAGCACCACCGGCTCGGTCGCGAGCAGGGTCGCGGCCAGGATCGGCAGCGCGCCGTTCTTGTTTCCGGCAGCGGAGACGCGGCCGCCGAGGGGGATGCCCCCCTCGATGACGAAGCTCTCCATCAGTGCGTCGGCGACGAGTGTCGTGGACACGAGCGGACTATCGTACTCAGTGTTATGGAGGTCACTCGAGAGCGTGCTTGGGAGACTCTCAACCGTTATACGAAGAGCCAGCCGCTCCTGCGTCACGCGCTCGCGGTCGAGGCTGCCGTTCGCGCGTATGCGCGGAAATTCGGCGGCGACGAGGAGTTCTGGGCGGCCACGGCGCTGCTGCACGACTTCGACTACGAGATCCATCCCACGCTCGACCGGCACCCCCAGGACGGCGCAGCGATCCTGCGCGAGGAGGGTTATCCCGAGGAGCTGATCGAGTCGGTGCTCTCTCACGCGGAGCACCTGGAGATGCCGCGCGACACCGATCTGAAGCGAGCGCTCTTCGCCTGCGACGAGCTGGCCGGGTTCATCCATGCCTGCGGGCTCGTTCGCCCAGACGGCATCGAGACGCTGACGCCGAAGTCGGTGAAGAAGAAGCTCAAGCAGCCGTCCTTCGCCGCAGGCGTTCACCGGGACGAGGTCTACGCCGGCGCAGAGCTCCTCGGCGTCGAGCTGGACGAGCACATTCAGACGGTCACGGAGGCGATGAAGCCCATCGCGGGCGAGCTCGGGCTCCGAACCGCAGCCGACGCCGCCTGAAGCTCGCAGTTCGAGGCGCTCGGGCGCTTCGCCGACTGGGCAAGTAACAAGTTGTAACTTGCCGGCCGAAGCGCCTGTGGCAGGCGCTGATTCGTGGCGGTCCACCCCAAGTAACAAGTTGTAACTAGGGGCCTACGTTTCGATTGGACCTCTTCGCGGATCTCTAACGCGACGGCCCGAGCGCCAAGCGGAGCGTCACGCGCTTCCCTGTTCGAGCTGGAACTCCACCTCGACGACTCCAGTTACGACCTGCTCGCCGGCCTCCACCGGAAGCGCTTCGACAGCGCCCGCGTCCATCGCCGCCATCCGCAGCGGGCGCGGAGGCGACGGAGGACCCGTCCCGGGGTCGCTGACGGCGACGATCGCGCCCACTCGGGCGCCAAGCGCCTCGGCGTAGGCCTCGGCGCGGCGGCGGGCATCCAGCGCGGCCTCCCGGCAGGCCGCGGCGTGGGCCGGATTGTCCGGGGCGATCGTCCAAGCGGGGCCGTTGACCTGAGCGCCCCGATCCACGGCGCCCGCGATCAGCTCGCCCACGACCGAAGCGTCCCCAACCCGCAGGACGAGCTGATTCCACGCGCGATACCCGCGGTGCTGCCATCTTCCGTCTCGGTCGTGCTCGCCGTGCTCGGCCACGCTCGCCCCAGTCGTCACACGGGCCTCGGGCTTGATTCCGAGCACGTCGGTCAACTCCACCGCTGCCTGCGTTTGCTAGGCGACCTTGGCGAGCGCAGCGGCAGCCGACTGCTCGACGGCTTCGATCACGAGCGTGAGCGACGCCTCGTCCGGACTCGTCCTCGCGTTCCCGATGCCACGAACCGTGACCGTCGCCATCAGATGCCCAGCGGTACGCGGATGGAGTCCCTCATGCCGCAAGTATGCGGATCAGTCGGTCGATGTCCTCGTCGCTCGTCCAGTAGCCGCAGGAGGCTCGTAGGAGGCCGGTTCCCGGCAGGTCCCGGATGACCACGCCCTGTTCGTAAAGCCGCTTGACGACCACCTTCGTGTCACCTTCCCAGCGCCAGGAGACCAGGTTCGAATGCCGGGGCTCGGTGACGACCTCGCAGCCCGCTTCGACGAGCCGCTCGCGGCAACGCTCGGTGATCTCGCGCGAACGCTCAAAGCGCCAGTCCGGGGCCTCCGCGATTGCGGCCTTGAGCCCGGCGATGTAGGCCGCCGGGATCCAGTTCTGGTCGAACCGATGAGCGCCCTCGCTTGGGGCGAACGAGCCGTCCGGCTCGTAGGAGCGCTGCGAGAAGTAGCTCGGCGCCGCCACGCGGAGGCGCTCGGGATCGCGGACATAGAGCCCGCCGGTCGGTGACGGCCCGCACAGCCACTTCTGCCCGGAGACGGTGTAGAAGTCGAACGGCTCGGCGTTCACGGGGATTGCGCCGACCGACTGCGCACCGTCCACGAGCAGCGGCGCGGAGAGAGCGTCCTTCAGCGCCTCGATCGGGACGACGTGGCCGGTGATCCATAGGACGTGGGAGAGTGCGACGAGGCGCGTTCGCGGGCCGACCTCAGCGAGGATCGAGTCGAGCGCCTCGGCGGCAGGGCGGTTCCGCACCGTCGCGACGCGCACCCGCGCTCCCGAAGCGTGAACCGGGCCCAGAAGGCCGAAGTGCTCCGCGTCGGTCGTGACGATCTCGTCGTCCGGGCCCAGGTCGAGGCCGGCGAGCACGATGCGACACCCTTCGGACGTGGACGTCGTCACCGACGTGCGCTCGGCGTCGACGCCGATCTCACCCGCAACGGCGCCGCGGAGCCCCTCCCGCTCCTCGATGATCCGCTCGAAGGCCGGGTGGCTTCCGCGCGGGCCCAGTTCGTCCCACTCCGCTTCGACGACGGCGTCGTACGTCGACTGCGCCATGGGCCCGACCGACCCGGCATTCATGTAGGCGTATCGCTCGAGGACCGGGAACGCTGCCCGCGCTTCCTCGAAGGTCACTCGATCTCAACCTCGACCGCGGCATGATCGGACAGCACGAGGTCGCCGAGCTTGCGCCGGTCGAGGCCCCACTGGTCGTACTCGCTCACCTTCGCGCCTCGCACGAGCACATGGTCTACGCCGGGGCCCGCGGCCGAGAAGCCGTCGAGTCGCCCGAAGACCTCCGAACGGTGCGTGTCGACATTGAGATCGCCGGCCAAGACGCAGAGATCATCGCCCGCCAGCTGGCCGGCCCAGTGCACGGCGCGCTCCACCTCCGCCTCGGGGATCCGCACGTCGCGCGCGTGGGTGGCATGGAGGTTGACGAGCAACGTGCCGTCATCCAGGCGGACCGCGATCGCCTGACGGCGCTCCTTTGCCCACGAGAGCTGCCTGATCAGCGGCAGGCCCAGCCGGCGAGCGACCTCCCGGCGAAAACGGAACGGGTTCAGCGTGAGCGCATGACGGGCGACGACGGGACGACGCACGAGGATCGCATTTGCCTGCCCTTCGAAGCCGGAGCGAAAAAAGCCGGGGTTGAGATCCGTGAGGTGTCGGCCGATCTCCGAGGTCGCCGGCAGCGGCCCGATCGACGGGCGCGCTGCCACGCGGCCGAAGACATGCATCCCGCTCCACTCGCCTAGCCGGTCGAGCGACCACGGCGGCACCTCCTGAAGGCACACCGCGTCCGGCTCCCCTTCGGTCACCGTCCGCACCATCTCCTCCACGTAGCGCTTGCGCCCGGGCGGAAACGTGTTGCCGTGGAAGATGTTCCAGGTGCGCACGACCACGGAACTACTCTAGGGCGCGTGCCAGGCCGGTTCGCGGAGCTGATCGACCGCCAGCTCGACCTATTCGAGGAGGAGGACGCCGCGTTTTTGGCCCGCGTCGAGGAGGCCGAGCGAGCCTACGATCGCGCCGACCGCGAGGAGGCCGAGGAGGTCTACGGCCGCTTCCAGGAGCTAGTGGAGTTCGGAACGGAGACGCTCGCCGAGATGCGCAACGGCTACGCGGCTACGCTCGATGCCGACGCGGCCGAGGAATACGCTGCCGCGTTCAACGAGGCAGTGCACCAGCGGCTGCCCCGCTTCGCCCTCGAGATCGACGAGCTCTGACCGTTCGCTAGCGGTGGCCGAAGTGGTGAGCCGGCGGGAGCGAGGAGGCGAGCTCCGGCACGTCGGCCACCTGTCGCGCTAGCGGGCCGAGCGTCTCCAGCTCCCGTACCAGCACGTTCTGGTTCCGGCCTTGCCGCTCGAAACGCCCGCGCGCGAGGATCAGCGGCTCGCCGCGGACGATCGCGCGATGACGGTCGTACACCGTCGGCGGAACGATCAGGTTCATCTGCCCGAACTCGTCCTCGAGCAGCATGAAGACGACACCGTTCGCGGTCGCCGGCCGCTGGCGCGCGATCGCCATTCCCGCTACGGCCACTTGGGCCCGGTCTAGGGACTGTCCCAGGTCGTGGCTCGAAAGGACCTGCCCGGGGAGATGTGGCCGGAGCAGCTTCAGCGGATGGACGCCGACGGTGAGGCTCGTCGTCCAGTAGTCGGTCAGCATGCGCTCCCAGTCGGTCGGCTCCGGGAGCTCCGGCGTCTCGACCGTGGGATCCAGAGACAGCGCCAGTTGACGCTCCTCTCCTCCCGATCCCGGAACCGACGTCGACCGCGGCGCAAGCCCGGCCTCCCAGAGCAGCGGCCGCGGCTCGTCGCCGAACTCGGCGCACGCGCCGCTCGAGATCAGCGCCTCGAGCCCCTCGCGCCGGAGCGGTGCCCGCTGCGCCAGGTCGCGCACCGACCGGAACGGCCCGCCGCGCTCACGCTCCTCGACGAGCGCCTTCGCTTCGTCCTCGCCGATCGACGTCACGTACTCGATCCCGATCCGCACCTTCCTGTCCTGGACGGCGCACTTCGCCTCGCTGAGGTTGACGTCCGGCGGCAGCACCTTCACCCCACGCCGCTGCGCATCCCGGACGAGCGTCGCCGGCGGATAGAAGCCCATCGGCTGCGCGTTCAGCAGCGCGGCCAGGAACTCGGCCGGATAGTGACAGCGCAGCCACTGGGACTGGTAGGCCAGCAGCCCGAAGGCCGCCGCGTGGGACTTCGGGAACCCGAAGCCGGAGAAGCCGACGAGCTTGTCGTAGATCTCGTTCGCCAGCCGGTCCTCGACCCCGTTCGCCGCCGCTCCCTCCACGAACCGCTTCCGGTACGCCTCGAGCGCCGCCTCGCTCCGTTTGCGGCTCATCGCGCGGCGCAGCCCTTCAGCCTCGCCCACGCTGAACCCCGACAGTGCCATCGCCACCTCCAGCACCTGGTCCTGGAAGACGACGACGCCGAGCGTGTCGCGCAGCGGCTCGGCGAGGAGCGGATGGTCGACGGGCGGGACGAAGCTCGGGTCCTCGCGCAGCCGCTGGCGGTGCGCGATGTACGGGTGGACGGCCTTGCCCTGGATCGGCCCGGGCCGGACGAGCGCGACCTGCACCATGATGTCCTCGAGCGTCTCCGGCCGGGTGCGAAGGATGCTCTGCATCTGCGCGCGACTCTCGATCTGGAAGGCGCCGACGGTGTCCGCTGCCTGGATCTGCGCGTAGACCTCCTTGTCCTCGAGCGGGATGCGCGAGAGGTCAATCGGCTCACCGCGGAGCCGTGCGACCTGATCGACGCACTCCTCGACCGCAGAGAGCATCCCGAGCCCGAGCAGGTCGATCTTGAGGAAGCCGGCGTCGTCGCAGGAATCCTTGTCCCACTGGCAGAGCTGGCGGCCGGCCATGGCCGCCGGCTGCACCGGGACTAGCTCGACGAGCGGCCGCGACGAGATCACCATCCCGCCCGGGTGCTGCGAGATGTGACGTGGTAGGCCCGCGATCTCGTGGGTGAGCTCGGCAAAGGCGCGCCAGCGCGGCGAATCCGCCTTGTCCTCGAACCCGGGGACGAGGCGGAGCTCCTCGGCGACGCGCTTCGCGTTCCAGCCGTCCGAGACCCGCGCGAGCCGCTCGAGCTCGCCGAACGGGAGCCCCAGCGCCTTGCCGATGTCGCGGATCGCTCCACGCGAGCGGTAGGTCGCGAAGCTCGCGACGAGCGCGGCGTGCTCGCGGCCGTAGCGCTCGGTGACCGCGACGATCAGCTTCTCGCGAATGTCGCGCGGGAAGTCGAGGTCGATGTCGGGGACGGCGTCGAGCTCGCGGTTGATGAAGCGCCCGAGCGAGAGGTCGGCCTGAACGGGATCGACGTGCGAGAGCCCGGTCAGGTAGCAGACGATCGAGCCGACGGAGCTGCCGCGGCCCCGGCCTGGTGGAAGTGAGTTGCGCGGCGAGTCGCGACCCCGCACCTCGTTCGCGACGTCGCGCGCAAGTTCCAGGACCTCGTGGTGCAGCAGGAAGAAGCCGGCGAGCCCGAGCTCGTCGATCAGCTTCAGCTCCTCTTCGAGGCGGGCGCGAGCCCGAGCAAGTAACAAGTTGTAACTAGCTCCGTAGCGCGCCTCGAAGGCGTGGTTGCAGACGTCGGCGAGCTGCCTGATGGCCGGCTCGGCCTGGTCCGAGAAGTCTGGATAGCGGTAGCCGAGCTCCTGGGTCAGATCGAACTCACAGCGCTCGGCGATGCGTGCGCTCCGCTCGACCGCCTCACGGTCGAGAGGGAAACGGTCGGCGATCTTTCCGGGCGCGCGCAGGATCGCCTCGTGGTTCCCGCGGCGCTCCGGCTCCGAGCCCTCGAGCGAGGTGCGGTGGCGAATCGCAACGAGCGCGTCCTGGAGCCGTACTCGAGCCGGATCGTGGGCGTGGACGTCGCCGGTGACGACCGTCTCGACCTCAAGGGCCTCGGCGAGATCGCGGAGCCGCGCGTTCCGCCGCTCGTCTCCGCGTTCGAACGGCCGTTGGAGCTCGACGTAGAAGCGCTCGGTGCCGAACGCCTGAGCCAGACGCGCAGCGGCGTTCGGGTTCCGGACTGCGAGGCCGGAGCGCGAGCAGCCGGAGAGGCAGACGAGGCCCTCGTTCAGCTCTTCGAGCAGGCTCTGGTCGAGTGCCGGCTCGAGTGCCGGCTCACCCTCCTTCGGACGAGTGTCTGCGTGCGCCGCCGTGAGGAGGCGGCAGAGGTTCGCGTAACCGCGCTGACTCTCGACGAGCAGCGTGACGTGGGAGCCGCCGGCGGTGGATTGCACGCCG
>DASSCT010000077.1:0-16877 GCA_035697545.1 Gaiellaceae bacterium | reverse complement strand
AACTACATCCGCCCCAAGGGCATCACGATGCTCGGGCCGAACTGCCCGGGCGCGCTTTCGCCAGGGAAGGCGAACGTGGGGATCATTCCCGGCGAGATCTTCCGGGAGGGCGCTGTCGGGCTGGTCAGCCGCTCGGGGACGCTCACCTACCAGATCGGCCACGAGCTGACGCAGCTCGGGCTCGGCAACTCGACGATCGTCGGCATCGGCGGCGACCCCGTCGTCGGCTCCGGCTTCATCGACATCCTGGCGCGCTTCGAGGCCGACGACGAGACCGAGGTCATCGTCATGGTCGGCGAGATCGGCGGCGCCGAGGAGGAAAAGGCGGCCGCGTTCATCGAGGCCGAGATGTCGAAACCGGTCGTCGCCTACATCGCCGGCTTCACGGCGCCGCCCGGGAAAACGATGGGCCACGCAGGGGCGATCATCTCAGGCACGTCGGGCACGGCACAGGCCAAGAAGGAAGCGCTGGAGGCCTGCGGAGTGCGTGTCGGGACGACGCCGACGGAGGTTGCGCAGCTGGCCGCTGACACCGTCGGCGCACGCGCCTGATCCGGCTCCCGACAGGCCTCGACTGGTGGCGCGAGGAGCCCGCTGGGTCCGATTGGCTGGCGCGGCTTCCCGGGATCGCCGAGGAGCTGGCCGAGCGCTGGTCGCTCCAGCTCGGCGAGCCGTTCGAGAGCCATACGTCGCTCGTGCTTCCTTCCGGCGAGGCCGTGCTGAAGATCAACTTCCCTGACGAGGAGACCGAGCACGAAGCGGACGCATTGGCGGTTTGGGACAGTGTGGGAGCGGTTCGCCTCCTGGATCGCGCCGACGAGCATCATGCGCTGCTCGTCGAGCGCTGCTGCCCGGCGACCCAGCTGTGGACGCTTCCCGACGACGAGGCCACGGAGCTCGCCGCGGACGTGCTGGAGCGGCTCTGGGTGCCCGCCGGAGAACCGTTCCGGCGCCTCGAGAACGAGGCCGCTCGGTGGGCGGAGGAGCTCCCTGCGCGGCCTCTCGAGCGGAAGGTCGTCGACCGTGCGGTCTCGTTCTTGCGCGAGGCCGGCCCAACCCAACGCGAGTCCGTGCTACTGCACCAGGACTTGCACGGCGGCAACGTGGTGCTCTCCGAGCGGGGCTGGCTCGCGATCGACGCCAAGCCCCTCGTGGGCGAGCGGGAGTTCGACGTCGCCTCGCTGATCCGTGACCGCCGGCCAACGACGAAGAAGCAGATGGAACGGCGCCTCGACTATCTCGTCGAGCGGCTCGCACTCGAGCCGGAGCGAACGCGTGGCTGGGCGATCGCCCACGCGCTCGCCTGGAACGGGGATGCCGACATGATCGCCTGCGCCCGCTACCTGAGCGCCGCGTAGAGCAGCAGCAGGAGCGGCGGGACCAGCAGCGGCCCGATCGTCAGTCCGGTCAGCGCGGCGACGACCAGAACGATCGCGAACGATGCGCCGAGGAACGCGCTGCGTCGGCGCATGAACGGCGCCGCTCCGGCGAGGACGGCGGCCACGGCGAGGGCCGTCGCCAGCACCGCGACGTCCGCCGTCTCGCCGTGATGTCTCGCAACGACGTACACGACGTCGACCGCCGCGATCAAGAGAGCAGCGGCCAGCGCGGCAGTCCGAGCAGCCATCCGCCGATGATCCTAGAGTCCCGCCATGGAGACGATCTCGCTCGCGCGTGGAGTTCCCGCGCCGGAGTGCATTCCCGTGCAGGAGCTGGCCGAGTGCGCGCGGGCGGCGATCCAGGACGACGGCGCGACGGTGCTCTCCTACGGCCCCTCGAGCGGGTACGCGCCGCTCCGGGCCTGGATCGCCGAGCGACACGGCGTCGAGCCGGGGCGGGTCGTCGTCACGAACGGCTCGCTGCAGGGCTTCGTCTTCCTCGCGCAGCTCTTCGCGACCGACGGTGCGCGCGTGCTGGTGGAAGCGCCGACCTACGACCGGCCGCTCCGGATCCTCGAGTCGCTCGGCGCCGAGGTCGTAGCGGTTCCGCTGGCCGAGGACGGTATCGATCTCGACGCACTGGAAGCGGAGCTGAAAGCACGCAGGCCCGCGCTCCTCTACACGATTCCGACCTTCCAGAACCCGAGCGGGGAGACGCTCGGCGCCGATGGGCGCCGGCGGTTGGCCGAGCTGGCCGGCGAGCACGATCTGCTGGTGCTCGAGGACGATCCGTACGGACTCGTGCGCTTCGAAGGCGCAGCATTGCCGACGGTGCACGAGCTCGAGGGCGGCGAGCGGGTGATCTACTCCTCGTCGTTCTCGAAGACCGTGGCGCCGGGAGTGCGCGTCGGATACCTCGTGCTCCCGGAGCGGCTGGTGAGCCCGGTCGAGGCGCTCGCCACCTCCACCTACATCACGCCCTCTCTGCTCTCTCAGGCGACGGTTTTCGAGTTCCTGCGCCGCGGCGCACTAGCGCGGAACCTCGAGCTGGTGCGATCGCTGCTCCAGGCTCGCCGAGATGCCCTGCTCGCGGCGCTCGAGGAGCGGCTCGGGGGCTCCGGTGCCCGGTGGAACCGGCCCGACGGCGGCTACTTCCTCTGGCTCGAGCTTCCGGACGGCCAGGACGCAGAGACACTCCTTCGGTCCGCCGAGGAGGTCGGAGTCACGTTCGTCCCGGGGCCGGACTTCTACCCCCGCAGGGACGGCGGCAGCTCGGCGGCCCGACTGGCCTTCAGCTTCGCGTCGCCCGCGCAGATCACCGAGGCGGTGTCACGGCTCGCGCCGCTGCTGCCCTCGTCTCCGGTGGATCTGGGCAAGCAACACGCCGCCTAGGAATCCGAGCGCAAGAATGAAGACGATCTCCCAGATCAGGGAGATGCTGGCCGAGAAGAGGACGAAATCGATCTTGATCCGGTCGTCGTTCTTGACGATGAACGCGATCACGTAGAGCGCCAGCAACAGCAGGCCGATCAGGACGGCCCACAGCCGACGGTGCGACTCTTCGCTGTCGAGAGGGCGGCGAGCCACGCCGCGTGATTCTACGGCTCAGGCTGCGCGGAACTCCGCACGGGGAACGAGCCGAGGCTGCTGCGGCGGCCGCAGTCTACGAGGGATTGCGGGCCTGAACGTTGGACAGGGGGAGTCCAGGGGGAGGGCGCAAAGCCCCGCCCTGCGGAAGTAGCAATCGCTGCAGCTTGCCTCGGCTCGTTTGCTCATTAGCGAACGTGATCCTCCACAACGATGCCGGTCTTGGCCGAGGATATTGCGACGTTCGAGGCGAGCATGCAAGGGGTTCGACGATAAGAACGACGCAATTTCCGGCAAAAAGAAACGTGCCTGAATTTGACGATTTCTACGCGTTAGGCGTAGCAGTTGCCAGACGGCGCAACGCCTGTTGAAAACTGTCCACAGGGACGATGCGGAGCCCGTCGGCATACCGGCGTGCCTCGGCAGCGTTATCCCCAGGCACGAGGAAGAGATCCATTCCGGAACGCCGTGCGGCGATCGTTTTCTGCTTGAGCCCGCCGACCGCGCGAACGGACCCGTCCAGGAGGATCTCCCCTGTGGCGGCGATGCGGCGGCCGTGGTCGACGTCGCGTCCTAGCTCCTCGACGAGATTGAGGGAGAACGCGAGGCCTGCGGACGGCCCGCCGACGTCGCCGATGTCGAACGACACTTTGACCGGCAGCTTCACGTTCGCGTCGTCGGCGATGACGACGCCCAGGAACGCCCTGTTGGCGTCCTCCGGGCTCTTCGTCGTGCGAATCGAGAGGTCGAGCGTCTTCTTCAGACGGCGAACGGTCAGGCGCACGACGTCGCCCGGTTTCCGCTTCTCGAGCTGTGTCGTCAGGCCTGCCGCGTTGCGAACAGGCACCCCGTCGACGGCGACGATGACGTCGTCCGGCACGAGCTTGCCCGTGGCCGGATAACCCTCCCCGACCGCTTCGACAAGCGCGCCCTTCGGCTGGATCGAAACCTTGTAGCCGAGCGAACGCAGCGCCACGGCGGCCGCGTACTTCTGGCTCCGAGCCATCTCCTGCAGCTCGCCTTGGCGGCGCTGACGCTCGTCGACGCCCTCCGGATTAACCTGGTCAGCGGGCACGAGCGTCGCTCCGTCGTTGAGGCCAGGCAGGGCCTTCTCGAGCAGGCTCGCCTTGCGCACATCGACGGCGACGTAGTAGATCCCGCCGCCGTCCTTGTCGGGCTTCTCGCCCTGGACCTTCACGAGCGGCGCGACCGCCCGGGCTCGGTCGGGCAAGAAGATGTAGTCGTTGGAGGGAGCGACGTAGAGGATCCCGGCAATGAGCAGAAACACGGCTCCGATGCCGAGCAGCCACGTGGGCCACGAGAAGCGGCGCAAGCGAGCCATCACAGCAGCCCTCGAGTGAGGCCGCCGTCCACGGCGATGACCGTCCCCGTGACGTATGACGCCCGGTCCGACGCGAGAAAGCAGACGACCTCGGCGACCTCCTCGGGCCGGCCGAAGCGGCGGAGCGGAATCGGCTGCAGGTCGGCCTCCGTGGGGCCGTCGGGATAGACCTCCGCGAGCCGCTCGGTCTCGATCCGGCCTGGGGCGATCGAGTTCACGGTCACGCCGTCCGGCCCGATCTCCCGCGCGAGCGTCTTCGCCCAGCCGATCACGCCCGGCCGAACGGCGTTCGAGAGCGCCAGGTTGTCGATCGGCTCGCGCACGGAGCTCGAGGTGATGTTCACGACCCGTCCGTGTCCGCTCTTGCCGAGGTGGGGAAGACAAAGGTTCGTCAGGCCGACCGCGGAGTGGAGCAGCAGCTCGACGGCATCCTGCAGCCCTTCGTGGTCGATCTCGACCGCCCTCGTACGGGGCGGGCCGCCGCCGTTGTTCACGAGGATGTCGATGCCGTCGAAAGCGGCGAGCGTCCGCTGGACGAGCCGTTCACGGTCGCTCGGGTTCGTCACGTCGCCGCGAACGGCAAGCGCGCCAATCTGCTCGGCCTCGCGCTCGAGCTGCTCGCGCCGGCGAGCGAACATCGCCACATTCGCCCCCTCGGCGGCGAGCGCGCGCGCAATCGCCAGCCCCATTCCTGAGGAAGCGCCGCAGACGATCGCGGTCCGGCCGTTCAGGCCGAGTTCCATGGCTAATGCCTCTTCAGGTGATGTTGCCGCGCTCCTGGCGAGCGAAAAGCAAGCCAGGGTGCGGACTCGGGACGCGTCCATATCAGACAGATATCGGCGCGGCCCGAGTCAGATTGGCGCGGCTTTGCAGCCGCCAGGGGCCCGGATGACATCGCCTGGAGAGGCATTTATTAGGAAGAGAGGACGCCGACGACCTCGCGGACGGCGTCGGCCGACTCGTGTAGGAGCCGCTGCTCGTCCTCGGAGAGTTCGAGCTCGATGATCTCCTCGATCCCGCCGGCGCCGAGCTTTACCGGCACGCCCATGTAGAGATCCTCGATGCCGTATTCGCCCTCGAGATATGCGGTGCAGGGGAGGATGCGCTTCTCGTCGAGCATGATCGCGTCGACCATCTGAGCGGCCGCGGCACCCGGCGCGTACCAGGCAGAGGTGCCGAGCAGCTTTACGAGCTCGCCGCCGCCCTTGGCCGTCCTGGCGACCAGTTCGCCGATCCGGTCATCCGAGACGAGCTTGCGCAACGGGACACCTCCGACGGTCGTCGCCGAGACGACCGAGACCATCTGATCGCCGTGGCCGCCGAGCACCATCGCCGTCGCGTCCTTGACCGACGCCCCGGTCTCCCACGCGATGAACGTGGAGAACCGCGCGGTGTCGAGGATGCCCGCCATCCCGAAGACGCGGTTCTTCGGCCAGCCGGACACGTTCTTCGCGACGTGGCACATGGCGTCGAGCGGGTTGGAGACGACGATCAGGATCGCGTCGGGCGAGTTCCCGACCACCTGTTCGGTGACGGAGCCGACGATCTTCTCGTTGGTCGCCACGAGGTCGTCGCGGCTCATGTCGCCGGTGCGCGGCACGCCGGCCGTGATCACGACGACGTCCGAGCCGGCGCTGATGTCGTACTCCGTCGAGCCGGTCACACGCGGCTCGTAGCCGAGCACCGCGCCCGCCTGGTCGATGTCGAGCGCCTTCCCCTCGGCGAGCCCTTCCTTGATGTCCACCAGCGCGACGTCGCAATAGTCGTGCCGCGCCAACTCCTGCGCGCAGGTCGCGCCGACGTTGCCGGCGCCGACCACAGTCACCTTCCGGCGGCCTCTGGCCGGGGTGAACTCGTGGCGCCCGAGCTCCATCAGACCCTGACCCCGAGCTTGTCGATGATCGCGTCGGCGACCTCGCTCGTCCCGACTGCGGTCGGGTCGTCGCGGGTCAGCTTCATGTCGTAGGTGACGCTCTTGCCCTCCCGGATCACCTCGGCGATTGCCCCTTCCACGCGCTCGGCCGCCTCGTGCTCCTCCAGGTGATGGAGCATCATCACCGCGGAGAGCATCTGCGCCATCGGGTTGACCTTGTTCTGGCCCGCGTACTTGGGCGCGGAGCCGTGCGTGGGCTCGAAGATCGCCGTCGACTCGCCGAAATTGCCACCGGGAGCCATCCCCAGGCCGCCGATCATTCCCGCGCAGAGGTCGGAGACGATGTCGCCGTAGAGGTTCGGGCAGACGAGGACGTCGTACTCCTCCGGACGCTGGACGAGCTGCATGGACATGTTGTCGACGATCCGGTCGTCGAACTCAATGTCAGTGTTCTCCTCCGCCACTTCGCGCGCGACGCGGAGATAGAGCCCGTCCGTGAACTTCATGATGTTCGCCTTGTGGACGGCCGTGACCTTGCGGCGCCCGTTTCGGCGGGCGTAGTCGAAGGCGAACTCGACGATCCGGCGGGTCCCCGTGATCGAGAGCGGTTTGATCGAGATGCCGGCGTCCTGGTGCCGGAGCCTGCCGCCGTGGGCCTCGATCCATGCGATCAGCTCCCGTGCGGCTTCGGTGCCCTCCTCGTACTCGATCCCTGCATAGAGATCCTCGGTGTTCTCGCGAATGAGGACGAGGTCGACGTCGTCGAACCGGGAGCGAACGCCCTCATAGCTCTTGCACGGGCGCACCTGGCCGTAAAGGTCGAGCGCTTTTCGGAGCGTCACGTTGACGGAGCGGAAGCCGCCGCCGACCGGAGTCGTGATCGGGCCCTTCAACGCGACCCCGTTCGCCCGAATCGAGTCCAGGACCGGCTCGGGCAGCGGGTTTCCACCGTGCTCCTCCATCACGTCGGCGCCGGCCTGCTGGACGTCCCAGTCGAACTCGACCCCGGTCGCCTCCAGCACGCGTCGCGTCGCCTCGGAGAGTTCCGGTCCCGTGCCGTCGCCGGGGATGAGAGTGACGCGATGAGCCATGCGCGGCGACTCTAGCTGAGCTTCAGCTTCGCCCGGTCCGGGTAGATTCCGCGCGATGACTGACTTCAAACCGGGTCTCGAAGGGATCGTCGCGGTCGAGACGGAGATCGCCGAGCCCGACCGCGAGGGCGGCTCGCTCCGCTACCGCGGCGTCGACATCGAGGAACTCGTCGGCAACGTCCCGTACGAGAACGTCTGGGGGCTGCTGGTGGACAACGACCTCGCGTCGAAGATGCCCGACCCGGAGCCGTACGAGCCGGCAGCGTTGACCGGCAACGCGCCGGCCGACCTGCAGGCGGAGACCGCGCGTCTTGCCGGCGAATGGAAGCTCGGCAAGCTGAACGAGATCTCCGACGAGCAGGCGCGTAAGGACCTCGGGCGCCTCTCTGCGCAGATGATGGAGATCGTCGCGCGCTCTGCCGCAGTCGCCGAGGGACGCGAGCCCGCGCCGGACGACGTGGTCGCCCAGGGTGAGACGGCGGCGGAGAAGTTCCTCCTTCGCTGGCGCGGCGAGGCCGATCCCGACCACGTGAAGGCGATCGACACCTACTGGATCTGTACCGCGGAGCACGGGCTGAACGCTTCGACCTTCACCGCGAGAGTCGTGGCCTCCACGGGCGCGGACTGCGGCGCGGCGCTGTCCGCCGCCGTCGGCGCGCTCTCGGGCCCGCTGCACGGCGGAGCGCCTGCCTATGTGAAGCCGATGCTGGAGGAGGTGGCGGAGATGGGCGACGCCGAGCGCTGGGTCCACGAGCGGCTCGCCGCCGGGAAGCGGATCATGGGCTTCGGTCACCGCATCTATCGCGCCGAAGATCCCCGCTCGCGCATCCTCAAACAGACCGCGAAGGAGCTTGGCGCGCCTCAGGTCGAGGTCGCCGAGCAGCTCGAGCAGGTGGCGCTGAAAGCGCTCCAGGAGAAGTCCCCGGACCGCGTGCTGGCGACGAATGTCGAGTACTACTCCGCGATCGTTCTCGACGTCGCCGAGATCCCGCCGCCCCTGGCTCCGGCGATGTTCGCCTGCTCGCGCGTCGCCGGCTGGTCGGCACACATCCTCGAGCAGAAGCGAACCGGCCGCCTCTTCCGGCCCTCGGCGCGGTACGTCGGGCCCGCGCCGCGGTCGCTCTCAACTGTCTGAGCTGGCGCACGCCGCGGCCGAGGCCGAGCAACTGGCGGCGTCGGGCTCCCAGAGCGAACTGGCGACCCTGCGTGCGCGCTGGGACGACGAGCTCGAGGCCGCGGCGCGAAACTCCGACTTCCGCGAGCGTGCCGTCGCCTATCGCGCGATCGGCCAGTTCCGGTACCGACAGAAGCTGGAGCTGCTCCGGCGTGGCCTGGAGGACGAAAGCCCGGCCGCCCGCGGATCAGCGCTGCTCTCGCTCGAGTTGCTCTCCCGGGACGGGCCTGCGCCGGTGAACGCCGATCGCTCGCTCCTCCACACGCTGGCCACGTCGGACCCAAACGCGGTCGTCCGCCGCCTGGCGATCCTCTGCTTGAAGAACGGCTCGCCACAGCGCGACACGATCGTGATCCTCGATGGGATGGCGGACGATGACGAGCAGCCGCGGGAGCTGCGCGACGCCGCGAAGCGAGTCGCGGCGGCGCTGACGAAGAAGTCGCGGGCCCGCTAGGAGGGTTTGGCGGAATGCCGCTCGTCGCAGGAGCGCGCTCCTGCGGCACAGACTGTATTTCGCCAAACCCTCTTAACGCGAGCAGCCGCAAACGCCACGGCCGTGAATGAGCTTGCCGCACGAGGGACAGTTGCGCCGGCGGCGGCGCCACTCGAGCGCCTTCTTCTGGATTCCTGCGGTCAGCATGAGATACCCGGCCATGCCGATCGAGGCGAGAAGTAGGGCTGTCTGCGTCATTGCGTTCATCGCTCGCGTCGCCGGGCGTGCGGGTGTGCCTGGAAGTACATTTCCCGCCGCCGCCGATCCGTAACGTGGGTGTAGAGCTCCGTGGTGGATAGATCGGCATGTCCGAGCATTTCCTGAACGCTTCTGAGGTCGGCGCCGCCTTCCAAAAGGTGCGTCGCGAACGAGTGCCGGAGCAGGTGGGGGTGGACGCGTTCCGGCTCCAGCCCGGCCTTTCCGGCTAGCCGCCGCAGGATCAGGAAGGCACCGGCGCGGGTCAGCGCGCCGCCTTGGGCGTTGAGGAAGAGCTCGTGGCGGTGCCGCCGGTCGAGGTGCGGCCTCCCGCGAGCCAGGTACCGGCGGAGTGCGTCCACGGCGTGGCGCCCGACCGGAACGACGCGTTCTTTCCCGCCCTTCCCGATCGTCCTCACCAGGCGTTGGTCGAGATCCACTCCCGCTCGATCGAGCCCGACCGCCTCGCTGACCCGCAGGCCGGCGCCGTAGAGCAGCTCCACGAGCGCCTGGTCGCGTAGCGCGCGTGGCGTGGTTCCAGCTGCGGCGTCGATCAGCCGCTCCGCCTCGCCGGGTGACAGCGTCCGCGGGAGCTTTCGAATCCGGCGGGGAAGCTCGAGCTCCGCGGCCGGATTCTCGGCTACAGAGCCGATGAGGACGAGGTGACGAAAGAAGGAGCGGGTGGAGGCGACCCGTCGGGCGATTGTCGCCGGTGCGAGGCCGGCAGCGCGGAGCTCGGCGATCCAGCGCTCGAGCTCCTCGGTCGTCGTTGAAGCCAGTGGGTGACCGAGCCAGGCGGTAAGGGTGGTCAGGTCGCGGCGGTACGCCTCGACGGTCCGCGGCGCGAGCCGGGCTCGGGAGAGCGCCAGGAAGGCTTCGAGCTCAGGATCTGGGGTGGGATCGGTCATAGACGCGGCGTAGTCTCCGTCCGTCGACGTGGCTGTAGACCTGCGTCGTGGAGAGTGAGCTGTGGCCGAGGAGCTCCTGGATCGTGCGCAGGTCGGCCCCGCCCTCGAGCAGGTGCGTGGCGAAGGCATGACGGAGGCGGTGGGGGTTGGGGAGCAGCCGGCGGAGCGTGCTCGTGTCGAGCCGGCGACCTCGGGTGGAGAGGAAGAGCGCGTCGTTTGCGCCTCTTGCGATCCGTGGCCGAACCTGCAGCCAGCGGCCGAGCCAGTATGCGGCCTCCTCGCCGAGTGGGACGACGCGCTCTTTTCCTCCCTTGCCCGTGACGTGCACCGCTTCGCCGTCGAAGTCGATGTCTGCGAGGTTCAGGTCAACAGCCTCTCGGCTTCGCAGGCCGGCTGAGTAGACGAGCTCGGCGAGTGCGCGGTTTCTGATCTGAAGGGCGTCTTGCGAGCCGAGGGCGGCGAGCTCGGCGTCTACCTCCTCTGTCTTCGGGGCGGTGGGGAGCCGCCGAGGGCGCCGCGGCGTCAAGCGGGCGTCCGGCACACGCGCCGCGCCGAGGGTGAACCTGAGGAACGCGCGGACCGCTGCCAGCTTGCGGGCGATCGTCGCCGGCGCGAGGCGGCGCGGAGTTCGTCCCGGCCGAGCAGCGCCGAGGTCGGCGGCGTAGGCGGAAAGGACGCGCGCGTCGACGGCGTCCACCGTGGTGGCGCGAGCGTCCAGCCACGCGGCGAACTGCTCGAGGTCGACGCGGTAGGCGCGCCTCGTTGCGTCCGAGAGCGCAGGGCTCGCGAGATAGCGGTCGATCGCCGCCGCGGTGTCCATGTAGGCCAATTCGCGGCGGTCGAGCCGGCGTCCTCCCTCGCCCGGCTAGAGCTCGCCGGGGAGCAGGGAGTACATGACGAAGTCGACGCGACGTCCGAGCCTCGGGTTGTAGCGGCTCGAGCGCAGCACGCCCTCCTCGGTGAACCCGGCGTTCACGGCGACCTTCCGCGACGCCGCGTTGCGCTCGTCCGCACGCAGCTGCAGCCGCTCGGCGCCCTGGTCGGAGAGCACCCAGCGCGAGACGAGCCGAACGGCCCGCGTGCAGACGCCTTTCCCACGAGCGTTCGGCCCGACCCAGTAGCCGACCTCGGCCACGCCCTGGTCGGGCTCGATCCAGCGCACCCCCACCGACCCGACCGCCTCGCCGGTCTCGGCGTCCGTGATCGCGAAGTTCGTCAGCGTCCCGTCTGCCCAGCCATCGCGACACAGGTCGATGTAGGCGCGGGCATCGGCCTCCGTGTAGGGCGACGGGATCAGGTCCAGGAACTCCGCGATCGCACGGTCGTTACAGGCGGCCATGATCGCCTCCACGTCGCCCGGGTCACCCCAGAGCCGGAGCCTGACGACGCCGTCCGAAAGCGGGGGTTCGGGCGGCGAAACGACCATTCCCATACGATATGCAGCCGTTTCGGGAGCAGACCCAGGCGGGAACTTCTCCGGAGAAGCCGAAGGAGAGCCGATGGCGATCATCGAGGACGTACGCGGAAATGTCGATCTGAGCGAGCACGGCCTGACTCCGGGAGGCCGCGTCTTCACGAATCCGACAACCGCGCTCCTCTACTCGCGCACCATCCTCGCTCGCGACGGCCAGCTCGCCGAAGAAGGTCCACTGGTCGTCGATACCGGCCACCACACGGGCCGCTCGCCGAACGACAAGTTCGTCGTCCGCGAGCCGGGCTCGGAGGACCGGATCTGGTGGAGCAAAGTCAACCAAGATCTCGACCCCGAGAACTTCGACGGCCTCCGCGAGAAAGTGGTCTCGCACCTCGAGAGCCGTG
Organism: Gaiellaceae bacterium; assembly: GCA_035697545.1. Classification (GTDB taxonomy): domain Bacteria; phylum Actinomycetota; class Thermoleophilia; order Gaiellales; family Gaiellaceae; genus JACDAN01. The sequence goes on along the minus strand of DASSCT010000077.1, from coordinate 5,017 downwards.
ATCTCTACGTCGTCGACGCGTTCGCGGGCGCCGACCACGCCCACCGCCTGTCCCTTCGGGTCATCACCGAGAGCCCTTGGCACGCGCTCTTCGCCAAGACGATCTTCATCGACCCGACGGATGACGAGCTCGCAGAGTTCGAGCCCGAGGCGCTCGTTCTCCACGCGCCGGCCGTGGAGGCCGACTCCGCGACGGATCGCACCCGCAGCGGGACGTTCGTCGTCCTGCACCCGACCAAGGCCGAGGTGCTCATCGGCGGCACGTACTACGCCGGCGAGATCAAGAAGTCGATCTTCACGCTCCTGAACGACCGGCTCCCACTGGAGGGCGTCTTCCCGATGCACTGCTCGGCGAACGTCGACGACCAGGGTCGGGTGGTGGTCTTCTTCGGGCTCTCGGGAACCGGCAAGACGACGCTCTCGGCCGACCCCGAGCGCCACCTGGTCGGCGACGACGAGCACGGCTGGAGCGACGACGGCGTCTTCAACTTCGAGGGCGGTTGCTACGCGAAGGTGATCCGGCTCTCGGAAGAGGCCGAGCCGCAGATCTACGCGACCACGCGCTCGTGGGGAACCGTGCTCGAGAACGTGGTCGTGGACGAGTGCGGCATCATCGACCTCGACGACGACTCGAAGACGGAGAACACCCGAGCCGCCTACAAGCTGGAGCAGATCGCGAACGCGCTTCCGGAGAAGCGGGCAGGCCACCCGAGCTCAATCGTCTTCCTGATGGCGGACGCGTTCGGGATCCTTCCCCCGCTCGCGCGCCTGAGTCGGGAGCAGGCGATGTTCTACTTCCTCTCCGGCTTCACGGCGAAGCTGGCCGGCACAGAGATCGGCGTGACCGAGCCGCAACCGACCTTCTCGGCCTGCTTTGGCGCTCCCTTCCTCCTCCAGCCGCCGGCCGTCTACGCGCACATGCTCGGCGAGAAGCTGGACGAGCACCCGCACGTCAACGTCTGGCTCGTGAACACGGGCTGGACGGGAGGGCCGTTCGGCGAGGGCGAGCGGATGCCGATTCAGGCCACCCGTGCCCTTCTCAGCTCGGCGCTGGCCGGAGATCTCGACGGCGTCGAGTACCGGGACGACCCGCTCTTCGGCTTCCAGGTGCCCGTCGAGGTGCCCGGCGTCGACCCGACGCTCCTCGATCCCCGCTCGACGTGGAGCGACCCGGAGGCCTACGACCGGAAGGCCAGAGGGCTCGCTCGGATGTTCCGTGACAACTTCGAGCACTTCGCGGACGAGGCCGGCGACGCCGTCGCGCAAGCCGGCCCGCAGGTCTAGACACCCGCGATGACACAGCTGGCGCGCACGCTCATTCCCTGCCTGCTCGGGGCCGGCGGGCGTCCTCGCGAAGTACGACCCGTTCTTCGGCCGCCTCCTCTAGCCGCTCTCGCGTCGTCCGTAACGAGGCGCGACATCGCCGCCATTCGATAGCGTCCATCGAGCCGTGGAAGCCACTCACGACGTCCTGGTCGTCGGTGCCGGGTGCGCCGGAATGCGCGCCGCGATCGAGGCTTTCGACCAGGGGGCCGACGTGGCGCTCCTCTCCAAGATCCACCCCGTCCGCAGCCACTCCGGCGCGGCCGAAGGGGGGATCAACGCCGCGCTCGGCAACGCCTCCGAGGACAGCCCCGAGGAGCACGCGTATGACACCGTCAAGGGCTCGGACTACCTGGGGGACCAGGATGGAATCGAGGTGCTGTGCAAGGAGGCGCCGGACGACGTCTACCAACTCGAGCACTGGGGCGCGGTCTTCTCGCGGACCGAGGACGGCCGCATCGCGCAGCGCCCGTTCGGCGCGGCCGGCGCGCCCCGCACGGCGTACGCGGCCGACATCACCGGACATGTCCTGGTGCATGTCCTCTACGAGCAGGTCTTGAAGCGGGACATCCCGACCTACGAGGAGTTCTTCGCCTGGAAGCTCGTCATCGACGACGACCGCTGTCAGGGCGTGATCGCCTGGGACCTGCTGAACGGCGGGCTGAAGACGATCGGCGCGAAGACCGTGATCCTGGCCACGGGCGGCGCCGGCCGCCTCTACAGCGGAACGACGAACGCGTACGCGTGCACGGGCGACGGCATGGCGATGGCGCTCCGCGTCGGCGTCGGGCTCGAGGACATGGAGATGATGCAGTTCCACCCGACGACGCTCGCGCCGACCGGTGTCCTGATCACGGAAGGGTGCCGCGGTGAAGGCGCGTATCTCCTCAACGCCGACGGCGAGCGCTTCCTGAAGCGCTACGCGCCCAACGCGATGGAGCTCGCGAGTCGCGACGTCATCTCACGGGCGGAGCAGACCGAGATCGACGAGGGGCGCGGCGTGAACGGGAACGTCCTGCTCGACCTGCGCCACCTTGGCGCGGAGAAGATCCACGAGCGCCTCCACGGGACGCGCGAGCTGTCGATGGTCTTCGCGGGGATCGACCCGATCCACGATCCAATCCCCGTACGGCCGGGGTCCCACTACCACATGGGCGGCGTCGATACGGATCTCGTGGGCGACACGTCGATCACCGGCCTGTACGCGGCGGGCGAGTGCGCCTGCGTCTCCGTTCACGGCGCGAACCGCCTCGGCGGCAACGCGCTGATGGAGACGATCACGTTCGGCAAGCGGACCGGCGCCGCGGCGGCCGAATGGGCGCTCACGCACACGACGGTCGCCGTCCCTCCGTCGATCGAGGCCGACGCGCAGCGGGAGCTCGGCGCGCTTCTAGGCCGCAGCGACGGGGAGCGCCCGTGGGCGATCCGCGACGAGCTCGCGAGGACGATGCACGAGAACTTCGGCGTCTTCCGCCGTGAGGACCAGATGCAGGAGCAGGGACGGATCATCGAGCGCCTCAAGGAGCGGTACGAACGCGTGGTCGTCGAGGACAAGGGCGACATCTTCAACAACGACCTGACGCAGGCTCTCGAGCTCGGCTTCCTGCTCGACCTCGCCGAGTGCATGGTCGTCGCCGGCCTCGCCCGCAAGGAGAGCCGTGGCGCACACGCGCGGCCGTACGACTATCCCGAGCGCGACGACGTGAACTACCTCAGGCATACGATCACGTCGCTCAGTCCGAGCGGGCGCGTTCGGCTCGACTGGAAACCGGTGACGATCACGAAGTGGCAGCCCCAGGAGAGGACGTACTAGTGGCGACAGAAACATCCATGCGCCTCGAAGATCCCAACGCGCCGACGATGAACGTCGCGCTGAAGATCTGGCGCTTCGACAGCCAGACCGGCGAGCGGGAGCTCCGCGACTACGAGGTCGAGGCGCCCGAGTGGGCCTGCCTGCTCGACGTCCTCGATCTGATCAAGGACAAGGTCGACGGTTCGCTCGCCTACCGGAAGAGCTGCCGGATGATGATCTGCGGTTCCTGCGGTATGCGGATGGACGGGCGCGCCATCCTCGCGTGCAAGGAGCGCATGAAGCCAATCGTCGAACGCGGGCATGTCCCGGTGATCTCGGCCATGGGCAACCTTCCGATCCTCAAGGACCTCGTAGTCGAGATGGGGCCGTTCTGGAACAAGGTCCGCGCGGTCAAGCCCTGGCTCGACTCGGGCTACGACGAGATCCCCGAGAAGGAGCGGATCGTCTCGCAGCAGAAGATGAACGTGATCCACAAGGAGGCGCTCTGCATCATGTGCGGCTGCTGCGTCTCCGAGTGCAACTCGATGGAGTCCGACCCAGACTTTCTCGGCCCGGCGGCGCTTGCGAAGGGATTCCGGTTCGTCGGGGACGTCCGCGACCACGCAGACGTCGAGCGGCTGAACAAGCTCAACGAGGAGCACGGGATCTGGGACTGCACGCGCTGCTATTTCTGCAACGAGCGGTGTCCCAAGGGCGTCGACCCGCGCGACGCCATCGCGAAGCTGGGCGCCGAGTCGATCAAACAGGGAATCGACCACGACATGGGCGCGAAGCACGCGAAGTGGTTCGTGAAGTCGGCGGAGACGACCGGCTGGCTGCGCGAGACCGAGCTCGTCCCGAAGACCCAAGGCGTGATCTCTGCGATCAAGGACGTCAAGTTCGCCCTCAAGCTCTTCCGGCATGGGAAGGTGCCGGTGCCGATCCCGCCGCATGTCGCCGAAAACGTCCGGGAGGCGCGGGCGCTGCACGACCTCGTGCGGCAGCAGGGGCGTGACGGCGCGCTGGGCATCGTCCAGGGCGAACATGCGCTCGGGCGGATCGAGCGGAAGGACTGGGGCATCGCAGAGCCCGAGGACGAGACATGACGAAGGTCGCGTACTACAAGGGCTGCCTGGCGGCGCTGTCGGCGAGGGAGCTCGACATCTCGACCAAGGCGCTGGCGCCGAGGCTGGGACTCGAGCTCGAGGAGCTGGAGTCGGTCACCTGCTGCGGCGCGGGCGACATCCACGAGGCGGAGCCCGACTACTACCTCCACCTGAACGCCCGGATCCTGGCCTATGGCGAGGAGACCGGGGCGGACACCCTGATGACGGTTTGCAATGTCTGCACGCTGAACCTCCGGCAGGCCAACCTCCAGCTCCAGCGCGACGACGAGCTGCGGGAGCGCGTGAACGTCAACCTCGAGACCGTCGGGGTTCCGCCGTACAGCGGCGGGATCGAGGTCAAACACCTCCTCTGGCTGATCGCCGAGGGCGAGGGTTACGAGCGGCTGAAAATGGCCGCCCACAAGGGATTGAAGGGGCTGCGGATCGCGCCGTTCTACGGCTGTCAGATCCTCCGTCCCTCGAAGCTCCTCGGTTTCGAGGATCCCGACCGACCCTGGTCGCTCGAGGCGATCATCGAGGCCTGCGGCGGCGAGCCGGTCGACTATCCGGCGAAGATCAAGTGCTGCGGCTTCCCGATCATCCAGGCCCGCGAGGAGACGGCGCTCGGCGAGCTTCTGCAGCCGATCGAGCAGGCCGTCGAGGCTGGGGCGGACGCCATGGTCACGCCGTGTCCGCTCTGCCATCTCTCGCTCGATGCCTGGCAGCAGAAACTCGAGGCGGCGACCGGCCGTCCGTTCCAGATGCCGATCCTGCACCTGTCGCAGCTGATCGGGGTC
>DASSCT010000076.1:0-12709 GCA_035697545.1 Gaiellaceae bacterium | reverse complement strand
CGCCGGTGATCTCGCGAACGAGCGCAGGCCAGTCGCCGTGGTAGTCGAGCACCTCCGACGCGCCGTAGTCGCGGATGCGCTCGGCCTTCTTCGCGCTCGCGGTCGCGATCACGCGGGCGCCGCGAGCCGCGGCGAGCTGGACGAGCAGGCCACCCGTGACTCCGCCGGCTCCGTTGACGACGACCCAGCCGCCGCTCTGGATCCCGAGAGCCTCGTCGAGTGCCTGAGCCGCAGTGAGCGCCGGAATGGGAAACGCTCCGCCGGCTTCCCATGACGCCTCTGGCGGCCGGGCCGCGACGGTCGCCGCCGGCGCGAGCACCCTCCCCGCCCACGTCCCGTGACGCCGCAGCGGCAGCGGATGTGTCATCACCTCGTCGCCCTCGCGCAGCTCGGCCACGCCGGAGCCGGTCGCTGCGACCGTCCCGGCCGCCTCCGTCCCGAGCGCCATCGGAGCCGGGCCGCCGATCTGCCAGCCGCCGATCCTGACAAGCTCGTCCCAGCTGCCGATGCCGGCGGCGACGACGTCGATGAGGACATCGCCTGCTGCAGGCGTCGCCAGCTCGTCCACCTCGAAGATCTCGACGGGCTCGCCGAGTGCTGTGATCCCGGCCGCTCGCATCCCTGTTCGGCGCACGTTACTGGCGTCGGTGATGCGGCGCGGGCCGCTTTGGCACCTCGCCAGAGGAGTGCGACGCGAGCAGGTTGACAGATGACTTGCCTGGGGGAGCGTGTTCTCACTCGACCCCTCTGTTCTGGCCTATTTGATCCTTCCTACTGGCGGTCTCGGGTCAAAACGTGGCGTTCGTCGCCGGTGGGGTCCTGCTCGTCGCGTGGATGCTCGGAATCTCCCGGCTCATCGCCGAGTTCGCCGCGCTCGCGGCGATCGGCGCCTACGTGCTCGCAGTGGGCTGGCAGCCTTCGGTCGTCCGCGCCGGGGTCGCCGGTGCGCTCGCGTCGCTCGCATGGCTTGCGTCGCGACCTCGCGATCGTTGGTACTTCCTGTTGCTGGGCGCCGCCGTGCTCCTGGCTTGGAACCCGTACAGCCTGCTCGAGCCGGGCTTTCAGCTGTCGTTCGCGGCGGTCGCAGCGATCTTCGTCGCAGTTCCCCGGCTCGAAGGCGTTCTCGAGGGGTACCCCGCGCCGCGAGCCCTCGTCGGCGTCGTCGCCGTGTCGGCCGCGTGCGGGCTCGCGACGGCTCCGATTCTGCTCGCCCAGTTCGGTTCGGTCCCGGTCTACTCGGTCGTGAGCAACGCGCTCGCAGCGGCTGCGGTCCCTCCGTGCTTCGGCCTCGCGCTGCTGACAGCGCTGCTCGACCAGGTCCTTCCGCCCGCAGCGCTCGGCGCTGCCTGGGCGAACGGGTGGCTCGCCGCCTACATCGCCGCCTGCGCTCGGCTGATCGGCGGCCTGCCGGGGGCGCAGGTGAGCTCAGCGCTCGCACTGGGGCTGGCAGCGGCGACGTGTCTCATCGTCCTCGCGGCCGCGCGCCTCCCGGCCTGGCGCCGGCCCGGGCTGGCGGTCGTCGTCGGTGTCGGCGTCATCATCCTCGCGGGCTGGAAGCTGCAGTCCGCCCCGGCGCCTGCGGCTCCGAACGGCTTCAGGCTCACAGTGCTGGACGTGGGCCAAGGCGACTCCATCCTCCTCCAGGTCCGCGAGGGTGCCGTGCTCGTCGACCAGGGCCCGCCGGAGGCAGAGGTCGACGATCAACTGCGCGACCTTGGCATCCGAAGGCTTGCGCTGCTCGTCCTGACCCATCCGCAGAGGGATCACGTCGGCGGAGCCGCCGAGGTGATCGAACACGTGCACGTCGGGCGCATTCTCGATCCGAAGATCCCGTACGACAGTCCCGACGAGCGGGCCGCCATGGCCGCGGCGCGGGAGCGGGACGTGCCGGTGATGCAGTCGCACGCAGGCACGGTCTTCCGACTTGGAGGCTTGCGCCTGCAAGTGCTCTGGCCGGACGGCGCCGGAGGAGGAGAAGGCGATCCCAACCTGCGGGCGACGGTGATCCTTGCCACCTACGGGAAGGTCGACGCACTGCTCACGGCAGACGCCGAGTCCGAGGTCACCCTTCCGCTGAACCCGCCGCCGGTCGAGATCCTGAAGGTCGCGCACCACGGTTCGGCCGACGAGGGGCTCCAGCGGCTGCTCGAGCTCACTCGCCCCGACGTCGCGATCATTTCGTGCGGGCAGAACAACGATTACGGCCATCCGGCGCCCTCGACGGTCGCGACCCTCGACGCGTCACCGCGGCTCGAGCTCTACCGGACCGACCGTGACGGTCGTGTGGTCGTCGAGACCGACGGCGAACGGCTCTCGACCTGGTCACGCCGATGACGGCCACTATGCTCACCGGAGGTGTCGGACGAGCCGCTGCTCCCGGTGTATCTGCTGACGGGAAACGATCGCCCGAAGATCGTGCGCGCGCTCCGCCGGCTACGTACCCGCTTCGGAGACGAATCCGTCGAACAACTCGAAGCCGACTCGGCGAGCGGTCCCGACGCGGTGGCGGCATGCAACGCGCTCGGGCTCTTTGCCGGGGGTGATGGCGGCCGCCTGGTCCTCGTTGAAGGCGTTGAACGCTGGCGGAAGGCCGACGTCGAGGCAATCGCCGCCTATCTGGCCAACCCGGTCCCGGGGGCGGTGCTCGCGCTCGTGACGGGCGAAGCTCCACGGAGCGATGCGCTCGCCAAGGTGGTCGCCAAGCCCGGCAAGGTGTTGGCTTACGACGGACCGAAGCCGCGTGACCTCCCCGGGTGGGTGCGGGCGCAGTTCGAGGCTCGGGGCGCCTCCATCGATCAGGACGGCGCCCGCGCGTTGGTCGAGATCGTCGGCGACGACCTCAACGCACTCGCCACCGAGGCAGACAAGATTTCAACGTGGGCCGGCGGAGAGCCGGTCGAGCGCGGAGACGTCGAGCGGCTGGCGACTCCGGCGAGGGAGGCCGCAGCCTGGGCGATCACGGACGCCTGGGGCGAACGAGATCTCCCGGCGCTGCTTGCGGCCGGCGAGGCCGAGCTCGAGCGGCGTGAGCCGTTCAGCATCTCCGTCCGGCTTGCCGCGCACGTCAATCTGGTCCGAGCCGTGCAGCTTCTCGCGGAGGAAGGCCTGCGGACGCGAGAGATCGCCAAGCGGCTCAGGGTGCACGAGTTCCGGATCCGGAAGGCCCTGGGCCACGCGGACCGCTACACCGGCGAAGAGCTCGACGCGGCCGTCGTCCGGCTCGCCGCCCTCGATGCGGCGATCAAAGGAGCAAGCCGGCTCTCAGGCGAGCTCGAGCTGACGCGTGCCCTGGTCGACGTGACCAGAGCGCAGGAAACGGCCCCAGCCGGGTCGAGCTAGGCGCCCGAGGCGATCCGCGCCGCCTGCGCCTTTTTCCGTGCGGCGGCGTTCTGATGCAGCGCGCCGTGGGACGCGGCGCGGTCGATCCAGCGCTGGAGCTCGAGGTGCGTCGCGCGAATGCGGTCAGTGTCGCCCTCGTCGACGGCAGCCCGCAGGCGCCGGGTCAGCGTCTTGACGGTCGATCGGTAACGCAGGTTCTCGAGCCGCTGCCGGGCGGCTACTCGTACACGCTTCTTCTGCTGCTTGATGTTCGGCATAACGTGAAAAATGCCCGCTCTGCGGGCGGCGGCATGGTACCAGAGCCCTCGCTCCGTTCGGCACGATCGGAGGAGCCCACGCTCTTCGCTCGTATGCTCACGACGTGGTGAACGGGCCGTGACCGAGGTGGGCCAGGAGGCTGCCCCCTCATTCCCGTCCCGTCGTCTGGCGTGGTCAACGGCGGTCTTCTCGGCGGCAACGGGGCTTTCGCGGGTATTGGGGCTCGTCCGCGAGATCGTCGCCCGCAGCTACTTCGGCGTCGAAGGCTTTGGCATCAACGCGTTCACCGTTGCCTTCCAGGTGCCGAACCTGATCCGGGCGCTCGTCGCCGACGCCGCGTTGTCCTCGGCGTTCGTCCCGGTCTTCAGCGAGCTGCTCGAGAAGGGCGAGCGAGCACGAGCGTGGCGCGTCGCGTCCTCCCTGATCTGGCTACTGCTGCTCGGGCTCACGACCCTGACCGCCCTCTTCATCCTCGCCGCTCCGTGGGTGATGGCGCTCTTCGGCTACGGCAGCGGACCGGCCGGCGAACTCGCAGTCACGCTGTCGCGAATCCTGTTCCCGATCGTCGTCCTCCTCGGCGTCTTCGGAATCGTCGTGGGCGTCCTCAACAGCTACGAGCACTTCACGGTCCCGGCGCTGACACCGGTCTTCTGGAACCTCGTGATCATCGCGGGGCTCGTGATCGGCGTCCCACAGGCCGACACTGAGTCGGGCAAGCTCTACATCTACGCGGGATCGATCGTCATCGCCACGCTGGTGCAGCTCCTGCTCCCGCTCCCCTGGCTCTCCGGCCTAGACGGGCGCCTCCGGCTCGCGATCGACTGGCGCGACCCGGCGGTCAAGCGGGTTTTCGTCCTCATGCTCCCGGTCACCCTCGGTCTCGGCCTGATCAACGTCAACGCGCTGATCGGGACGTTCTTCGCCGCCAGGTACATCGATCGCACCATCGCCCCGAGCGCGATCGACGCCGCTTTCCGGATCTACATGCTCCCCCAGGGAATGTTCTCGGTCGCGGTCGCGACGGTTCTCTTCCCGGCGCTCGCCCGCCTCGCCGCCCGTGGGGACACGGACGGCTTCCGCCACACGGTCGGGCTGGGGCTCCGGCAGATCGCTTTCCTGCTCATCCCTGCCGGCGTCGTCTCCGCCGTGCTGGCCGAGCCGATCGTGCGCCTCATCTACCAGCGCGGTGAGTTCGACGCGCACGCAACGTATGTGGTCGCCGGCGCCCTGGCCGCGTTCTCACTCGGGCTCGTCTTCAACGGGGCGATGCTCATGCTTAACCGGGCGTTCTTCAGCCTCCAGGCGCCATGGCTTCCGACCTGGGTCGCGTTCGGAAACCTCGTGCTCAACACAGCCCTCTTCGCGCTCTTCTACCGCCTCGGAGTCTGGGGCATCCCGCTCGCGATCTCAGTCGCGAACATGGCCGGCTCGGCCGCGCTGCTGGTTCTCCTCCGCCGCCGGCTCCAGCGGATCGAATGGCGTGAGACGGCCCGCTCGGCGTTTCGAATCACCGTCGCGTCGATTCCGCTCGCGATCGTTTCATTCGCGGTCTGGTGGGTGCTCGACGACGTCCTCGGAAGGTCGTTCCTCGGCCAACTCGTCTCCGTCTCGGCGGCGCTTCTCGCCGGCGGCCCGGTGTACCTCTTTTCCTGCAGTTTGCTGGGAGTTCGTGAGCTGAGGCCGTTGCTATCGTTGCGAGCCCGCGCGCGGCCGCCCGCCTGACCTCATGCAGCAGGACCGAATCCGGAACTTCTCGATCATCGCGCACATCGACCATGGGAAATCGACCCTGGCCGACCGCATCCTCGAGCTGACCGAGACCGTCTCGGGCCGCGAGATGCGCGAGCAACTCCTCGACTCGATGGAGCTCGAGCGGGAGCGCGGGATCACGATCAAGGCCCAGGCCGTTCGAGTGCTCTGGAAGGGCCACCAGCTCAACCTGATCGACACACCGGGCCACGTGGACTTCACCTACGAGGTCTCGCGTTCGCTCCAGGCGTGCGAGGGAGCGGTGCTGGTGGTCGACGCCGCCCAGGGCGTCGAGGCGCAGACGGTCGCCAACGCCTACCTCGCGATCGAGAACGACCTCGAGCTCCTCCCGGTCGTGAACAAGATCGACCTGCCGCAGGCCGATCCCGACGGCACGGCCCGCGAGCTCGCCGAGCTGATCGGTGGTGAGCCGGAGGACGTCGTGCGCATCTCGGCCAAGACGGGCGAAGGTGTGGCCGAGGTGCTCGATGCCGTGGTCGAGCGCATCCATGCGCCGGCAGGTGACCCGGATGCGCCGCCGCGGGCCCTCATCTTCGATTCCTCCTACGACCAGTACCGGGGGGTCGTCGCCTTCGTCCGGGTCGTCGACGGCACCTTTCAGACGCGCGACCGGCTGCAGGCGATGGCTCAGGGCACTCGGTTCGAGGCGGAGGAGCTCGGCTTCTTCTCGCCGACGATGCGCCCGAGCAGCACGCTCACGGCGGGCGAGGTCGGATACGTGATCACCGGGCTGAAGGACGTCAGCCGGCTCCGCGTCGGCGACACGCTCACGTCCGTCGCGCGACCCGCGGGCGAGGCGCTGCCCGGCTCCACGGACGTGAAGCCGATGGTCTTCGCGGGGCTGTTCCCGACCGACTCGGACGACTACCCCGATCTCCGCGACGCCCTCGAGCGGCTCAAGCTCAACGATGCAGCTCTGGTCTACGAGCCCGAGACCTCGCAGGCGCTCGGATTCGGTTTCCGCTGTGGATTCCTCGGCCTCCTGCACATGGAGATCGTTCGCGAGCGGCTCGAACGCGAGTTCGACCTCGATCTGCTCGTGACCGCGCCGAACGTGGCCTACCTCGTGCTGACGAAGGAGGGGCGCGAGGTCGAGGTTCACAACCCGGCGGAGATGCCGGCCGAGATCGAGCGAGTCGAGGAGCCGTACATCCGCGCGTCGATCATCGTTCCCAAGGAGTACGTCGGGCCCGTCATGGAGCTCTGCACCGAGCGCCGCGGCCGGTTCGACCACATGGAGTACCTCTCCGAGGAGCGGGCCGTGCTCATCTACGAGCTTCCGCTCTCCGAGGTCGTGGTCGACTTCTACGACCAGCTCAAGTCCCGGACGCGGGGTTACGCAAGCTTCGACTACGACGTGATCGGATTCCGCGAGGGCGACCTCGTCCGGCTCGACGTCCTCATCGCCGGGGAATCGGTCGACGCGCTCTCGCTCATCCTCCATCGCGAATCGGCGTACGGACGCGGTCGCGCCCTCGTCGACAAGCTGCGCGAGGAGATTCCCAGGCAGCTCTTCGACGTGCCCGTGCAGGCCGCGATCGGGTCGCGGGTGATCGCGCGCGAGACGATCAAGGCCAAGCGCAAGGACGTGCTCGCCAAGTGCTACGGCGGGGACATCACCCGCAAGCGCAAGCTGCTCGAGCGCCAGAAGGCGGGCAAGAGGCGGATGAAGCAGGTCGGCGCAGTCGAGGTGCCGCAGGAGGCCTTCCTGGCCGTGCTCAATCTGGAGGGGTCGAAGTGACCGGGGCTGTGCGCCACCTCTATGTCCACCTGCCCTTCTGCGGGCATCGCTGCGGGTACTGCGACTTCGTGACCGTCGTCGGGCGGCGGGGCGAGCACGACCGCTACGTCGATGCGCTCCTGGCCGAGCTCGAGCTCGAGCGCGGTTCGCTCGCGCCTCGGCTCGAGACGGTCTTTTTCGGGGGCGGGACGCCGACGTTCACCGAGCCGGCGGCCTTGCTGCGCGTTCTCCACGGGATGCCTTCCACGGACGAGGTCACCGTCGAGGCCAACCCGGAGACCGTGACGCCCGAGCTCGCCCGGTTGCTCCGGGACGAAGGAGTGACGCGGATTTCGCTCGGAGCACAGAGCTTCCAGCCGAAGCTGCTGTCCGTGCTGGAGCGCCACGCCGGTCCTGACGACGTCCGGAGCGCCTTCTACCATCTGCGTGATGCCGGATTTGACAACATCTCGCTCGATCTCATCTACGGGATCCCGGGCCAGAGACCCGCCGACCTCGGCGCCGACATCGATGAGGCGCTCGCGCTGCGACCCGAGCACCTGTCGTGCTACGAGCTCGAGGCCAAGCCAGGAACCCGGTTCACGCACGCTCACGGCGAGGAGCTCCGTCGCCAGGCGGAGGCGATGGAGGGCTACTTCGAGCGGGTGGTCGACCGCCTGACCGCGTCCGGCTATCGCTGGTACGAGACGGCGAACTTCTGCCGGACGGCGGAGTCGGCCGACGGTCGCGACCTGCGGTCGAGGCACAACCTTGCCTACTGGCTGGGCCGGGACTACCTGGGCATCGGGATCGGAGCGGTTTCGACGATCGCCGGTCGTCGCCGACGCAACACGCCACGGCTGCGCGTGTACCTGGAGGCGCTCGAGGCCGGTGCCGTGCCGCCGCGCGAGCTCGAGGAGCTGGGAGCGGACGTCCGGCTGCGAGAACGGGTGATGCTGGGGCTGCGGCTCGACGAGCCGTTGGAGCTGGCCGAGGCCGACGGCGTCGTCGATCGCGCGGCACTGGGGCGGCTGGAAGGCCTGGGTCTCCTCACGCGGCACGAGGGTGAGGACGGCGAGGAGGACCTCGCGCTCACGCACCGCGGGCGGCTGCTCGGGGGCGGCGTCACGGCCGAGCTACTCAGGTGAGCAGTAAAATCCCTGCAAAATGACGACAGTTGAGCTGACCGTTCGCCAGCGCCAGATCCTCCGGCGCCTCGTCGAGGAGTACATCGCTACCGGCCAACCCGTGGGCTCGAAGCACCTGGTCGAGCAGGCTGGCCTGTCCGTGTCGCCGTCCACGGTGCGTGGCGAGCTCGCCGAGCTGGAGCGGCTCGGGCTGCTCACACACCCCCACACGTCGGCCGGACGTGTCCCGACCGAGGCCGGCTACCGGCTGTTCGTCCGCGGGCTGCTCGACCGGCTGGAGCCTCGCCCGGTCACGGTCGAGATCGACCTCAGCCGCGCCGGGACCGAGGTGGAGTCCGCCCTCCAGGCGACGACGGAGGCGCTCTCGCAGGTCACCCGCCTGCTCGCCTTGGTGTCGGCGCCGCCGTTGGAGGCCGCGACCGTGCGCCACGTCGAGGTGCTCGCCCTTCAGCCCCAGCTCGTCGTGGCGGTCGTGATCACTTCCACGGGCGGTGTCACGAAGCGCGTCTTCGCGCTCGGCGAGCCGATTGACCCTGGGCTCGTCAGCTGGGCTGCCGAGTATCTGAACGAACGCACGACGAGCCTCCCGCTCGGGTCGCGCGGGCTACGCCAGGCGTTCGCCGAGCCCGGGTTGTCGGAGCGCGAACGTTCCTTCCTCGAGCTGCTGCGGCCTGCGTTCACCGACGCGGCGGGCAGCGAGGAGCAGCGGCTCTTCGTCGGCGGTGCGGCAACGCTGCTTGGCGAAGCGCGAAGCGAGGATCTCGCGACCTACCGGCCGCTCCTCGAAGCGCTCGAGCAGCGGGCCGCGCTGCTGCAGCTCCTCAGCGACGCGCTCAGCGGCAAAGAGGGAGCGTTCGTTCGGATGGGCGTCGAGCTGTCGCATCCCGGCCTGCGTGAGGCCTCGCTCGTCGGAGCGACGTACGGGCTCGCCCATCGCCGCCTCGGCGCGGTCAGTCTCCTCGGCCCGCTGCGGATGGACTATGAGACGGCGATCCGTTCCGTGCGTGTCGCGTCCCATGAGCTCTCGCGGTTCGTGGAGGAAATCTACGCCGAGAATTAGCGCCCGGTTGCACGGCTACGCTTGCCGCAATGGCAACCGCTGAGCGGGATTACTACGAGGTGCTGGGCGTCAGCCGCGACGCCGGCGAGAGCGAGATCAAGAAGGCGTTCCGCAGGCTGGCGCGCGAGCTGCATCCGGACGTTTCCGACGCCCCGGACGCCGACGAGCGCTTCAAGGAGGTCGTCGAGGCCTACGAGGTGCTGTCCAAGACAGAGACGCGTGAGCTCTACGACCGCTTCGGCCATGCCGGTCTGCGAAGCGGCGGTTTCGAGCCGTCGCACTTCGACTTCGGAAGCCTGGCCGACATCTTCTCCGCGTTCTTCGGAGATGACCTGCTGTCGGCGACGATGCGTACCGGCGCGCGCGGCGCCGACATCGCCGCCGAGGTGGAGATCGATCTGACGGAGGCAGCGACAGGGACGAAGCGCGACGTGTCCTACCGGGTCGCCGTTCCTTGCGGACGCTGCGGGGCCAGCGGCATGGAGCCCGGGACCGACGTCGCGATCTGTCCCACCTGTCAGGGACAAGGGCGCCTCCAGCAGGCCTCACGGAGCGCGTTCGGCGAGTTCATCCGCACGCAGGCCTGCCCAACCTGCGGCGGCGCCGGCCGGTTGATCGAACATCCGTGCCGGGACTGCCAAGGCACCGGCCAGGTGCTCGAGGAGCGGCTGCGGGAGGTGGAGATCCCACCGGGCATCCACGACGGCCAGCGGATCCGGCTCTCCGGCGAAGGCCACGCGGGTGCTCCCGGTGGGCGTGCCGGCGACGTCTACGTGCGGGTCCGGATCGCACGCGATCCGCGGTTCGTCCGCGAGGGCGACGACATCTTCTCCACGGTCGACCTGACGATGACGCAGGCTGCGCTGGGTGCCCGCGTTGCGGTGCCCACGCTGGACGGGGAGACCCAGCTCGAGTTCGCCCCCGGGACGCAGCCTGGGGAGGTCGTCGTTCTCCGCGGCCGCGGGATGCCGGTGCTTCAGGGCTTCGGACGCGGCGACCAGCGGGTGCTCGTCAACGTCGCCGTCCCACGGCAGTTGACCGATGAGCAGCGAGACCTGCTCGAACGCTTCGAAGGGACGGCGGACGACGAGACCTACACCCCGGACGAGAGCTTCTTCGACAAGCTGAAGAGCGCGTTCCGCTGATCGTGGACGAGCTCCGCCGGGTCGCGATCTCGGTCCCGGAGGCGCTGCGGGAGGAAGTGACGGCGCGCCTGCTCGAGCTCCACCCCGAGGGTTTCGAGGAGGCAGAGGACGTGCTCGCCGTCTTCACGGATGCGGCCGGGGAGGCCCGGCTCCGCGCGGAGTTCGGCGAGGTCGAATCGCAGCCCGTCGAGCCCGGCTGGGAAGAGCGTTGGCGCGAGTTTCACCGACCGGTATGGGTCGGACCGCTCTGGGTCGGGCCGCCCTGGGAGGCGCCACCCGAAGAGGGGATTCCCGTCGTCATCGACCCGGGTCGCGCCTTCGGCACGGGCTCGCATCCGACGACGCGACTCTGCCTTGGCTTCCTGATCGACCTCGCCCCCTCCAGCCTCCTCGATGTCGGCTGTGGATCAGGTGTGCTCTCGATCGCCGCTGCGAAGCTCGGCTTCCATCCGGTCGTGGCGCTCGACGTGGATCCAGCGGCAGTCGAGGCGGCGCATCGGAACGCGGTGGCGAACGGGGTCGAGGTCGACGTGCGGCAGGGAGATGCGCTCCAGGAGAACCTTCCGGCCACCGAGCTCGTACTGGCGAACATGAACCTCGCGACAGTGGAGGGCCTCGCTCCGCACATTGCGGCTCGGCAGATCGTTACGGCCGGCTACTTCCACTCGCGTATGCCCGAGCTCGTCGGTTATGCGCAACGGGAGCGGCGGATCGACGGCGGCTGGGCCGCCGATTTGTTCGAACGGCAGTAGATTTGCGGCTCTGATGGCGACGTTCACGGTTCGTTTCCTTGGCTGCAAGGTGTCTCACGTCGACGCTCAGGCTCTGCGTGACCGCCTGCTCGCCGACGGGCACGAGGAGCTCGAGGGGTCGGCCGACGTCGCGGTCGTGAACACCTGTTGCGTGACGAACGAGGCCGTCGCGAAGTCCCGTCAGGCCGCCGCAAGAGCCGCGCGCACCCACGGGCGGGTCTATGTCACCGGCTGCGGGGCGAATCTCGCCGGCGACACGTTCGCAACGCTCCCCGCCAATGTCTCGGTCATTCGGGCGACGCCGGAGGAGACGCCGGTGCTCGTCGCGCGCGACGTCGGGCCGATCGGCTGCGTCCAGGCGGATTCGCGACTCGATCGCGTTCGCGCGTTCGTCCGAGTCCAGGACGGCTGCAGCTTCTCCTGCAACTTCTGCGTAATCCCGTTCGTGCGCGGGGCTTCCCGGAGCAGGCGCGCCGACGCCGTGCTGGCCGAGGTCGAGAAACGGGCGCGGCAGGGCCACCGCGAGGTCGTCCTCACCGGGATCAACCTCGGCTGCTACCGCGATCGCGAGGCGGGCTATGGGCTCCCGCGCCTCGTGCACGAGGCCGGCGCGGTGCCGGGTCTCGAGCGTCTCCGACTGTCGTCGATCGAGATCAACCACGTGACCGAGGAGCTCGTCGCCGCTCTCCGAGAGACCCGTGTGGTATCGCGGCACCTTCATGTTCCGCTCCAGTCCGGCGACGACGAGATCCTCCGCGCGATGGGCCGCCGCTACACGGCGCAGACCTACCTCCGCCGCCTGGCCCCGCTTGAAGACTTCAATCTGACGAGCGACGTGATCGTCGGCTTCCCGGGCGAGGACGAAGCCGCGTTTCGGAACACGCTCGCGGTGCTCCGCCAGGCGGGAATCACGAAGGTGCACGTCTTCCCGTACTCGCCGCGCCCGGGGACAGTGACCGCCGAGGCGGACACGATTCCGCCGGCCGTGAAGAAGGAGCGGAGCGCTCGACTTCGCGCTGCGTCGCACGAGGCTTGCCTGGCGCGCTGGCGCCGGAAGCTCGAGCGGGAGGACGTTGTGCTCGTGGATCGGCCCGGCCGCGGTTACGGCGACGACTACTCGCCCTGGCTCGTCCCTAAGGGCGCGCCCATTGGTGAGCTCGTCCGCGTGCGAGGCGCGGCCGTGACGGAGGAGGGGATCCTCGCCGCATGAGACGTCGCTTGCGATATCTCCTTCAGGCCGGACGGGCTCTGCCCGTGCGGCCGTCTGAAATGACTGGTCGAGACGGTAGAGGCCCGAAGGTTCGGCTATGAGCAATGAGGATTGCCTCTTCTGCAAGCTCGTTCGCGAGGGCGACCATGTGAACAAGGCGGACGGGTTCGTCGCCGTCCGCGACATCTACCCGAAGGCCGAGACGCATCTCCTCGTCTTGCCCGAGCGCCATGTCGACACGTTCCGCGACGTCGACGCCTTCCCGCCCGACGAGGCGAAGCGCATGCTCGACTTCGTGGCCGAGACT
>DASSCT010000075.1:0-6184 GCA_035697545.1 Gaiellaceae bacterium | reverse complement strand
CGCGCTGTGGGGGAGCTGCTCGGAGCCGGAGCTCTCCCTTCCGTATCTGCCGTTCGTCGAGGCGATCGGGAACCAGCTCGGCCAGTACGACCGGGCGGAGGTGCGGGCCCAGCTCGGCCCGATGAGCGCCGAGCTCGCTCAGCTCTTCCCCCAGCTCGGGAACGGCACGCGGGCCGGCGCCGACGGGGATCCCGAGCAAGCGAAGCTGCGGATGTTCGAGTCGCTCGTCACGCTTCTCGAGCTGTGGGCTCGCGAGCGTGGGCTGCTCCTCGTTCTCGAGGACGTCCACTGGGCCGACAGCTCGACTCGCCATTTGCTCGATTACGTCGCTCGCCGGATGGCCAATAGCAGGGTGATGGTGCTCGCCACCTACAGGAGCGACGAGCTCGATCGGCGCCATCCACTGACACGGATGGTTCAGGTCTGGGGGCGAACGGGGGCTGCCGAGATGGTCGCCGTCGAGGCAATGACGCCGCAGCAGGTGACGGAGATGATCGCGGCCATTCTGGACGCAGAGAGCGTCAGCGCAGAGCTCGGGTCGCTCGTCCATGCTCGTTCCGAGGGCAACCCTTTCGTTCTCGAGGAGCTCCTGCGCGAGGCGGTCGACCGCCGCGAGATCGTCCGAACGGAGACGGGCTGGGAACGATCGCCGCTCGATGCGCTACGGCTGCCAGACACGGTACGAGAGGCGGTGCTGCTCCGCGTAGGACGGCTCGACCCAGTCCATATCGAGGTGCTCCGGGCGGCTGCCGTCCTCGGCCGTTCGTTCGACTACGGGCTCCTCGTCGAGGTGGCGGAGGCCGACGAAGGAGCCGTGCTCGCAGCCCTCGAGGCGGCCGTCGCCCAGCAGCTGGTGGAGGAGGATGCACAGGCGAGCGATCGCTACAGGTGGCGCCACGCGCTCACCCAAGAGGCGATCGCGAGCGACACTGTCTTGCCGAAGCGGCAGCGGATCCATTCCCGAGCCGCCGATGCGCTCGAGGGCGCCGACGGAAGCCCCATGGCCATCGCAAGCCATCTTCTGGAAGCGGGACGGGCCAACGAGGCGGTGGGTGCCTGTTTGCGAGCAGCCGAGGAAGCCGAGCGCTCCGTCGCATTCCGGGAAGCGGCCGAGCTGCTCGAACGCGTTCTGCCGCACGTTTCCGATCCGAGAGAACGGGCACGACTGCTCCTCCGCATCGGCCGTCTGCGGTGGTATAGCGGCGAGCCCGCAGCCGCAGAGCAGCTGCTCGTCGAGGCCGTTGAGCAGCTCAAAGAGCTCGGGCTCTCGCGCGAGGCAGCTCAGGCTCGCGTCTATCTGGGACGCAGCCAGTGGGAGCTCGATAAGTCCGCCGAGGCGATGGAGCAGTTCGAGCACGCACTCGCGGCACTTGAGCGAGAGGGCCCCTCGGCCGACCTCGCACTCGTGCATCTGCGCATAGCAGGCATCTACGCGTTCCGGCTGGAGTACGACCGGTGCTTGGAGGCTGCTGAACGCGCAGTCGAGATCGCGCAGCAAGCAGCAGCTGACTTCGAGCGCGTCTACGCGCTCAGCGTCGCAGCGCTCGGGTACTACGGGACGGCCCGGGAGTTCACCCTGATGGACAGGTGCTACCACGAGGCTCTTGCCAAGGGCTACGTGATCATCGCTTCTTCACTCGTCTACAACGAGATTTGGGATCGCGTGCATGCCGTCGCAGGCGGATTCGCGCGCGCGCTGGAGAAGCAAGAGCCACTGCTCTTTCACATTCGGGCCTCGGCCGGCGGCGAAATCGCGAGGGCCTGGGCCCTGATCGAGCTCGGCGCTCCCCGCGACGCGCTGGGGCTGGCTGTCCGAGCGCGGGACCGCCACGAGAGCTTGGGTGCCCGGAAGTTCGAGTGGCGCTCCCGGATTGCCGCCACCGAAGCGCTCGTCGAGCTTGGACGCATGTCCGAGGCGGACGCGGAGCTACCGCCTCCTTCTCCGGCCAACGAGCTCCAAGACATCGTCTACGACACCCCTGCCCGTGTCCGTGTTGCGCTCGCGCACGAGCGGACCGACGAAGCGCTCGAGTTGGGTCGGAGAGTCGCCGCGGCCGGACCCGTGCTGATCTTCCCAAAGACGGTCGCCCTCGGGGTCGAAGCACTGGTCGCCGGCGGAGCGCTCGACGAGGCCGCCGCGCTGCTGAAGGACGCCAAGCGAGCTTCTACCGAGCTGGGCCAGGCGGCGCTTGCGATCGCCGAAGGTCGCGTCCTCCTCGCCTCGGGGAACGCGATCGAGGCCCTGCCGGTGCTCGAGCGCGCACTGCGCGAGCTCGAGAGCTCCGACCTGCGGCTGTGGACGTGGCAGGCCTCCATCCTCGCGGCCGAGGCGGCTGCCGAGACAGGAGACGACCACGCGGCAAGCTCGCTGCTCGAGTCGTGCGTCCGCGAGGCCCATCAGGCCGGTGCTGTGCGAATTCGCGACGAGGCCCGGGCCGCGGCGCTGCGGCTAGGTTTCGATCCACCGCAGCTCGCCGAAGAGCCCGAGGCGGAGGCGGCCGAGCCTACCGTCCTGCCGGCCGGCGAGCGTCTCGTGACGTCGATGTTCGCGGATGTCCGGGGGTACACGCCGCTGGCGTCGGCCAGCGCTCCGGAGGACCTGGCCGACCGCATGCTGACCCTGCACCGGTGGGCCGCCTCGGAGGTCGGCCGCCGGCGCGGCATCGTGGACAAGTTCGCTGGGGACGCGGTGATGGCGACCTTCAACGTGGCCGGGTCGCGCGTCGATCATGCCGTGCTCGCGCTCGAGGCGGCACTGGCCCTGAGGGACAAGGCGGCGCTCATGGATCTCCCGGTCGGGATCGGCATCGCGGTCGGTCCCGCCGTAGTCTCTCGAAGTCTCGACGCGAATGTCAGCGTGCTCGGCCCGGCGACCAACCTCGCCGCCCGGCTGCAGCAGGCCGCGGCCGGCGGGGAGATCCTCTTGAGCGACGAGGCGTTTCGCCGGGTCGCGTCGTGGCTCTCGGAACGCGGCCTGACCGCAGAGCCGCAGGAGCTCGAGCTCAAGGGCTTCGACGGAGCGCAGCCGGCCTATCGGCTGCCCGCGTCAGTGCCTGTAGCCGGCTGAGCGGCGGCGCGCGCGAACGCGCGCCGCCGCGAGTACGTCAGCCTGCGGTGATCGACCCGAAGAGACCGTGGGTCTCTTCGTCCGGGCCCGCCGTGAAGAACAGCGTGTCCGTCGGCCCTGCGGCGGCGCCGTTGCCGAAGCGAAGCGCCCAGAGCCCGTCGATCGAGAGTGGCTTGCCATCCGAGCCGCGGAGCTCGCCGCGATGGGCGAAGTGCCCGTTCGGCAGCTCCTCGTAGGCGTTGATCTGCCCGTCGCCGAAGTTGCCGACGAGGAGGTCGCCGCCGAAGCGGCCGAACCCCTCAGGCGCGAGCGCGAGCCCCCACGGGGCGTTCAGCTGGCCATGTTGGGCGACACGCTCGAGCAGGTTGCCCGCGAGGTCGTAGGCGTCGACGAAGCCGGTGCCCTGGCCCGCGACCTCGTCTTCGGCGTCAGCATCCTGCTTCGCGTACGCCACGAAGACGCGGTCGCCGATCGTCTGGACGTTGAACGGTGCATAGCCGTCGGGCAGCGATGGGTCTACGAAGCCCCCACCCGGCACCAGGCCGAAGCTCCCGTCGAAGACGTCGATCCGCGCGTTGTGGAAGTCAGCTGCGTAGAGCCGCGGCCCCGACGCGGTGTCGGCGATCGCGAGCCCCTTGTAGATCGCTTCCACATTCGAGCGGTCGGCGACGACGATCGCCGTCGTCCCCTGCGCTCCGTTCCAGGCGCGGACGATGCCGTCTTCGCCATCGAAGAGGAACGCAGCCCTGCCGCCGGTCGGGAGGACGAAACCGGTCGTCGTCGTGTTAGCGACAGTGCCCGTCGGGCCTCCAGCAACGGTGACGACGAGCGTCCGCGGCGTTCCGTCGCCCCCGTACAGCGTCGAGCGGTCGGTTCCGTTGTCCGCAACCCACCAGGGCGAGCCCGCACTGGCCGTGAGGCCCCAGGCGTTCACGAGGTTCGGGTCAGTGTGAGCCGCGACTCCGGCCTGGTCGGAGACCAGCGGCGTGACCGTGTACGAGTTTTGCTCAGCAGCCGCGAGCGGCGAAGCCGCTACGAGCGCCGAGCCGATCAGAAGCGCCAGCACGAGCAGGGCGCTCGGCCGGCGTCGCGAAGGATGGGGTCCCATCACTCACACTCCCTTGAGTAGGCGTAGCTCCTTCCCCGTAGGGCCTACGGGTGGAGCAGGCAAACGGATTGCTCTTGAACGCAGAAGCCCCGCCGGAGCGGGGCTTCTGCGTTCGGGCTTAGCCCTTCTTCTTCTTTTTTTCCTTCTTGCCCTTGCCCTTGTGCTTCTCGTTCTCGTTGCCCTTGTGTTTCTTGGTCTTGCAGGCGCCGATCTTGTCTCCGCGCTTCAGGTGCTTGCGGTGGGCCTTTGCCCCCTTCACCTTCAGCGTCTTGTGCTTGCCGTTCTTCACCTTGTGGCAGACGGTGAAGATCGCCCGCGGGCACGGTCCGATTCCGTCGCCGTGCCTGAGGTGAGCAGGCACAGCGTTTCGCGAGACCCGGATCGTCACGTACTGGTTCTTCTTGGACTTCGTCCGATGACAGATCGTCACCTTCTTGGGGTACTGGGCAGCAACGGAAGGCGGACTGGCCGGGGAGACGGCTGCGCCGACCGACGCGAGGGCGGCGAACGCGAAGGCGGCGAACACGCCCACGAGCGCCGCATAGCCAACGCGCCGCCTCGAAAGTCGTCTCATTCC
The DNA here is from genome assembly GCA_035697545.1 of Gaiellaceae bacterium. Taxonomy (GTDB): domain Bacteria; phylum Actinomycetota; class Thermoleophilia; order Gaiellales; family Gaiellaceae; genus JACDAN01. The sequence goes on along the minus strand of DASSCT010000075.1, from coordinate 1,432 downwards.
TGTCGGACCTCCTCCTCGGTTTGATCACCCGCGGCGGCGCCACGGGACGGCAGGACGGGGCGAGTGTACCCGGCTAGTCGGATTTAAACCCAAGCTCCTCCAGCTCCGGGCTCAGCGGGTTGAGCCGGGCCGCGCGCTCGAACGCGCGGCGGCGCGCCGGACCTTCGCTCGCCAGCCCCAGGTCGAGCCATAGCTCCCACTCGCCGGCGTCCTCGGCCAACCCGCTTCGAAAGCTGCTGCGCGCCGGCGCGAGTGCGCCCTGAGCGAGCTGCGCCTCTCCCAGCAGCCGCCAGGGCTCGGGTGACCACGGCTGGAGCGATCGCGCCCGGCGCGCTGCGTCCTCGGCGTCCCGCCAGGAACCACGGTCGTAGGCCGATTCGGCCTCGGCGGCGGCCCGGTTGCCGAAGAACGCCGGCACGGTCAGCAGGCAGAGTGCGACGGGGACGACGGCGATGACACGCGGTATGCGCCGGCCGTCAGACGACGTGATCGGCGCCGCCGCACAGGCGAGCGCCGCGACGGTCACGGCGGGCAGTTCCCAGTCCCAATCCTGCGCGGCGTGAGCAAGGAAGGCCGCATACGGAGCGAGGGCGACCGGCGCCCACCACGAGCGGGCTTCGGCAAACGGCGCGGCCAGCGCAACGAGCAGGAGGGCGAGGCCGATCAGCCCGAGCTCCGCGAGCGTCTCCAGGTAGAGGCTGTGGGCATCCTGCACCGGTTGCGGCACGGGCCGCTCGCGGAGCCACCAGCGGGAATAGGTCCCCGCGCCCGCACCGAGTGCTGGATGGTCTTCGTATACTCGCCAGGCAACATGCCAGTAATCCGTGCGGTTGCTCCCCGAGAGGCTGAAAACGCGACCGCGCACATCTCCGTGCGTCGGCGTCGGCGCTTCCTTGAAGGAGTCGTAGGCCGCTGCGGGGCCGCCGAGCCGAATCAGCACCGCGGCCGCGACCACGACCGGCAGTGCAATCAGGCTCGCGGCGAACGCTCGTCGCATCCGCAGCGAAGGGCGATACCGCACCGAGCGCAAGACGAGCAGGATGACCAGCGATAGGGCGCACAGGACAAGAAGGAGCGCTGCGAGCCACCCTGAGGCTCCAAGGCCGGCCGCGGAAATGACGGCGATCGCTGCCGGTGCTGCCAAAGCGATTGCCGTAGCCGCAAGCTGGAGCCGACCCGGGCCAAGGACAAGTGCGATGGTCAGACCGACGGCGAGCGCGAGCCAGGCCCCGCGGCCGAAGGTGAAGTAAAGGGTCGCCGCGAAAAGCGGCCCGGTCGCCGCCGCCGCGGCTGCGGCAACCGGGCGTGATGCCCGCGCTGCGAAGCCGACCGAGAGCAGCAAGCCCATCGCTGCGAGAATCGCAACGCCGTTCGCGTAGCCGATCGGCTCCGAAAGGCGTTCGGCCGCCTGCGGGTCGGCCGAGAGGGGGAC
>DASSCT010000074.1:0-5158 GCA_035697545.1 Gaiellaceae bacterium | reverse complement strand
TCGAGCGAGCGGGCGAGCACGCCGAAGGAGACCGCCAGAACAAAGGTGGGCAACGCGAACGCCGCGCCGGCCCTCAGCCCGCTACGGAAGTTCGCTCGTCGCTCGGCTGTCGCCACAGCTACCGGCAGCGGCTCGGCCACGGATCCATTCTGGACAAGGGGGATAAGGTCTGAGCCGGGATGAGGGCGGACGAGAGGATCCTGCGCGCCGCCCAGGTCATCCCCGAGGGCTACTGGACGGCCTACGGTGAGATCGGGCTCGCCGCCACGGGCTCGCGGAGGGCGGCCCGCATCGTCGCCAGCGTCGCCTCTCGCACCCACGCGTTCCCCAACGCATGGCGCGTCATCCACGCCGACGGATCGATCCCTGACGGCTGGGGACGCGGCGACGGCGGACCGGAGCAATGCCGACAGCTGCTGGAAGCAGAAGGCGTGAGGTTCATCGACGGCCGCGCCGACCCGCAGAAGAAGATCCTCGCGGACGAGCTCGAGCTGCTCCTCGCGGGCGGAATTACTCCAGCGTAAGCTCGCGCCTGAGGGTGCCGGCGCGCTGGTGGCGCGCCTCGACGCCGACCGACGACCCACGCGGCGCTTCCACCACCCACTCGGCCTTCGCGCGGTCGCTCGTGGCGTCGTTGGATGCCCACCAGAGGAGCGATCGCCGATGCACCCGACCGTCGAGCTGACCGAGCTCAACCTTCTGCTCGCCCCCGACGACCTTTCCGCCCTCGGGAAGCGTGATCTCCGCCTCCAGTGGCCGCACGGCCTTTCGCTCGACCGCTTTCTCGGACACGCTCGTCGGCAGCCAGCCGGTGTTCTCGAGGACGAGCCGGACGAGCCATCGATCTTCACCGAGCGGCTCCACATCCAAAGACCGAATCTCGAGCCGAGGCGACACGAGCAGGTGGTAAATCGCAAGCTCGGTGTGCGGCGCAATCTCGCGCTCGATGAACTCGGGCGGGATGTTGCCCCAGCAGTACATGAGGTCCCACCCGCCGAGCTCGACCTCGCCGAGCTGGTCGTGTCGGAACGGGTACCAATCGATATAGCCCTTGCCCCCGAGCTGCTCGTCGCTCCAGCGCAGCAGCTTGAGGTCGTCCTCCACGGGGTGATCGCGAAGCCAGTCGATGTATTGGTAGTCCTTGATCCCCGCCTCGCGCTGTGGGCTCCAAAACTCCGTCGTCCACGAGAAGAGGCCGAGGTGGTCGTAGAGCCAGTCGTTGGCGCCGCCCTTCACCGTCTGCTTCGGGTCGTACTTGAAGTCGTGGTAGATCGAGATCGCCGGATAGCCGGTGAAGCCGGTCGCCGCCTCCCCGAGCAGCTGGTAGGTGCGGAGATCGTTGGTCGGGAAGTGCTCGTCCGGGTAGCTCGCGTAGGGCCGCAGATGGACGGCGGAAAACGTGTGGTAGGCGATGTGGCCTGTGATGTTCGGACGGTCGACGATCGCCTGCACCATCGCCCTGCTCTCCGGCTCGGAGGCGGGATACGGCCCTGCTCCGTACTGCTCCGCCTCGACCGCCCACTCCATCGGGAAGTTGCGGTTCAGGTCGAGGCCCTCGAGCGGAGGCGCGATCTTGATCGTCACGCCGTCGTAATTGCGAATGCGGCCCTCGGAGAACACCCGGTACAACTCGCCGTCCTCTTCGTCCGGCTCGCGCCGGATCAGCATTCGCGGCTCCTCGGGATGCGGCTTCCACGTTCCGTTCGGGTCCCGCAGCCGCATCATCAGGATCCGGCCGTCGCCGTCGACATCCTCCTCGTAGAGGCCATCGACCTCCTCGGCCAGCGGCCAGGGGCGAGTGCTGGAGCGGATGAAGCGCGGTCGATCGGCGAGGGCAAGCTCGGCTCCGTCGGGATTCAGCCGCGGAACGACGTAGAACACCCGCGTGTCGAGCACCCGAGTGACACGATCGTCCGTCCCGTAGCCAGAGAGCAGCCGCTGGATCAGATGCAGCGCCGCCGTGGCGCCGGTCACTTCGATCGCGTGGATGTTGGCCTCGATCAGGAAGCCCGGCTTCTCGAGGTCCGGGCCCGTTTCGACGTTGGTGATCGTCCCAAGCCAGATGTCGCGGCCCTCGTAGGAGCGGCCGATCGACTCCAGTCGAAAGAGCTCGGGCCGTTCCTTCGCCCAGCTCTGGAGGATGTCCGTCAGTTCGTCGTACCGGTAGAACCGGTCGAATGCGACTTCAGGCACCTAATTCGGCAAGGAGCGGCGCCGTGTCGTGCGGATTGAAGCCGAGCCGGCCGGCGATCTCCTCGCTCGACGGCCGCGTGCCCTCGGCGAAGAGCGAGCGGAGGTGGTCTCCGGTTCTGCGATCGCGCCACCAGTCCTCGCCGACCTCTCCCTTGAGCCACTCCCGCAGCTGGGCCGAGCGGATCCAGGCGCGCAGGTAGTCCGCGGAGTAGAAGCCCGCGTCCATGTCGGCGAGGTAGGCGTCCGGGCGGTACGCGATCCCCGTCGCGTCGGTGAGCCGCTTGCGGTAACGCTCCGGCAAGTCGCCGTTCTGCCCGAAGTTGGTCCAGAACTCGAGCTCGTACTGGAGCTTCGCCGTGTAGCGCCGGTAGAGGAGCGCCTCGAGAAAGGTCGTCGCCTCGGCGTTCTCCGCCGCCTGTTCGTCCGAAAGCGAGAAGTACTGCTGATGCCAGCCAGGCTCGCGCGAGATCGCCTCGAAGATGTACGAGTAGATCTCGGTCAGCGCGTGGTCGCGCGAGAGGTTGCGGAACGTGTACGGAAGGTTGGGGTCACAGCCGCCGTAGTGGAGCGCGTGTCCGGCCTCGTGAAGGAACGCCTGGTAGTCGTGCAGCCCGCCCTGCGCGCGGGTGATCAGGTGGACGACCTTCGGCGGGTCCGCGGCGATGACGCACGCTCTGGGTGACTTCTGTGGGCGATCGTCGAGGTCGAGCTTGATGTTCGGCTCCTCGTCGAGATCGAAACCGAGCGCGCGCAGTGTCTCGAGGCAGACCTCCGTCGCCCGCTCCTTTGTGTACGTCGCGGCGAGCGGCGAGAGACGTCGGAGCCAGCCGACGTGGTAGGAGGTGGGGATCTCGGCTCGCTCGTCCCCGAGCAGCTTGTCGAACCAGCGAGACGAGAGCCTGCCGTAGGCGTCGTTGGCGGCGCTGCTCGCTGCGGCAAGGACCTCCGAGAGCTCTCGCAGGGAGATTCCCTTCTCCTCGTCGTTGCGCGCAACGGGGTCCGGTTCTCCAGAGAGCTCCGCGTCGAGCTCCTCGCGGGCGCGCAGGAGGTCGAGGCGGTCGCCGTTGAACTCCGCCGAGGCGTCGCCGTGGAGGCTCCCTAGCGCCTCGCGGTCGTGATAGCTAGGCGTAACCGCAAGCTGTGCCTGGGCCGAGCGCAGCGGCAGCTCCTCGCCTCGGAACTCGATCCGCCGCGCGAGCACCGCGTTCTCGAAGGCGTCCTCGCGCTCGCTGAGCTCGATGTCGACGAGCCCGGCCTCGCACGTCTTGCGCAGCCGGTAGACCCGCTCCCGTTCGATGCCCCCGAGGCCCGCCTCCGCGTCCTTGAGCCCGTCGAGCTGCTCCCGCGTGAAGAGGTCGCGGTACCTCGCGACGATCTCTGCGCGCTCCGAAATCTCCTTCTCCCCCACGCGGACGGCACGGCCCTCCTCGGCGCGTTCGAAGAGGTAGCGCTGGAGCTCAGCCTCGTACTCCGCAGGCGTGCGAACCGCAGTAATGCTCATCGCCGGATGGGGAGCCTACCGAAGGACGTTGCCTCTAGGAAGCAGCGAGCCGCCGGACCGTGCCCGTGAGGTCGTCGATGCGGAAGGGCTTGGAGATCACGGTCGCCTCCGGCGGAAGCTCCTTTCCCGGACTTCCGGTCAGCAGTGCCGTGGACGAGGTCAGCCCCTGCTCCTCGATCTTTGTGAACAGCGTCAACCCCTCTTCGTTGCCGAGGTGGACGTCGAGCAGGACGACGTCGACCACACCGTCGTCCAGCGCCCGCGCGGCGTCGTCCAGCGTTCCGGCCTCGATGACGGCATAGCCCTCGAGCTCCAGGTTGACGCGACAGAGGAGCCGAAGCGAAGGGTCGTCGTCGACGACAAGCACCGTCCTTGTGTCCCCCCACACGCGCCCGAGTCTAGCGATGGGCTCGAAAGCCGCTCTTTGCGGAGATTTTCGGGGCCAGGCGGTACCCGTTCGCTCGGCTCGTACGTTTACCGGTTTGAAAGTGGGACTTGCCTCCCGTTCACAGCAGCTTGACGCGATCCAGCGACGGCTCGGCGCCAAGCTGCCGAAGCCGACTGCCGGCTTCCGCCGCCGCGCGTGGCTCCAGTTCCAGCGCGCGCTGGATCCGCTCGGCCCGCCTAGGCCGCTACGGCGCGGGCGGACCTGAGCCGCTCGAGCGCCTTCTCCCGCCCCAGCAGCTCGATGCTCTCGAAGAGGCCCGGAGAGACCCTCGAGCCCGTCACGGCGACGCGGATCGGCTGAAACGCCTCGCGCGGCTTGAGCTCGAGGCGCTCGGCGAGTGTTCGCAGCTCGCGCTCGATCGTCTCGTGGTCGAACGGCTCGACACGGGCGAGCACGTCCTCGGCCGCCTCGAGCACGTCGGCCCTCCCGTCGAGCAGCGCCGAATCCGGCGGAACGTCCTCGAAGAGGAAGCGGGTGTAGCCGGGAAACTCGGCCAGCGTCGCGATCTTCTCTTGGACGAGCGGCGCCGCCTTCCGGACGAGCTCCTCGTCCCACTCGATGCCCTGCTCGCGGAGATAGGTGAGGACGCGGTCAGCGTATTCTCCCGGCGAGAGCATCCGCAGGTGGACGCCGTTCAGCCACTCGAGCTTCTGGTAGTCGAAGATCGCCGGGCTCGACGAGACGCGGTCGAGGCTGAACAGCCGTACGAGCTCGTCACGGCTGAACACCTCGGTTTTGTCGTCGTAGGCCCAGCCGAGTCGCGCGAGGAAGTTCACGAGCGCCTCCGGGATGTATCCCTGCCCGCGGAAGTCCTCGACCGACTGCGCGCCGTGCCGCTTCGAGAGTTTCTTGCCGTCGGTGCCGAGGACGTCCGGTACGTGAGCGTAGACGGGCGGCTCGGCGCCGAGCGCGCTCAGGATCTGGAGCTGCTTCGGCGTGTTCGAGACGTGGTCGGCGCCACGGATCACGTGCGTGATCCCGTCGAGCATGTCGTCGACCGGGTTCGCGAAGTTGTA
>DASSCT010000073.1:0-3694 GCA_035697545.1 Gaiellaceae bacterium | reverse complement strand
CGAGCGCCGCCTGCCCGGAGAGGCTTGGATGGAAGTAGTCGAGCCTGCTGACCTGGCCGGTGGTGAACTGGTAGCCGAACGCGGCGTTGTCATCGAAGCGGCAGAAGGCGTAGTGGCCGCAGACGTCCGCGAGCACCTGGTTGAACGCCTGCTCGCGCGCGAGCACGAACTGGCGATCCTGCTCGGTGTTGGCGGGTGAGAGCATCGACTGGCAGATCTGCGCCAGCGACCAGACGAGCTGAGCGGCCAGGTTGTTGTGGAAGAGCTGCCAGAGCTTGTAGACGTTCGGGATGCTGCTCACGAAGACGTGCGAATCGGCCGGTAGCCCGGCGAGCGCGCTCATCGTCGCCGCGAACTGGGTGTGGAAGTCGCTCACGCTCGTCATCGTCGAAGGCGAGCTCGTGCAGACGTCGTTCGCGCCCATCAAGACCGTGACGTAGCGCGCCTGCTGCGCGACGGCCGTTTGCGCCTGGCCCGCGGCGTCGCGCATCCGCGCTCCCGCGCGCGAGTCGTTGAAGTTGTGTCCCTGGATGCCCGGGTTCGAGGCGCGAATACGCTCGTAGTGGCTTTGGATCCCGTCGAAGGCGCCGCCGCCGGTGCTCCACGACTGGGCGGGATGGTCCCCGTACCAACAGCACACGTCGGTCGCCCTGGTAATCGAGTCGCCGACTGCGGCGATGCTGTCCGGAAGGGCCGGCTGAGCCGAAGCAGCGGGCGCCGCGCTCAGAGCGGCGGCGACGATGCCGAGAAGCAGCAACCTCCGGATCTGCATCGCAATCCGTGTCTTGCCGCCTGCCACGCATCCGAAACCGATCCGGCGGCAGAGATAGCCTGTCCCCGTGGCCCTCTTGACGTCGCAGGTCGAGCGAGACTCAGAGGTCTTCGCCGCCCGGCGCGAGCGGATGGAGGAGCTCGTCGGCGAGCTTCGGGCGCGCACCGCGCAGGTGTCGCAGGGCGGCGGCGAGAAGGCCGTCGAGCGGCACCGGTCACGAGGGAAGATGACCGCGCGCGAGCGGGTCGACCGACTCGTCGATCCGGGCAGCGCCTTCCTCGAGCTCAGCGCCCTGGCCGCGTGGGACATGTACGGGGGCCAGGCCCCCTCGGCCGGAATCGTCACGGGCGTTGGCGTAGTAGAGGGGCAGGAGTGCGTGGTCGTGGCCAACGACGCCACGGTCAAAGGCGGCACGTACTTCCCTGTCACCGTCAAGAAGCACCTCCGCGCGCAGGAGATTGCGGAACAGAACCGTCTGCCGTGCCTCTACCTCGTCGATTCCGGCGGCGCCTTTCTCCCGCTCCAGGCCGAGGTCTTCCCCGACCGGGAGCACTTCGGGCGCATCTTCTTCAACCAGGCGCGAATGTCGGCGAAGGGGATCCCGCAGATCGCCGCCGTGATGGGGTCGTGCACCGCAGGCGGCGCCTATGTCCCCGCGATGAGCGACGAGACCGTCATCGTGCGCGGGACGGGGACGATCTTCATCGGCGGCCCGCCGCTGGTGAAGGCCGCGACCGGCCAGGACGTGACCGCGGAGGAGCTCGGCGGCGCCGACGTCCACACGCGCCGCTCGGGCGTCGCAGACCACTATGCGACGAGCGACGAGCACGCGCTGGCGATCGTCCAGTCCGTGGTGCGCAACCTCCACCGGCGCAAGGAAGCACCCTGGGACGTCGCGCCGCCGGAGGATCCGGTCGCCGACCCGTCCGAGCTCTATGGCTTGATCCCTGAGGACTTCCGGCAGCAGGTCGACCCCCGCGAGCTGATCGCGAGGATCGTCGACGGCAGCCGCTTCCACGAGTTCAAGGAGCTCTACGGCGAGACGCTCGTCTGCGGCTTCGCGCGCATCGAGGGCTATCCCGTCGGCATCCTCGCCAACAATGGCGTTCTCTTCGCGGAGTCGTCGCAGAAGGGCGCCCACTTCATCGAGCTCGCGGCCAAGCGCCGCGTCCCGCTCGTCTATCTCCAGAACATCACCGGGTTCATGGTCGGAACCGAGTACGAGGCCGGCGGGATCGCGCGCGACGGCGCCAAGCTCGTCATGGCGACGGCGTGTGCCGAGGTCCCCAAGTTCACGGTCGTGACCGGCGGGTCGTTCGGCGCCGGGAACTACGCGATGTGCGGACGGGCCTACGGGCCGCGCCAGCTCTGGATGTGGCCCAACGCTCGGATCTCCGTGATGGGCGGCGAGCAGGCGGCGACGGTCTTGACGATGGTCGGGGACGCCGATCCCGAGAAGATCCGCGCGAAGTACGAGGCCGAGGGCAACCCGTACTACTCGACGGCGCGGCTGTGGGATGACGGGATCATCGACCCCCTCGACACCCGCCGGGTGCTGGCCCTCGGGATCTCGGCCGCGCTGAACGCTCCGATCCCGGAAAGCCGGTTCGGCATCTTCCGGATGTAGGCCGCCTCAGGGGCGGTACTGCTCGTCGATGCCGGTGACGCGGCCGTCTTGGATCGTCAGCCAGTATTGCGAGGCCGCGCCGCGGTAGGGGTCGGAGTACGTTCTCCCTCCACGGCCCCTGAACGAGTCGAGGAAGTCCTGCAGCTTGCCGGGCTGACCGTCCCGGCACACCGGACACCGTGTCGCCGTGATCTCGGCATCAGCGGCGATCTTCAGGACCCGCTCGTCCCGGGTCGCGTTTCGCATGTAGTAGTCGTTCGGAACCTTCTCGCCGTCGGTGACGACCCCGTCGGCCTGCGCGGCCTTCTGAGCCGCTTCGCCGGTCAGCCACTCGGCTTCGTCGAAGACCAGCGTCGGGGGGTTGGCCCGGGTGTCGACGTCGCGGATGAAGCCGAACTGCTCGATCGCGTTGCTCTTCGAGGCCGTGTCCGAATCCGAGCTGCCGCAGCCGGCGAGAGCGACGAGGAGCAAGGAAGAGGCCGCAATGGCTCGACGGGCCATCGACGCAGAGAATAGAGGCGACGAGTGTCCCGGCGAAAATCAGATTCGAAGGAGGACGAGGTGGGCTACACGTACGTCGACGTCGATTCGCTCGAAGGCGAAGGTCCCGGCGGCATGGTGCGGAAGACACGCAGGGCGACCGGGGCGCGGGCCTTCGGGTTCAACTACTTCAGGATCCCGCCCGGGGTCACCGGAAGGGAGCACGACCACACCGACTCCGACCAGGAGGAGGTGTACTTCGTCGTCAAGGGCGGCGGAATGATGCGCATCGACGGGGACGAGGTCGAGCTCGTGCCGGGACGGTTCGTCCGGGTCGATCCCGAGTCGACGAGGGTTCCGATCGCAGGCGACGAGGGCCTCGAGCTCGTCACCTTCGGCGCGCCGCTCGAAGGCAGGTACGAGCCGCCGGAGTGGGGTTAGGCTCTCCACCATGCACACGATTGAACTGACTGAGGACGAGTTGCGGCTCTTGCGCAGCGCGCTTCACGCCTTCCTAGACGACTTCGGTCACGAAGAGGCCGACGTCCTGCGCCGCATCAAGCAGGTCCTGGCGAAGCTGCCAGAGCCCGACTAGCCGTCTACTCTCTCCCCGTGCCTCTCTTCCGCCGGAAGAAGGACTCGAGGCTTCACGCGATCGGGGAGGCAGAAGCCTACGGGCGCTCCTACGGACAGCACACCGGGGATGTCAGAGTCCTGAAGGCCGAGCAGCGGACACCGCGGCGGCAACTGAAGATCACGGGCGAGGCGCTGCGGAATGCCTTTCTCGAGCGGCTGAACAAGCGTGCCTCGCACGA
>DASSCT010000072.1:0-8474 GCA_035697545.1 Gaiellaceae bacterium | reverse complement strand
CCGGTAGCCGATCTGCGAGTGACGCTCGAGCACGAGTCGCTCGGGCGGCGTCAGCGGGCCGGGCTTGCGCAGGATCTCCTCAGGGATCGCGAGCTTCCCGAGGTCGTGCAGGCTGCCGGCGAGCCGGGTCAGCTCGATCTGCTCGGCATCGAGCCCGAGGCGTGCGGCGATCCAGGCGCCGAGCTCCGCGACGCGCGTCGAGTGGCTGCCCGTGTACGTGTCCCGAGCGTCCACAGCCTTGGCGAGGCTCGCCGCGGCGCGGAAGCGGGCTGCGCGGTCGGGCCCGTGTGCGAGCCGCCGCAGCTCGGCGAGCTCGACGACGTCCGGTCGATACACGTGCACGCGGTTCTTGCCGTGTTCCTTTGCCCAGTACAGGGCGCTGTCGGCGAGCTGGATCAGCTCATCCCGATCGAAGGCTTGGAGCGGGAAGGTGGAGACGCCGACGCTGGCGGTTACCGACCCCACGTCCTCGAGCTCGAGTGAGGCGATGCGCGCGATGACCGTCTCTGCGACCGGCAGGGCCTCCGTCCCGCTCCGCGCGGGCAGGAGGAGCGCGAACTCGTCGCCGCCCAGCCGGAAGGCTTCGCCGTTCTGACGCAGGCGTGCGCCCACCTCGGCCAGCACCTTGTCACCCACGGGGTGGCCGAAGAGGTCGTTGACGCGCTTGAAGTCGTCGATGTCGATCAGGCAGAGGGTGAACGGGATGTCGCGGGTACCTGCCTTCGCGAGCTCACGCTGCAGGCGCTCTTGGAACGAGCGATGGTTGCCGAGCCCTGTCAGGGGATCCGTCAGCGCGAGCCGCATCGCGCGCAGCGCCTGGTGGGCGGAGCGTTGGTAGAGCGAGATCGCGAGCAGCGGGCCGACGAGCGCGGCCGAGAGGAGCGGCGAGCGCTGCCACAGCACGACGAGCATCAACGCGGCCGAGGCCATCAACGTGAACGGCACGATCGTCGCCCGCGAGGAGGAGCCGACGAGCGCTCCGAAGGGGCGGTGCGCCGATCGCGCGACCGCGCCGGATACGAGCACGAGGTTGAGCGCGTATTGGGCCGCGGCGGACACGCCCACCTGTGCGACGAGGTTCGCCGTGCCCGAGCCGTCGACGAGCGCGACGAGCCCGGCGGCGACGGCCGCTCCGATAGCGAAGACAGATGCGTTGTACGCCACGCGCTCGAGCGGGCGGTGCTCGATCAGCTGCATTGTTGCCGGGGCGGCGAAGGCGATCAGGATGCCTGCGTCCCAGCCGAAGAGGACGATCCCGCTCGTCCCGAAGACGAACGACAGTGTGACTCCGCCGCTCTCCGCACCATCGATGGGGACGGGGTAACGACTTGCCAAGATCGAAGCGGCGAGGAACGCGAGCGTTCCGGCGAGCTCGCTGAGGCTAGGCGGCGTGGTTGCGACTGAGACTGCGGCGGCGGCGGCGATTGCGAGTCCGGCGCCGCAAACGGGAGCGACGAGCAGCAGCAGTCGCGGCGGCAGGCGTTTCATCTCGGCGCCGGGTTACCAGTTCCAGTTGTAAGTGAAGAGATCGCCGAGCCGATCCCAAAACGGGACGAACGCGATCATCAGCGTCAGGATCCGTGTCTGCCACTCCAGCATCTTTCCCTCCTTTTCCTGGAGAACCTCGTGGATTCTGCGTGTCAGCAGGGGCGATGCCATCACCCGTTTGGGGGAAACGCGGAGCCATGCCGTTTGGCGGCGGCGAGCACGATCGCCGGCGCGCTGAGCGCCAGGCACCCGCAGACGACGGCCGCGGCGGAGCGTCTCACTCCCCGAGCATCGGCCGGGCAGTCGCTGGCCTTTAGTCTCCCGGCCGTGAGCTGGGAAGTCCGTCCGGAGCCCGAGGATGCGCACGAGCATGCCGCGCTGCTTGCAGCGGCCGAGCGGGCCCTCGGGAACGAACCGGCGAGCGACTGGTGGCGCTCGGGCCTCGACGACCTAGGCGCCGTACCTGCTCCGAAGGAGCCTTGGGGCCAGCCGGGCGTCGTCGAGCCTTGAGTCGCCAGGTGGGCGGAGTGTGACCATGTTCTCCAAGGTGCTCGTCGCGAATCGCGGCGAGATTGCGATTCGCATCTTTCGCACCCTGCGGGAGCTCGGCATCGTCCCCGTCGCCGTCTACTCGGAGGCCGACCGCGGCTCGCTGCACGTGGAGTTCGCCGACGAGGCGTACCTGCTGGGGCCTGGCCCGCCGGGCGAGAGCTACCTCGCGCAGGAGCGCGTCATCGACGCCGCGCACCGCGCAGGGGCGGAGGCGATCCATCCCGGGTACGGGTTCCTGGCCGAGAACGCGGCGTTTGCGCGGGCCGTCGAGGCCTCCGGCCTGGTCTGGATCGGCCCGCCGCCGGAAGCGATCGAGGTAATGGGCTCCAAGGTCGCGGCCCGCGAGCGCATGCAGGCCGCCGGAGTTCCAATCATCCCAGGGACGACCGAGCCGGTCTCGAGCGCCGAGGAGGTCCGCGCCCTCGGCGACGAGCTCGGGTGGCCGGTGGCGATCAAGGCCTCCGCGGGCGGCGGCGGGAAGGGCCTGAAGATCGTCCACTCGGCGGACGAGGTCGACCGCGCCTTCGAGTCGGCCCAGCGAGAGGGCGAGGCGTACTTCTCGGACCCGGCCGTCTACGTCGAGCGGTACCTGGAGGATCCGCGCCACGTCGAGGTGCAGGTCCTCGCCGACGCCCACGGAAACGTCATCCACCTGGGGGAGCGCGATTGCACGATCCAGCGCCGGCACCAGAAGCTCGTCGAGGAGACGCCGTCACCGGCCGTGTCCCAGGACCTCCGCGAGCGCATCGGGAAGACCGCCGTCGACGCCGCCCGCGCAGTGGGATACCGATCAGCCGGGACGATCGAGGGCCTTCTCTCGAGGGAGGGCGAGTACTTCTTCCTCGAGATGAACACCCGCATCCAGGTCGAGCACACGATCACCGAGCTCGTGACGGGCCTCGATCTCGTTCGCGAGCAGGTGCTGATCGCGGCTGGAGAGCCGTTATGGCTGCGCCAGGAGGACGTTCGGCTCGAGGGCCACGCGATCGAGTGCCGCATCAACGCCGAGGATCCGTCCACCGGCTTCTTGCCTGCTCCCGGGAGGATCACGGGCTACCGGGAGCCGGGGGGGCCAGGCGTGCGGGTGGACTCCGGGGTCGACGTGGGCCGAGAGGTTGTGGCCCTGTACGACCCGTTGATCTCGAAGGTGTGCGTGCACGGGGTCGATCGCGAGCACGCGAGAACGAGAATGCTCCGCGCGCTCGGCGAATACCGAATCGAGGGCATTACGACCCTGCTCGGCTTTCACCGAGCCCTGCTCGAGCATCCGTGCTTCGTCGCTGGCGAGACGTGCCATGGTGTGGTCGAGTCGAAGGAGCTTGCAGAGCGTGCGGCTGAGTTGTCTCAAGGGACAACAAGCCTAGCGACGGCGCCGGACGGCGGCGGCCCGCTGCAAGAGCAACGCGTCCTTGCCGAGCTCGACGGGCGCCGCTACGAGGTCAAGCTGCTCGTCCCTGAGCCGCCGCATGCCGAGCTCGCACGGCGCCGACGCAGCCGGGCCGCCGGCGGGGTCCATCGCGGCGGCGGAAAAGACGCGGTCATCAGCCCGATGCAGGGAACGGTGCTCGCAGTCGAGGTGGCCGAAGGCGACGAAGTGGAGCCCGGGCAGGTGCTCTGCGTCGTCGAGGCGATGAAGATGGAAAACGAGATCACGGCGCACCGCGCCGGAAAGGTCTCGGAGCTTTCCGTCCGTGCCGGCCATCCTGTCAAGACGGGCCAGGTCATCTGCGTGGTCGCCGCCGAGTGACGACGGCAAGGCCTTTCTGCTCCGACATCTCGCGCGAGAACGACGAGCCGCTCGGGGCGACGGCGAGCCGGGTCGACCACTGGCTGCTCGTTGAGTACCGCGGGCTCTGGAGTCACGACGCATTGGCGGGTAGCGGCCTGTCGGATCAGGTCAAGGCCCGCCTGCGCGAGCTCAGGGCCCAGCGTCCCAGGACGAGGGTGCTGCTGATCCGGCGCCCCGACCGTCGGCGCCATCCCACGCTCGCCGCCTACGTGGCCGACTCGGTCTTCGGAGCGGAGCGCCTTGGCCGGCTGGAGCTCGACCACCATGAGGACCTGCGCCGGCACGATCCCTGGGCGTCGGCGACCCCGGTCGACGAGCCACTCTTCCTCGCCTGCACCCACGGAAAGCACGATCCCTGCTGCGCGCGCCACGGACGTCCGCTGTTCGAGGCCCTCCAGGAGCAGCTCAACGAGGAATCGGTCTGGCAGTCGACCCACGTCGGCGGCGACCGGTTCGCCGGGAATCTGATCTGCCTACCGCACGGGGTCTACTACGGCCGGGTGGAGCGGGATGACGTCCCGATGCTCGTGGACGACTACCTCGCCGGCCGGATCTCGCTCGCCCACTATCGCGGCCGCGCCTGCTGGCCATTCGCGGTTCAGGCGGCGGAGCGCAGGATTCGCGCGGACGAAGCCCTGACGGGTCTCGACGATCTCCGTCTCGCCCGGGTCGAGAAGCTCGGCGCCGAGCGCTGGGCCGTCGCCTTCGACACCCCCGTCGGGCCGCGCGACCTCGAAGTCACCGTCGAGCTCGGCGACCTGACACAGCTGACGTGCAAGTCGGAGGCCGCGATGCGGCCGCCGCGCTACGTCGCTACGCGTCGTTGATCCGTAGGAAGCCCTCGCGCACGAGCCGGCGCGCGAGCACCAACCGACCCGCGTCGTCAAGCGAGCCCGGCAGATCCGACAGCGAGAAGGGCGACTCGGCCTCCGCAATCGCCGTGACCTCGTCCCGCGCGTGCGCCGGAAACGTCAGCTCGCGCCCTTCGAAGACGAGGGACACGGAGCCGTCTTGCTCGACCAAGTCCGCGAGCACCGTCGGACGGCGCTCGAGCTCGGTCTCCGGCTCCAGGCTCTCCAGGGCCCGCAGCTCGCCGAGCTGCCCGTCGCGGATCGGCCGCCGTTTCTGCACGAGCTGCTGACGGGCCCGCCGCTCGACCGCTTCCGGCCGAAGGCGCTCGCGAAGGGCCTCGAGCAGATCGTCGCTCCCGTCTCCGGACTGCCACGATCGCCTGAACTCGACGTCATCGCCGCAGTCCTCGAGCGCGGCGCGCACAGCGTCGAGCCACGTGACGACGTTGACGCCGACCGTCAGGTGCAGCGAGTCGGTGTCCGAGGTCAGTGCCTCGTGGAGCCAGCCGCGAGGCAGGTACAGCATGTCGCCGGGGTTGAGGACGCGATCCTCGACCGGCTCGCCGGGCTCCCCGAGCTCGCTCGAGTAGCGCTGGCTCTTTAGCGGGAGCTCGAGCACGGGCTCGTAGACGAGCCACCGCTTGCGTCCTGAAACCTGGAGCACGAAGACGTCGTGTGTGTCGTGGTGGACGGGGAGCCCCTGGGCCGACCGGGGTGTGTAGTAGGCATTGGCCTGCGCCGGATGCCCCAACGTCTCCTCGAGCGAGCGGCAGAACGCGGCGATGGCGGGCTTCGTGAGATGGAGTCCCTGCAGGACGATGGTCGCGCCACGCTCCCATTCGGCGAGCACGCGCTCCACGGCGGCCGTGCCGGAAAACGGCGCGGGGCGCCAGGGAATGTCCTCCGTATAGTCGCGGGCGCGCAGCTGCTCTCCCGCCTTGACGAGGCGGAACCCCGGGTAGCGCAGGCCGCCGGAGCAGACGAGCTGCTCTACCTCGGCCTCCGAGAGGAGGTCGTCGTAGCGGCCGGGCTCGTCCCGCTCGACCGCAAGCGGCCTGCGCTCCCAGAAGTCCTCGAGGAACTCAGCGGCGCCGAACGGCTCGACGCAGCGTGTGAGCGCCCTAGGAGGGGTCCACGTCGTCGGAGTCAGCGTCGGTGTCGTCCGCGTCGGTGTCCGTGCTGTCCGTGTCATCCATGTCCGCGTCGGCCGTTTCTTCGCGGATCTCCTGCGCGACGTCGGTGCGAATTTCCTCGTCGCTGAGCGTGGTGCGGTCCTCGCTCATCTCGGCTCCTTCGCTCGGGGGCATCGACGCGAGTGTAGTGGCGATGCAGCCGGGGCACGCCGAGAGGGTTACCTGAGGCGCACCCAGTGATCCGTGACCCAGAAGAACTCGGTGGCCTCGCTGCGAAAACGCTCGCCCGCCGACGAGTAAGGCCCGAAGAGCACGCGCACGACGCTCCCCTGACGCAGCACCTCGCTCCCCGAGATCGTCCCGGTCCAGACGGCTCCAGGCCCCAGAACCGACGGCGGCGGCGGCCGCAGGCGGTCCGGCTTCATCGTCGGCGGCGTGTGCTCGAGGTCGCCGGTGAGCCGGCGAACCTCGGCCATCGTGGCCGTGTCGAGGAGCACGAGGCCGACGCTTCCCTCTTGGATCCTGTAGGGCGTGTCCGAGCCGTTGGCCGCCGAGACCTTTGCGCTCCAGCCGTCGTCGCCGACCCGGAGCCAATCGACACGGAACGTGAACATGTCGGTCTTGTCGCGCTCGACCCAGCCGAGGTCGAACGTTCGCGGTTGTGCGGGCGGCGCCAGCTCGGGCCCGGGAGGCCCGCCGCAGCCGGCGACCAGGAACGCGACCAGGGCGAGAAGCGCTGGATAGACTCGCCAGCCGGTCATGGATCTCTACGAGTACCAGGGCAAGGAACTGTTTCGCCGGTTCGGCATTCCCGTCTCCGACGGGCGCCTGGCGACCTCGCCAGAGGAGGCGAAAGCCGCCGCCCAGGAGCTTGGAGGACAGGTTGTCGTGAAGGCGCAGGTGCTCACAGGCGGGCGCGGAAAGGCAGGCGGAATCAAGCTCGCCGACACGCCCGACGAGGCCGAAGAGCATGCGCGAAACATCCTCGGGACGGACATCAACGGCCATGTCGTGCGCAAGCTCTGGATCGAGTCCGCCTCGGACATTGCCCGGGAGTACTACCTGTCTTTGACCTTCGACCGGGGCGAGAAGCGCGCGCTCTTCATGTTCACGAAGGAGGGCGGAATCGACATCGAGGAGGTCGCCGCCGAGCGTCCCGAGGCTCTGGCCCGACTGCACGTTGACCCGCTCGAGGGCTTTCAGCCCTACCAGGCTCGCCGCTTGATCTACGGCGCGGGCATCGAGGACGAGGGCAAGCAGAAGCAGATCGCCAAGATCGCGCAGCAGCTCTACGACGCCTTCGTCGGCACTGACGCGATGCTCACGGAGATCAACCCGCTGATCGTCACGCCCGACGGCCAGGTGAAGGCGCTCGACTCGAAGTTCACCGTCGACGACAACGCGCTCTACAAGCATCCGGACATCGCCGAGATGCGCGATCTCGACGCCTATCCCCCCGAGGAGCGCGCCGCCCGCGAGAAAGACGTCACCTACGTGAAGCTGGACGGCGAGGTGGGAGTCCTGGGGAACGGCGCCGGGTTGGTCATGTCCACGCTGGACATCGTTGCTCTCGCCGGGGGTCGGCCCGCGAACTTCTGCGACCTCGGCGGCGGCGGCGACGCGCAAGGGGTGGTCGACGCGCTCGAGGTGATCACCGCGGATCCGCAGGTGAAGTCGATCCTCTTCAACATCTTCGGGGGGATCACCCGCTGCGACGAGGTCGCGCGCGGGATCCTCCAGGCGCTCGGCCAGATGACGATCGAGGACCCGATCGTCGTCCGGCTCGACGGGACGAATGCCGAGGAGGGCCGACGCTTGCTGCAGGACGCCGCGCCCCCGAACCTGCACGTCGAGCCGACGATGCTCGAGGCGGCGAAGCGCGCAGTGGAGCTCGCGGCATGAACTGGTCTGAGCGGGCGCAGCTGTACCGCGAGAGCGAGGCACATCGGGAAGGGGAAGACCTCGATCTGATCGTCGAGTGGTCGGAGGGCGCCGAAGCGGCGCTCGACGTGGCGACCGGCGGCGGGCACGTCGCGCGACGTCTGCGGGAGGCCGGGGTCAATGTGGTCACCACCGATCCCGCGCCGGGCATGCAGCCCGACGTCCTTAGCCGCGCAGAGGACGTGCCGTTCGCAGACGGCAGCTTCGACGTCGTCGCCTGCCGCGTGGCCGCGCACCACTTCGAGGACATTGACAAAGCGGTCGCGGAGATGGCGCGCGTGAGCCGCGACCAGGTGATCGTCGTCGACAACGCCTTCCTCGACGACGCCGCGGAGGAGGCTGACCGCGTTCGCGACCCATCGCACGTCCGGAACTACTCCGAGGACGAGTGGCGTCGCCTCTTCGCGGATGCCGGGCTCCGCGTGGAGGAGCTGCGGCACCTCGACAAGCCGATCGAGGTGGAGCCGTGGCTCGAGCGGGCTGGTTGCCACGGCGAGGAGGCTGAGCGGGTTCGCGAGCTGCTCGGCGATCGAATCGAGGACGGCTGGATCACTCTCGACCGCCTGGCGATCAGGGGGCGGCGTAAGTAGTGGCGATCATCGTTGACAACGACACGCGGCTCGTCGTCCAGGGCCTGACAGGGCGTGAAGGCTCGTTCCACGGGGTCCGGAACCGGAACTACGGCACTCAGGTGGTCGCCGGGGTCACGCCGGGCAAGGG
>DASSCT010000071.1:0-4651 GCA_035697545.1 Gaiellaceae bacterium | reverse complement strand
GGGATGTCCAGCCGGCCGGTCCGGAAGAACTGGAGGACGTCCTGCCGCCGCTCGTAGGGCCGGTTCTCCTTCGTGTCCGCGACATGCGCCGGAGGCCCCGCCGCGATGTAGACCGGCGCCATGGCCGCGACCCGGTAGCTCGTCTCGAGGTCGGAGAAGACGATCGCGCGCTCGGGAACCTTGTCGCGGAGCGCGTCGACGAGCCCGGGGGTCAGGGGCAGCCTCGGTCCTTCCGGCGCGTGCCAGGTGCGCAGCCCGTGGACGGCGACCGGGAGAATGAAGAGCCCCGCGGCGAGAGCGGCGAGCATGCCCCGGTCCTCTATCGGCCGGAATCGCCGCGACAGGACGAGTCCCGCGGGAACGGCCAACGCGCAGCCGACGAGCGCGATCCAGGTCGCGAGCGCCGGACCGCCGTCCTCCAGGTGGTCGAAGTCGCCCGGCCAGGCGAACTGCAGCCAGAGACCGGCCGCGAGCGCAGCGGGGAGCGCGGCGCCGCGGAGCAGGCCGGTCAGGACGACGCAGCCTCCGGCAAACGCGAAGGCCAGCGGGAGGAAGCCGGCGGCGCGTCGCGCCTGGGAGATCGAGACGAGATCGGCGAAGTGCGGGAAGAGCACGTCGCTCAGCATCAGCACGAGAATCGGAAGCGACGCGCCGATGACGTACGCGGCCCAGCGGCGCCTGACCGCGAGCGCGGCGAGTGGAATGGAGGCGAGCGCCGCCACGGCGACGGCTCCGCTCCGCCCGAAGACCTCCGGTGACAATGAGTAGCGGTCGAGCGACTCGACTTGGAGCTCTCGCGAGTAGCGCGCCAGGGCGCGCACCACCTCGGTCGTCGAGGGCGTGTGGCCGGCGGTGTCCTCGACGATCGGCCTGAGCCAGAGAAAGACGGCGGCCGTGGGGATGCCAATGGAGGCCAGCGCGCCCGCAAGCGAGACCAGATCCGTTCTCGCGAAGACGAGCCGAGCGATCGCGAAGCCGCCAAGCGGGATCAGCAGGAAGAAGGCGTAGGTCGGGTGGATCAGCGCGAGCGCGCCTGAGGCGGCCGCCAGCGGGGGGATCAGCTCCGGCCGGGACGTCCGCACGAAGAGCAGGGCGAGCGCAAGGACGGTCGGCACGAGCAGCTGGCGTGCAACCGTCGCGGGCAGCTCGAGCGCCTGGTAGGCGCCGCCGTTGCCAGGCGCGAAACCCGTGATGGCCACCTGCCCGGCGAGAACCGCGAGACCGCCCCAGAGCGAGTTGAACAGAGCTTTCCCGGCCTCGAACGCGAGGAGAAACGCGAGCGGAACGAGGATCGCGGCGAAGTGGAGCATGACGTTCGCCGGATCGGTCCCGGCGAGGCGGGCCACCAGCGCGAGCACCCCGTGCCAAAGCGGGAATGCGTAGCCGGGGTGGGGACCGCCGTCGGCGAACTCCGCTATCGAGTCCAGCGAGAGGTCGTCGAACGAGACGAGCTTCCGAACACGCGCCAGGTGGAAGAGCGCGTCGCCCTGGAGCGCCGGGGCATGTCGCCAGATCGGGATCGCGAAGAGCACGCCCGCGGCGGCGACGCCCAGCGCCGGGTTTCGCCACTCGAAGTCCGACGCCTCGCGAATCGCGAACGGCAGCGCGGCGAGCGCGACGGCGATCAGCACCACGAACGCGACCCAGAGCGAGGCCTCGAGCGCGAAGACGCCGAGCAGGGCGAGAAACACAGCGCCGAGCGAGAGCGCGAAGACCGGCGCAGCACCGTGCAGGCGCAGGGCGCGCGCGATGAGCGCGCCCGGTAAGAGAAGACACGCCCCCGCAGCCGCCAGCCGAAGCGAGAGGCCGAGCCCCTCCTCCGGCAGGAAGCGTGCGAGCACGAGTAGCGGCGGTGCCGCGAGCAGCAGTGGAAACCGGATCAAAGGAGCGCCGAGGTCGGCGACGCAGCGAGCCAGGCTGCCGATTCGCGATAGACGGCCCCACGCTCTCCTCGAAAGAGGAGCGCGCGCAGCCGCAGCCCGGCGAGCAGCACCCGGCGGGCGCGCTCCGCTGTCCTCTGTCCTCGGTGCTTGGCGAGAAAGCGGAGATGGCCGCGGACCTGCTCGCGAAAGAGCGTCGCCGACTCGGGCTTCCAGCTCGCGCCGCCGACGTGGACTGCCTCCGCGCCGGGGTAGAACAGCGACTCCCAGCCCGCCTCGCGCAGCCGGTAGCACCAGTCCGTCTCCTCGCTGAAGAGGAAGAACCGCTCGTCGAACGGGCCGACCTCCTCGAAGGCGGCACGTCGGAGCAGGAAGGCCGCGCCCTTCGCGAAGTCGATCTTCCGCACCTCGTCGTGACCGAACCCGGCGCCGTAGAACGAGTTCAGCGCCTGCGAGCTCGGCGCGAGCTTCCGCAGGAACAGGTACTCCGTGGCCAGGCGCCAGGGTGTCGGGAAGCCGCGCACCGAGGGCTGCAGCGAGCCGTCCGGATTGAGGAGCCTCGGCGCGACGAACCCCGCCCGCTCGTGCTCCTCGGTGAAGGCCACGAGCCGGTCGGCAGCGTCCGCGACCAGCCACGCGTCGGCGTTCAGGACGAGGACGAAGGGCGCCGTCGTCTCGTCGATCCCGCGGTTCCAGCCGGCGGCGAGCCCGAGGTTCTCCTGCTCCACGAGCTGCACGTAGGGGAAGCGCTTGCGGACGAGCTCGAGCGTCCCGTCGGTCGAGCCGTGGTCGACGACGACGGTGTGGTGGCCGGCCACGCTCTCCAGCGAGCGCTCGACGTACGGCAGCGCGTTGTACGTAACGATCACGGCGGCGACGTCAGCCATGCGGCAGTGAGCGCCGCGCGGGCGAGCGGATCGCTTCCCACGCGAGGATCGCCGCACCCGGCAGGGCGAGCCCCAGAGTCGTCACGAAGAAGAGAAAGCCTGTCGCGGCAGCGGCGTCGGCGCTGACGTCGAGCCGCGTCATGAAGCTCACGAAGAACGCCTCGCGGACAGCGAGGCCATTGATCGTGAACGGCACGAGCATGACGAGAAAGAGCAGCGGCCCGAGCACGAAGTACGGGCGCGGAGAGAGGCCGACGCCGAGCGCCTCCCCGCAGAGCCAGATCGAGAGGATCCGGACGATCTGGACCACGATCGACAGCGCGAAGACGGCGACGATCGCGCCGACGTGGTCGCGATACCCGTGCATGCCTTCGTAGAGCGCGCGGGCCGGACGCTCGATGCGCAGCCGGCGCAGAAGCGGAGTCAGCCACCGAAGCCGACCGCGGATCCCCCGCGAAAAGATGAGGAAACCGCCGATGATCGTGAGAACGACGAAGATCCCCTCGACCCAGAGGTAGACGTCGATGTCGTACTCGCCGATCGCGAGGGCGAGCCCGATCGCCGCGAGCAGAAGCGTCGCGGCGCCTCCGATGGCCCGCTCGAGCACGACGGAGCCCGCGATCGTGCCGGTGTTGCCCGGATGGCGGCGAGCCGTCTCGAAGATCCGCGCGGCGTCGCCGCCGACGGCCGTCGGGAGCACCTGGCTTGCCGCGTAGGAGACGAAGTAGGCCCGTGTGAGCCACCGAAGCCGGTCATGAATCCCCTTCGCGTCCAGGAGCCACTTCCAGCGGAGCGCCATCGGCCAGGTCGTGACCAGGGTGATCGCCATGGCGAGGAGGAAGTACCCGACGCTGGTGCCGCCGAGGATGTCGATCGTCTGTCCGACGTCGATCTTCCAGAGCACGTAGGCCGCGCACAGCCCGGTGACGATGAGGGTCAGCCCGACCCTGAGGCCTCTGTTCATGCGGTGAGGCGAGCGTGGACGCGGCTGAGCGCCGCGACGGCGTCGGCGATGTCGTCGTCCGAATGGGCCGGCGAGACCGGCAGCGAGAGCACCTCGGCGCCGGCACGCTCGGCCACCGGCAGCTCTGGTGTTTCGAGATCGCGGTAGGCGCTCAGCGTGTGCACCGGAAGGAAGTGGATGCTCGTGGCGATGTTCTCCTCTGCGAGCAGCGCGCCGTAGTCGTCACGGGAGCCGCCTGCCCGCTCGGGGTCGATGCGAACGATGTAGAGGTGGAACGCGTGCGTGTCGCGCGGGTCGCGGGCGAGCGGCTCGACCCCCTCCAGTTCCGCCACTGCGTCGTCGTAGGCGGCGAACTGCCGCTCGCGGATCGCCCGGTGGCGCTCCAGCTTGTCGAGCTGCACGAGCGCGATCGAGGCGAGCACGTCGGAAAGGTTGGCCTTGTAGCCCGGCACGGCGATGTCGTAGAGCGAGCCGCCGGCCCGTCGCATGATCCGCAGCTCTTCGAGGCGCTCCGCGAGATCGTCCCGGTTCATGGCGACGACGCCGCCCTCGCCGGCGGCGACGTTCTTCGTTGCATAGAGCGAGAAGCAGGTCGCGTCCGAGAGGCCGCCCAACTTCCGGCCGCGGTACGCACTCTCGAGCGCGTGCGCCGCGTCCTCCACCACGGGGATTCCGAGCGCCCACAGCGGCTCGAGGTCGCACGGCTGCCCGGCAAGGTGCACGGGCAGGATCGCCTCCGTCTTCTCGGTCACCGCCTCCGCGACTCGCTCCGGATCGATGTTGAGATCGGAGTCGCGGACGTCGACAAAGACCGGCGTCGCGCTGCAGTGGACGATCACGTTGGCGGTCGCCGGCCAGGTGATCGGGCTCGTGATCACCTCGTCGCCGGGCCCGACTCCCAGCGCGACCAGCGAGAGATG
>DASSCT010000070.1:0-8363 GCA_035697545.1 Gaiellaceae bacterium | reverse complement strand
CAGGGCGCGCTCTTTTCCTTCCTCACCCTCTTCTTCGCCGGGATCACCGCCGCGGCCTTCACCGCACGGGTCTGGGTGATCGTCGCCGCCGCCGGGGTGCTCACGCTCTGGATGGCCGGCCTCGCCGTACGGACGTTCCGCGCGGCGCGGCACTCGTGAGCCTCTGGCGGCCGCTCGCCGCCGTCCTGCTCCTGCCCGGAATCGTCACCGTCGGCGTTCCCGCGCTGATCGTCTGGCAGACCGGCGCTTCCCTGCGCCCGCCGGCCGTCGTCGGCATTCCGCTGATCGCCATCGGCCTTGTGCTCGTGATCAGCACCGTCAGGCTCTTCGCCACTGTCGGTCGAGGAACGCTCGCTCCCTGGGATCCGACCTCACGGCTCGTCGTGCGAGGCCCGTACCGGTATGTCCGCAATCCGATGATCAGCGGCGTGCTCTTCATCCTGCTCGGAGAGGCCGCGTGCTTCTCCTCGCCGGCGCTCCTGATCTGGTTCGCGGCCGTCCTCGGGGCCAACGCCGTATACATCCCACTCGTCGAGGAACGTGGTCTCCGTCGGCGCTTCGGCGCCGACTACGAGGCCTACGAAGCCAACGTTCCACGCTGGATTCCGCGCCTGCGCCCGTGGGCCGGTGAGGAAAGGATGCGCTAGGACCGTATTGTTTGCGCGTGTCTCAGGTCGACGACACCCGGGGCCTCTGGCGATCCTTTCGCGCCACGCCCGACGACAAGGCTCTCCGCGACCGCCTGATCCTCACGTATGCGCCGCTCGTGAAGTACGTTGCCGGCCGGCTCGGTAGCGGCCTTCCAGCCCACGTGGAGGAAGAGGATCTCGTCTCGTACGGGCTGCTCGGCCTGATGGGCGCGATCGAGCGGTACGACCCCGACCGGGACGTCAAGTTCGAGACCTATGCCATCACCCGAATCAGGGGCGCGATCATCGACGAGCTCCGCTCGCTCGACTGGGTGCCGCGCTCCGTCCGCGCCCGCGCGCGCGAGATCGAGCGGGCGATCGCCCACCTCGAGAGCAAGCTGCACCGTCCCCCGACCGACGAGGAGATCGCCCGGCAGGTGGGGATCTCCGTCGACGAGCTCGAGGCCAGCCTGACGGACATCTCGCGCTCTTCGATCGCGGCACTCGACGAGCTATGGACGATCGGCGGCACCGGCGGCGAGCAAATCGCCCTCATCGACACGATCGAAGACACCGAGGCGCCTGCTCCGGACAGCGCACTCGCCGCCACCGAGCTGAAGGAGGCCCTGGGAGAGGCGATCGCACGCCTGCCGGAGCGTGAGAAGCTCGTCGTGACGCTCTATTACTACGAGGAGCTGACCCTGCGCGAGATCGGCGAGGTGCTCGGCGTTACCGAGTCGCGCGTGTCGCAACTCCACACCAAGGCGGTCCTGCGCCTCAAGGCGCGCCTCTCCGGCGCCGCTCAGAGGGCCCGAGCCAAGCCCTAGACCGCCGATAACATCCTGACTCCAACGAGACCGAGGAGGACCTGTTCGCATGCCCGCTGTCGAGTCCGGAAAGATCCGCAACGTCGCCGTCACCGGCCACCGTGGGACCGGGAAGACGTCGCTCGTCGAGGCGATGCTCTTCCAGTCCGGGGCCGTGAACCGGCTGGGGACGATCGAGCAGGGCTCCACTGTCGGCGACTGGGACGAGGACGAGCAGCGGCGGCAGATGACCATCTCCGCCTCGCTTTGCCACCTCGACTGGCAGGGACGCAAGATCAACCTGATCGACACCCCCGGTGAGCCGAGCTTCCAGGGCGACACGATTGCGGCGCTCCGCGTGGTCGAGGGCGCCCTGATCGTCGTCTCCGGGGTCATGGGCGTCGAGGTTCAGACGAGCCGGGTATGGTCGAGAGCCGAGGAGCTCGGCCTAGCGCGGGTCTTCTTCGTGAACATGCTCGACCGCGAGCGCGCCGACTTCTTCAGGGTCTTGAACGCTCTCCAGAGCTCGCTCTCGCCGCGCGCCGTCGCGATCCATTTGCCGATCGGCGCGGAGCACGAGCTGAGCGGCATCGTCGACCTCCTGCACATGAAGGCGTACACGAGCCCCGAGGGCGGCAAGGAGGCTGCGCCGGGCGAGATCCCCGCAGAGATGAGCGACCAGGTGGCCGAGTACCGCGAGAAGCTCCTCGACTCCGTGGTGGAGACGGACGAAGGTCTGATGGAGCGCTACCTCGACGGTCAGGAGCTCTCGGACGAGGAGGTCGCGCACGCGCTCAAGGACGCGGTCACGCGCGGCGAGATCTTCCCCGTTGCCTGCGGCGTCGCGACCAAGAATCTCGGGACGACCGCGATCCTCGACCTGCTCGTCGAGGGGATCCCCTCGCCGGCGAAGAAGGATTTCGACGTCCATGTGGACGGCGCAGGAAGCGCAGCCTTCGTCTTCAAAACTGTCGCCGATCCGTTCGCGGGCCGCATCAACGTGTTCCGGGTCCTCGAGGGCAAAGTCACGTCCGACGCGACGCTCGTGAACCACAGGTCCCGCAACAAGGAGCGCGTCGGCCAGCTCCTGACCCTTCAGGGCAAGGAGCACGAGCAGGCCGAGGAGTTCGGGCCCGGCGACATCGGCGCCGTCGCCAAGCTCAAGGAGACGCTGACCGGCGACCTCTTGCTGGACGCCGACAAGGACGTCGAGCTGCCGAAGATCGACTTTCCGGAGCCGGTGATGAGCTTCGCGATCGCGCCGAAGGCCAAGGGCGACGAGGAGAAGCTCGGTTCCGCACTGAGACGTCTGTCCGAGGAGGACCCGACGCTCGTCCTCCGTCGTGACCAGCAGACGGGCGAGCAGCTGCTTTCCGGCCTCTCCCAGATGCACGTCGAGGTCGCCGTGGACCGGGTCAACCGCCGCTTCGGCGTCGAGGTCGACCTGCGCCCGCCGCGGGTGCCGTACCTGGAGACGATCCGCCGCGAGTCGAAGGGCCACGGCCGCTACAAGAAACAGACAGGCGGACGTGGCCAGTTCGGCGATGCGCACATCGTCCTCGAGCCGATCGAGGGGCACACGGGTTACGAGTTCGTCGACAAGATCGTCGGCGGCGTCATTCCCCAGGGCTTCCGGCCCGCCGTCGACAAGGGGATCCAGGAGGCGATGATGCACGGCGAGCTCGCCGGAGCGCCGGTGCAGGGTGTCCGCGTCCTGCTCGTGGACGGCTCACACCACTCGGTCGACTCCTCGGAGATGGCGTTCAAGATCGCCGGCTCGCTGGCGTTCAAGCAGGCCTACGGGGAGGCCGACCCGGTCCTGCTCGAGCCGATGATGGAGGTGGACGTGACGGTTCCGGACGACGCGGTCGGCTCGGTCAACGGTGACCTCAACTCGCGCCGTGGCCGGCTGCTCGGCATGGAGCCCGTCGGCGCCGGCATGACGATGATCAAGGCCGAGGTCCCGATGGCCGAGATGCTCACGTACTCGCAGTCGCTGACCTCGATGACCGGCGGCCGCGGCGACTACCACATGGCCTTCACGCGCTACGAAGAAGTCCCGACGCACGTGGCCCAGAAGCTTGTGGCCGAGGCGCAGAAGGAGAAGGAAGAGGTTAAGGCCTGAGATTCCGGCTCTCCGAGCGGGGCGCGAAGAAGCGCGGAGAGCGGGAGCGCGAGGCCGGCCTCGACCCGGACGACGAAGCAGCGCGCTGGCTCGCCGAGCACGATCCGCCGCCGAAGTCTGAGCCGCCGAAGTCTGCGGCGAAATCGAAGAACCTCCACCGCTGGCGGCAGCGGCAAAGCTAGCCAACCCAGGGCGGAAGCTCGAGCGCGCGTTCGAAGGCGGCCCGGTCGTGCAGCGGCTCGCCGTGGGAGACGATCACGTGCTCGAAGGGCAGATCGAGCAGTGCACGGAGAGCGGGGAGGACACGCTCCTCGTGCCAGGGCGTTCCCCAGACCAGCAGCCGGCCGTCCCGCTCGGTGAGGGCGTCTGCGAAGACCAGGGCGCGCTGCTCGGGAAGCCAGAGCGGCGTCTCGTTCCGGCCGCGTCCGTCGTAGAGCGCCACCAGCTCTCCGGGCAGGTTGCTTCCCGGCTCGATCGGCTCGAGCTCGCTCTCGGGGATGTTGTTACGCCAGAAGAGCGACGGGCCGTAGGCGCGGGCGCCGTAGCGCTCGACGAAGAGGTCGACGTCACGAACGTGGTCGGGCTTGAGCACGACTGCGACAGTCGGAGGGCGCGCGTCGAACCGTTCCCAGATCTCGCTCGCATCGTCGGGCGGCGTGAGCGGATCGAGCACCGCCACTTCACCGCCGGACTCGACGCAGGTCGACGTGACGAACGGATCCCAGTCGACGTGAGGAGCCCAGTCCGGATGCTCGACCCGCCAGATCCAGAGACCGGGCGCCACGTCCCAGAGCTCGTGCGCCATGCGCGCATCGTCTCAGACAGCAGATGCCGACCGAAGACCAGCGCTTTCCGGACGAGCAAAAGGCAACCCAAACCGTCCCGCCGAGCCACGTCCCGGTGCCAGGCACGCGGACAGTGGCTAGAAGAGACCGTGGGGACTTCGAGCATCGTGGCCCCCGGCTCGCGCACCGCCCCTAGGCTCCGGGCCGTTTCGGACCAGCGACCGCGACCCAAACCGTCCCGCAAGGCCACGTCATCGTGCCAGGCACGAGGACGATGTCCGAAGCGGGTCCCGTTTGACGGCCTAGGGCGGGGCGGAGGGCTCTCGCCGTCCGCCCCGACATGCCTAGACCGTTGCGGTCTCGGTCGTCCCGCCCTGCTGCTCACCGGCCTGAAGCCGTTTGATCAGATCGGAGACGTCCGCGAGCTCCTGTTCCAGGTCACGCTGGTATTCCTCCAGCCGCTCGAGAACCTTCTCGCGGTCGTACCAGCCGCGGCCGATGCCGTGGCGGCGGAAGCCGCGACGATGTCGCCTGTGATGCATGTGCTCACCTCCTCTCTGCGTTTCTCGTGAGGAAGCCGTCGATGCGCTCCTGCGCGTCACGCAGGGCCTCGGCCCACTGGGCGAGGAGCGCGCGCCCCTCGTCGGTGAGCTCGTACACACGCTTGCTCGGGCCGGGCGCCTCGTCGTCCCATCGGGAGCGGACGAAGCCATCGTGCTCGAGCAGGCGCAAGAACCGGTAGAGGTTGCCCATGTCGACGCGCTCTCCGGTCACCTCGGGAAGCTGCTCGAGGAGCTCGTACCCGTGCGCCGGACGCTCCCGGAGCAGGAGCAGAACCGCCGGCTCCGCGAAGCGCTCGACGCGAGCTCGGACGTCGTACTCACCCGGCCCGATCCGGCGACGAACCCGTGAATGACGGCGATGCCTCCTCATACCTGTAAAAGACACATGTACGCGGCCAGCATACCCGCAGGCGAGCCGGTGACGCTGGGCTAAGATCGCCCCTCATGCAGATCAGCAGCCAGGCTGTGGCCCGGTCGTGCGCAATCTGCGATCGGAGCCTGCTGACCGGGGAGCGGGCGACTCGCTATGCGCCGCAGGACGGCGAGTTCGTCGACGTCTGTCCGCTCTGCCAGGAGATCGCGGTCGAGTACGGCTGGATCAAGGAAGGGACGCCGACGACCCCGACCGTGCCGGTGCAGCGGCGCAAGCGCAGGAGCTGGCTTTCGCAGCTCTTCACACCCGTTCGCTCCCAGACCGAGGAGACCGTGGTCTCCGAGCCGATCCTGCGCCGGCTCAGCGAGCCCGAGCTGGCGATGGTCGAGGCCGCCGACCTGTTCAACCGCAGCGACTACCGCCGGACGATCGGCGGCGTCGCGAAGAGCCTCGGCGAGCCGCGCGCGAGCATCCTGCAGCTCAAGGGTGTGAACCAGGAGCTTGTGATCACGATCGCCTGGGACATCAGCTGGTACCAGTACCGCGTCTCCGGCGAGTCGGGGAAGCCGGTCCGCCTCGAGGCCCGCGGTCACGAGCCCGGCGAGCTCGACTCCCTCTTCAAGGGCTGGAACGCCCGGGTCGACACGGAAGGTCGTGTCGTTCCGGATATCGCGCGCATATAAAGCTTCGGCCGTCCCTACAATCGGTCGTAGGCCGATGATCTACTGCGTCATCCCACCCGAGCTCGAAGGCGAGCTCTTCGAGCGGCTCACCGAGTACTACAAGGACAACCCGAACGTGACGGTGATCGTCGATCGGCGCACCGGCCCGGACCGCCGCTCAGGCCGCCATGCGGGAGGCAAGCGCGTAACCCGAGACCGCCGGCGGCCTCGGGCGCCGGGAACCTTCCTCCCGAGCGACGCGCCCGAGTAACCTAGGCGCCGATGGCGCTTGTCGAGACGAAGAGCTACCAGAACTACATTGCCGGCCGGTGGGTCGACGCCGCGGCCGGCGAGACGTTCGAGTCGACGAGCCCGGCGAACGGCGAGCCGATCGGCACCTTTCCGCTCTCCGGGGAGAAGGACGTCGAAGAGGCCGTTGCCGCGGCGAAGTCCGCGTTCGAGGAGTGGCGGCTCGTCCCGGCGCCGAGGCGAGGAGAGATCCTCTTCCGCTTCGGCCAGCTCCTGACTGACCACAAGGAAGACCTCGCGCAGCTGATGGCGCGGGAAATGGGCAAGGTGCTTCCCGAGGCGCGCGGCGACGTCCAGGAAGCGATCGACATGTCCTTCTACATGGGCGGTGAAGGACGACGCCTCTTCGGCCAAACGACGCCGTCGGAGCTCAAGGACAAGTTCCAGATGAGCGTGCGGATGCCAATCGGCGTCGTCGGCGTGATCACGCCGTGGAACTTCCCGATCGCGATTCCCTCGTGGAAGACGCTGCCGGCGCTCGTCGCCGGCAACACGGTCGTCTTCAAGCCCGCGACGGACACGCCGACGCTCGGCCAGCGCTACGTCGAGCTGCTAGCCGAGGCCGGGCTGCCTCCAGGGGTCCTGAACGTCGTCCACGGCGGGGGCGGCACCGTCGGCGAGGCGCTCGTCCGGCACCCGGATGTCCGAGTGATCTCCCTGACGGGCTCCCGCGAGACCGGCGTCGCGGTCCTGAAGGCGGCGGCCGACGGCCTCAAGCACGTCCATCTCGAGCTGGGCGGAAAGAACGCGATCACCGTCCTCGACGACGCCGACCTCGACCTGGCCGTCGAGGGGATCATCTGGTCGGCCTTCGGCACCTCCGGCCAACGCTGCACGGCCGCGAGCCGCGTCATCGTCCAGCGCGGCGTCTACGAGGAGCTGCAATCGAAGCTCGTGTCGGCCGCCGAGCGCCTGCGGCTCGGCGTGGGGTGGGAGGAGGACACCGACGTCGGTCCGGTCATCAACCAGTCCGCGCTGGACAAGATCGACTCGTACACGCAGGTCGGCAAGGACGAAGGCGCGAAGCTCCTGACCGGCGGCGAGGTCGCCTCGAACGACGGGCTCGAGAAGGGCTTCTACTACCGCCCCACGATCTTCGGCGATGTCGAGCCCGGGATGCGCATCGCGCAGGAGGAGATCTTCGGCCCGACGACGGCGCTGATCCCCGTCGACAGCTTCGACGAGGCGATCAAGGCTGCGAACGGCGTCAAGTACGGCCTCTCCTCGTCGATCTTCACGCGCGACGTCAACAAGGCCTTCCGCGCCATGCGCGATCTCGACACGGGCATCACCTACATCAACGCCGGGACGATCGGCGCCGAGGTGCACCTGCCCTTCGGCGGGACGAAGGACACTGGCAACGGCCACCGCGAAGCGGGCCAGGCCGCCCTCGACGTGTTCACCGAGTGGAAGTCGATCTACGTCGACTACTCCGGCCGGCTCCAGAAGGCCCAGATCGACACCGCCGAATAGGCTTGCCGGATGGCGGCGACCGATGAACGCCGCGACGCGCTCGTCGAGCGCCTCTTCGAGGCGACGCTCGGCACGTGGGATCTTCTCGCGGTCTATCTCGGCGGCCGCCTAGGCCTGTACCGAGCCTTGGCCGACCAGGGGACGCTGACCGTGCCGGCCCTCGCCGAGGCCACGGGAACGAACGAGCGCTACGTGCGCGAGTGGCTCGAGCAACAGGCGACGAGCGGAATCCTCGAGGTCGACGACGCCGGAAAGGACGCGAACGAGCGCCGCTACTCGCTCCCCGCCGGCCACGACGAGGCGCTGCTCGACGAGACGAGTCTCAACTTCATCGCCCCGATCGCCAAGCTCGTCGCGGCCTGCACGACGGCGCTGGACGAGCTCGTCGAAGCGTTCGCGACCGGGGACGGCGTTCCGTACACCTCCTACGGCGCCGATCTCCACGAAGGCCAGGCCGAGTTCACGCGGCCGATGTTCGACACGCTGCTCGGGAGCGAGTGGCTCCCCGCGATCCGGGATGTCCACGAGCGGCTGGAGAGCGATCCGCCCGCCCGTGTCGCCGACGTCGCCTGCGGCCAGGGCTTCTCGAGTTTGGCGATCGCACGGGCTTATCCAAAGGTTCGCGTCGACGGAATCGA
>DASSCT010000069.1:0-6108 GCA_035697545.1 Gaiellaceae bacterium | reverse complement strand
CGAGCGGCCGTGGGCGACGGTGCTGCGCGTGCCGGTGGCCCGTGGGCAGGTCTGGTTCAAGGCCTGCGGCGCGGTGGAGGCGTTCGAGCCGCGCCTGACCGCAAGCCTGTTCGAACGCTCGCCGGATCGAATCGCCGAGGTGCTCGGCTACGACGCGGAGCGGGGATGGTTTCTGCTTGCCGACGCAGGCACACCGGTTAGGCCGCCGGCGGCGCGGAAGGTCGACGACCTCAGACGGGTAGCGAGGCCGGCCGCGCTCGCCCTCGCGCCGTACTCGTGGTCGTTCTGTGAGCCTGGGGGTCACCCGCCTCAAAAAGTGGAACAAATGACGCGCAGACGTGTGACGATCTGTCCCCAGACGGCCCCAAGCGCACGCCGCCATGCCATGAGACGTGTCCCGTTTGGGGACAAGGTGTTGCAGGCTCGCGACGGGGTCTGACCCCACGCCCCGCCCGGCGCAAACGCGGGAGCTCGGGACCGAACCGCTCTTCGAGAGCCCCAGGCTCAGAACAAGGATTACGCGAGAATGCGGCCCAGCGCGACGACGTCGCGCGGTTTGCCCGATTGGCGCCGGACGTGAGCTTTCAAACGTCCCTCCTCGCTGAATCCGTGCTTTTCGAGGAAGGCGAGAGCTGCCTGGTTCTCGGGGAACACATGGGCATAGAGCTTGTGTAGCTCTTGTGCTTGTGCCCACTGCACCGCTTCGTTCATGAGCGCGCTTGCCACGCCTCGCCGTCGCCATTCCGGACGGACACTGAAGCCCAGCTCTGCGGGACCAGGATCATGGAAAGCGAGGTTGAGCTCGCCGACGACCTCGCCGCCCGCCTCGGCCACGAAGTGAACGTTGCGGCCGGTCTCGAAGACTCGACGGAGCCTCTCGATCCGCTGGTCGACGCCAAGCTCTGGTGTTGCGAGGGAGTCCGGGCCCATAGAAGCGACTAGCCGCGCGATCGCCTCAACGTCGCCAGATGTGGCAAGGCGGACGCTGAACGGCTCGATCAACGCTGGTGTGACTACCGACCCGCGCGGTCGACACTCAGGCGGCGCAGCGAGCGTTCGAGCTCAGGTACGCGCCGCTGGATCCGGTCGAAGTCCTGACCGGAAAGCGAGAGGAGCCGCATCGGCGTGCGCGCCACGACGGTGGCCGTCCGCTGTCCCGTCAGGAGGAGTGCGATTTCGCCGAACGTGTCTCCGGGGCCCAGAGCTTGGGTCGCTTCGCCACCGCCAGGCAGCGCATCGGCCTCTCCCTGTTCGATGAAGTAGAGGGCGGTTCCGTAGTCGTCCCGGGTGATGACTTCGGCACCCGCTTCGATCTCGACCTCGCGCATCGCGGCCGCGAGCTCGTCGAGCTCCGCCGCAGGAAGATCAGCGAAGACCGGAAATGCGGCGATCCGACTCGTATCCACGACGACGGATCGTGTCACAAGCGCCTATACGTTGCGAAGCAGGCAGCGCGATAGCCTCCCCTCGGTGAAGGTCGGGATCGTCGTCCCGTACTCGTGGTCGTTCTGGGGTGCTGTCGTGGAGCACGCAGAGCTTCAGGCGCAGACGCTGCAGGAGCTCGGCGTCGAGACTCGGACGATCATGGGCAACGACCCGCCCGGGCAGTTCACCCGGGCCCTCCACCCGCGCGTGGGCCGCGACGGTCCTCCGCCGCCGGACGTGATTCCAGTCGGACGCTCGGCAATCGTGCCGGCGAACGGTTCGCTCCCGAACATCATCCTCGGGCCGCGCTCGGTGCCGCGGCTCAAGCGGGCCTTGGAGCGCGAGCGGTTCGACCTACTCCACGTGCACGAGCCGATGGCGCCCGCCCTGGCGATCGGCGCGCTCGCGATGGCGCGCTCTCCCGTGGTCGCGACGTTCCATGCCTCGGGCGGGTCGGGTTGGGCGAAGCTCGGGGCGCCGATCTGGGGCTTCCTGCTCGATCGGATCGATGTGCGGATCGCCGTCTCGGAGCGCGCTCGGGAGGCGGCGGAGCGGCTCGCGCCGGCGCGGTACGAGGTGATCCCGAACGGTGTCCTCATCCCGCCGACGGCGGATCCGTCCCAGCGCGAGCACCAGATCCTCTTCGTCGGCCGGCAGGAGTCGCGCAAGGGCCTGCCTGTGATGCTGCGTGCCTGGCCGGAGATCCGTCGGCGCACGGGCGCGCGTCTGCGGGTGATCGGCGCCGATCCGCTCGCCGTCCGGCTGCTGATTGCGAGGCAGCGGATCTCGGAGGACGGGATCGACGTGCTGGGCTTCCTGTCCCAGGAGCGGCTGACCGAGGAGCTGCTCTCGGCGAAGGCGATGGCGGCGCCGTCCCTGGGCCGTGAGAGCTTCGGGATGGTGCTGACGCGGGCCTTCGCGGCGGCCACTCCGGTCGTGGCCTCCGACATCGAGGGCTACCGTGATGTCATGTCTCCGGAGGTCGGGCTGACGGTTCCGCCCGGCGATCCCTCGGCGTTGACGGAGGCGATCGTCGAGCTCCTCGCCGACGAGGACCGCCGCTGCCGGTTCGGGCTCGCCGCGCGCCGGATCGCGGAGGAACGCTACTCGTGGGAGGAGGTGGGTCGGCGGTTGCTCCGGATCTATGAGCGGGTACTCGGACGGGTGCCGACGGCCGCATGACTCCGTTTCCGCGGAACTGGTTTCTCCGGGTTCTCTTCGCCCTCTGCATGCTCGTCACCATCGCCGGGCTGGTCTGGTGGCGCGGCCCGGAGTGGGACGACGTCGGCAGGGCGTTCCGGCTCGTCTCGTGGGGGTGGATCGCCGCTGCAATCGGCCTCAACCTGCTCTCCGTCCTCGTGCGGGCGCTGGCCTGGCGGACCGTCATCGACCAGGCGCTCCCCGATGAGCAGATGCCTCGCTTTCCGCGGATCTTCTCCGCGTTCTCCATCGGCCTCCTTGGGAACGCGGTGCTGCCCGGTCGAATTGGCGAGCTCGCGCGTGTAGCCGTACTGACACGGGACATGCCACGGGGCACGGGCGCAACGGGTCGGCTGCTCGGGTCGGTCTTCGCCCATCGGCTGTTCGACATCGTTCCGGCGCTGCTGCTGACCGGCTACGTGCTGGCCACGGCGAAGATTCCCGAGTGGGCGATCACGAGCCTTCTGATCGTGATCGTCGTCGGCGTCGCGTTGTTCTTGGTGACGATCCTCATCGCGGGGCTCGAGCACCGGCCGTTGCCGGAGGGCGCTCGGGCCGCGCGCAGGCTGCTCGCGATGGCGCGGTTGGGCCTGAACGTCATGCGGGAGCCGGGTGCGGCCATCGCCGCCGCCCTTCTCCAGACGATGGGCTGGTTTCTCCAGCTCCTTGCGGTCTGGGCGACGATGTTCGCGTTCGGGATCGACGAGCACTTGCCGGCAGCCGGGATGGTCCTGCTGCTCATGAACGTCGCGAACCTCTTCCCCCTTTGGCCCGGGAATATCGGGCTGCTGCAGGCGGTTGTCGCTCTGCCGCTGCGCTCCTACGGCGTCCCCTACGCGACGGGGATCGCCTTCGGGCTCGGCCTGCAGGTTTTGGAGATGTCGGTCGGCGTCGGGATCGGGCTTCTCTTCCTCACGCGGGAAGGCCTCTCGCTCGCGATGCTGCAGCGGATCGAAGCGGATCGCGAGGAAGAGCCGGCCGAGGAGCCGGAACGCGCCCGTGCGCGCGCTGGCGTCTCCCGCTAGCCTCAAGGGAGTCCTGTCCGCGCGAGACGCGGCCGCTGTGCTGGCCGAGGGCTTGCGCGGCGGCGGGGCCGAGGCTCGGGAGTTGCCCGTCGCGGACGGGGGCGAGGGGACGCTCGAGGTTCTGGGCGCAGGCGAGTGGCGCGAGGCGGTCGTAGCCGATCCGCTCGGGCGGCCGGTTCGGGCTCGGTGGCTGCTGTTTCCCGGCGGCGTTGCGGCGGTCGAGGCGGCCGAGGCGATCGGGTTGGGGCTCGTCGCGGAGGAGGAACGCGATGTCATGCGCGCCTCGAGCCGTGGGCTCGGGGAGCTGATTCAGGCTGCGCTGGCCGGGGGCCCTGCGGAGCTGATCGTCTTCCTGGGCGGAACGGCGACGGTCGACGGGGGAGCTGGACTCTTGGACGTCGTGGATTCGATTTCGGTTCCGGTGCGGGCGGCGTGCGATGTGCGTGCACCGTTGCTCGACGCTGTGCGCGTGTTCGCGCGGCAGAAGGGGGCGCTGCCGGAGCAGCTCGGCGAGCTCGAGCGACGGCTGGAGAACGCGACACTCGCGCCGTACAAGGATCTACCCGGGGCGGGCGCGGCGGGGGGTTTGGGAGCGGCGTTGGCCTCCCTCGGCGCCGAGCTCGTCGAGGGCGCGCCGCTCGTCCTCGATTTGGTCGCGTTTCACGACCGGCTGCGGGAGACGGACGTCGTCGTGACCGGCGAAGGAACGATCGATCGCTCGACCTTCATGGGCAAGGGACCCTCGGCCGTGCTGAACGCGTGTCAGGAGGTCGGTGTCCGCTGCGTGCTCTTCGGCGGGCGTGTGGTCGAGTGGCCCGAAGGGGTCGAGGTCTACGAGCTCAGCGGGGAGCCGGAGCGGTCGCGAGAGGATCTCGTGGAGCTTGGCGCGCGGCTGGCCGCCGGTTAGGTTTCCGACGGCGCGTACTGCTTGACGGCGCCCTGGAGGAGCTTCCAGGCGATGCTCGGCGTCTCCTCGACCAGCGGTCGGAACTCCCAGAAGGTCATGCCGAAGGTCTTGAGCTGCGTGTCGGCCGTGACGGTGGCGGTGCGGGCGCCCTGGGTGATGAGCGCGATCTCGCCGAAGTAGTCGCCCGGGCCGAGTGTGCGGCGCTCCTCGCCGTGCACCGTGACCTTCGCCTGTCCGTCTTCGATCACGAAGAAGCCAACTGCGCTCTCACCCTCGACCGCAATCTCCTGGCCGGGCTGGAAGATGCGCTGCTTCATCGCGTTGGCGATGTGCTCCAGCTCCTTGCCGTCGAGGTCGGAGAAGAGTGGGACCTGTTTCAGGAGGTCGGCTACTTCGCTGGCCATCGGGTGATTCTAAGCAGGTTCCGTGGGCCTGAGCGTTTCGATCTTGCCCTGTGCCGAGTCCAGCTTCTCGAGACAGATCCGCTGAAGCTCCTCGCCGCGTTCCCACAGCCTGATCGCGCTGTCGAGGTCGGCCTGGCCGGACTCGAGCTGCTGGACGATTTGCTCCAGCTCCCTTTGTGCCTCTTCGTAGGTCATCGCGTCTCTTCCACGGTTGCACCGAAGCCGCCCTCCCCGAGCTCGACCTCGACGTGAGACCCGGGCTGGAGCTCCTGCGAGGCGCGGACGATTCGCTCGTCGGTGCGGACGATCGCGTAGCCGCGCTCGAGCGTGGCGCGCGGAGAGAGCGCGCGAAGGCGGCCATACGCGCCGTCGAGCCTGGCGCGCTTGCGCTCGAGCAGGAGGAGCGGCGCGTGTTGGAGGCGCCGGCGTGTCTGGTTCAGCCGCTCGCGGAGCTCGTCGGCATTTGGGACGACGAGGCGGGCGGCGACGCTCGGGGTGGATGCTCTGGCGTCGGCGGCCAGGTCGGTCAGCGGCGTGTCCTGCTCGTGGCCGACCGCGGAGACCACCGGGACGCTGCATGCGGCAACCGCTCGAACGAGCCGCTCGTCGCTGAAGGGGAGTAGATCCTCGAAGCTGCCGCCGCCTCGCGCGAGCACGATGACATCTACGCCCGGCTGCGCACAGAGATCCTGTAGCGCTGTGGCGAGGGCGGGCGCTGCGCGTGGGCCCTGGACATAGGTCTCGGCGACGAGGACGCGGGCGGGCGGAAACCGAGTCGTGATCGCGGTCAGGACGTCGCGCTTGGCGGCGGCGTCGTTCCCGGTGACGAGGCCGACGCGTCGAGGAAAGCGGGGCAGACGGCGCTTGCGGGCGGGCGCGAAGAGGCCCTCGGCTGCCAGCTTCTGCTTCAGACGCTCGAGCGCCGCAAGATGGTCGCCGAGGCCGAATCGCTCGATGGAAAGCGCCCTGAGCCGGAAGTCTCCGCGGGCCTCGAAGAGCTCCGGGCGTCCGTAGACGTGAACGCGTTCTCCGTCGACCAGGTCGAGGCGGAGCGCGTCGAATTGACCGCGCGGCATGGACACGGGCAGGCAGGCGCCGTCGCCGGGATCCTTGAGCGTGAAGAACACGCTCTGCCAGCGCTCCTGCC
>DASSCT010000068.1:0-6006 GCA_035697545.1 Gaiellaceae bacterium | reverse complement strand
TACGATCCACCTGCAGGCTGTGCCGGCCCGACCCGTGCGCGCCTCCCGATCTGGTCCCCACCGAAAGCGACGTCACCTCGCCATGCCCACCACCCGTAGCGATCTCCGCAACGTCGCGATCGTCGCGCACGTCGACCACGGCAAGACCACGCTGGTCGACGCGATGCTCCACCAGGCCGGCGCGTTCACCGCCCACCAGGCCGAGGGCGTCGCCGAGCGCGTCATGGACTCCGGGGACCTCGAGCGCGAGAAGGGCATCACGATCCTCGCGAAGAACACCGCGGTCCGTCGCAAGGGCCTGCTCATCAACATCATCGACACCCCCGGGCACGCCGACTTCGGCGGCGAGGTCGAGACGCGCGCCCGGCAGAGGTCATGAACGAGGTCTACGAGCTCTTCCTCGACCTCGACGCCGACGAGTCCCAGATCGACTTCCCGATCGTGTACGCCGACGCGCGAGAGGGCCGGGCCGGCTTCGCGCCCGACGAGCTCGCCCCCGATCTCCAGCCGCTCGTCGAAACCCTGCTCGCGACGGTCCCGGCACCCTCGTACGACCCGGAGCATCCGCTCCAGGCACTCGTCACGAACCTCGATGCGTCGCCCTATGTCGGCCGCCTGGCCCTCCTGCGCGTCCAGCACGGGACGATCCGGAGGGGCGAGCAGGTCGCCTGGTGCAGGGCGGATGGGACGATCGAGCGCGCGCGCGTGACCGAGCTCTACGTGACGGAGGCGCTCGACCGCGTGCCCGCCGACGAGGCGGGGCCCGGCGAGATTGTCGCGCTTGCCGGCCTGCCAGAGGTCACGATCGGCGAGACGATCGCGGACGCCGAGGATCCGCGGCCGCTCCCGGTCAGCTCGGTCGACGAGCCGTCGCTCTCCGTGACCCTAGGGATCAACACGTCTCCGCTCGCTGGAACCGAGGGCGACAAGCTGACGGCGAGTGCGCTGATCGGCCGGCTCGAGCAGGAGCTCGTCGGGAACGTCTCTCTTCGCGTCCTCCCGACGGCCCGTCCCGACGTCTGGGAGGTGCAGGGCCGTGGCGAGCTCCAGCTCGCCGTCCTCGTCGAGATCATGCGCCGCGAGGGTTTCGAGCTCACGGTCGGCAAGCCGGAGGTCCTGACGCGCAAGGTCGAAGGCACGACGCAGGAGCCGGTCGAGCGCGTCGCCATCGATGTCCCGGAGGAGTACATCGGCGTCGTCACTCAACTGTTCGCGCTGCGGAAGGGCCGGTTGCAGCAGATGGTCAACCACGGGGCAGGCTGGGCGCGAATGGAGTACCTGGTGCCGGCCCGCGGGCTGATCGGATTCCGGACCGAGTTCCTCACGGAGACCCGCGGGGCCGGGATCATGCACCACGTCTTCGAGCGCTGGGAGCCGTGGCACGGCGAGCTGCGAATGCGCCCCACTGGCAGCCTCGTCGCTGACCGACGAGGCGACGCGACGGCATTCGCGATCGCAGCGCTCCAGGAGCGCGGATCGCTGTTCATCTCTCCGCGCAACGAGCTGTACGAAGGCATGGTCGTCGGCGAGAACGCCCGGGGCGAGGACCTGGACGTGAACGCGACCAAGGAGAAGAAGCTGACGAACATGCGCTCTGCGAATGCGGACGAGCTTGTCCGGCTCATCCCTCCCCGCCCCCTCTCCCTCGAGCAGGCACTGGAGTTCATCCGGGAGGACGAGTGCGTCGAGGTGACGCCGAAGAGCATCCGCCTGCGCAAGGTCGAGCTCTCTGCGACGAAGCGACAGACGCTGGCCTCCCGCCGCAAGCGCGAACGGGACGCCGCGCCCGCGTAAGCTGCGGGGAATGGAGCTAGCCGGACTCGAACCGGCGAGATCGTCCTGCGCCAGCTCGCTGACGCGGGGATTGGGCAGTAGCAGCTCGCTGAGGGGCTACGTCAGCCGGGCTGCTGTGCTTGTCACGATTTCGCACATGTGAAAGGCTCGACCTGCGGTCGGACTCCGGTCAGTCGCGTTTCGCGCCGGGACTTGTCCTAGGGTTGATCGCTTGCTCGAGACGCTCTTTACCCAAGGGGGGAGAGAGACGAGATAGATAAATGCGGAACACAATGATCAGTCTCGCCGCGTTGATGCTGGTGGCAGCTATTGCGGTGCCGGTGGCGGCGGCAGACAAGCCAATCAAAGAGCCCGCGCCATCAGACGACTTCACCATTCCAGCAAGCATCTGTGGGTTCGAATTGACGGTCGAGATTCTTACGGACAAGGCGAAGGCGATCACGTTCGGCGATGGCCGCACGATGATCAGCGGAGCGCTCAAGGTGAGGCTTACAAACTCCGATGATCCGACCAGTTCGATCGTGCTCAACATTCCCGGCCCTGGGACATTCGAGGCAAGCGGAGTGTTGACCGCGACCGGACCGTGGTTGTTCTTCTTCTTGCCAGGTGAGTTGGGCGCGGGCTCGCCTCCGTTGCTCGCGTATACGAAGGGTCGAGTCCTGATCGACGACACAGGGTTCCATCTGCTCGGCGGAACGCGGACCGATCTCTGTCCGCTGCTCGCCTCGGCGTAGGGTTTCACAAGCGGGGAGGGCATCCGGCGCGGCCCTCCCGCTGTGCCCCCATCGCAATGACGCGCAACGTTGACCAAAACGTTGACCACGCCTCCGAGCGTCGCCAGCCTCGAAAACGAAAAGCCCTGCCACCAGGGCTTTTCTTTATGGAGCTAGCCGGACTCGAACCGGCGACCTCCTGGGTGCGATCCAGGCGCTCTCCCAGCTGAGCTATAGCCCCGCGAGGGCTCCAGTGTAGCTTCGCTCCGGCTGGAGCTCCGGAACGCAACGGCGGTTCTGTGAGCAACGTTTTACGGAACCCGCCGAGGGCATCGGGCACTCTCTGAGGGATGGAGACTCCGACGTCCGACAACGGCCGCGGGCAGCGTCTGGACATCGACCTGATCTCTGCGGTCGAGTGCGCGCTCGAGGTGCTGCAGGGGAAATGGAAGGTGCACCTCCTGTTCGCGCTGGCGCAAGGTGTTCACCGCCACGGCAAGTTGCTCGAGTGCCTCCCGGGCGTCTCGAAGAAGGTCATGACGGAGACCCTCAGGGCGCTCGAGCGCGATGGGCTCGTCGCCCGAAGGATCGTTCCCGAGGCCGTGCGCGTCGAGTACTCGCTGACGCCGCTCGGCTGGACGATCACCGAGCCGCTCGTCGCGCTTGGCGACTGGGGAACGGCCCACGCCGACGACGTCGACTCGGCTCGCTCTCTGTACTGCATCCAGTAGCGTCGCCCGATGCCGGCCGAGCGCGTCCTCACGGAACGTGAGCTGAACCGCGCGCTGCTCGCGCGCCAGCTGCTCCTAAAACGCGCCCGACTCCCGATTTCGAGGGCCCTCGAGCGCATCGGCGGTTTGCAGGCCCAATACGCCCCGTCGATGTACATCGGTCTCTGGTCGCGGCTCGAGAGCTTCGAGCGAGACGCGCTGACGCGAGCCCTCCAGCGCCGGTCGGTGATCCAGGCGACGATGATGCGCGCGACGATCCACCTCGTTTCGAAGGCCGACTACTGGCCCCTGCTCGTCGCGATTCGCGACGACCGCTTGGAGTGGTGGGAGCGCGTTCACCCGGCAGTGGATCCTCGCGAGATGCAGGCCGCCGCCAAGCGACTCCGCCGCCTCCTGCGCGACGGCCCCCGCCGGCGCAAGGAGGTCGAGGAGCTGCTCGGCCGCCAGGCGGCGCTCGGAATCGGCGCCTACGTCGACCTCGTCCGAGTTCCGCCGTCGGGCACGTGGGAACAGCGGCGCGCCGACCTGTACGCCCTCGCCGAGGACTGGCTTCCTGCCCCCAAGATCCGCCGAGACGAGGCTCTCGACCACCTGATCCGGCGCTACCTCGCCGCATTCGGGCCGGCCGCGAAGAAGGACATCGCCGACTGGGCCATGCTGCCTATTAGCGAGATCGACCGGGGGCTCGGCCGCATCCAGCTCCGCCGCTTTCGCGACGAGTCCGGCAAGGAGCTGCTCGACCTTCCCCGGATGCCGATTCCCGCGCCGGAAACGCCGGCACCGCCGCGGTTTCTTCCCGCCTGGGACGCGACGCTACTCGTCCACGCCCGCGGGACCGGGATCCTGCCCGAGGAGTACAGGCCGCTCATCTTCAACGTCAAGACCCCGAACTCCGCGAACACGTTTCTCATCGACGGCCGGGTCGCGGGTACATGGCGCTACGAAGAGGGGCGGGTGAAGCTCGATCCACTAGAGCCGGTTCCCCGTGGCGTCCGACGCGAACTGAACCAGGAGGCCAAGCGTCTCGCCGCGTTCCACGCCTAGGACGTTGAGCCCGACGGAGCTGAACCGCGCGACACTCGCGCGCCAGCTCCTGCTCCAGCGCTCCAGGCTGCCCGTTTCCCGCGCGGTCGAGCGGCTCTGCGCCGTGCAGGCGCAATCCCCGCGCGAGGCTTACATCGGCCTCTGGTCACGACTGGAGGGCTTCGTGCGAGACACGTTGACGGGGTCACTCGAGCGGCGGCAGGTCGTCCGGGCGACGCTCTTCCGCGTCACGCTCCACTTCGTCTCGGCGAGGAACCATCCAGCGTTTGCGGAGGTGACCCACCGCCGCTGGCGCGAGGATCTGCTGCGCGAGGGCCTCCCCGTGGACGACATGGCCGGGCGGATCGAGCGCCTCGCCGAGCGCGGAACGTTCACCTACGCGGATGCCGCCGCCCTGACGCCCGAGCTCGACGACCGCCCGTTTCGCGTCCGGTGCCTCACCCCGCTCGTTCACGTTCCGCCCTCCGGCACGTGGGGCAAGACCCGCGTCCGGCTGACGACGGCGGACCGCTGGCTGGGTGTGCGGACGGCCTCGCAGGCGGACGCCGCGGCGCGGTTCGTCAAGAGCTACCTCGCCGCCTTCGGACCCGCGACGCGGCAGGACCTCCTGAAGTTCTCTGGCCTGCGCGTGGCGGACGTGACGCCCACCCTCGAAGCGCTCGAGCCGCGGGTCCGCCGCTTCCGCGACGAACAGGATCGCGAGCTCTTCGACCTGCCACGTTCGCCACGGCCGGACGCGGACACGCCTGCGCCGGTGCGGTTCCTACCCAAATGGGACGCGCTTCTGCTCTCCCACGCCGACCGGACCCGCGTTCTCCCGGCCGAGTACCAGCCGGAAGTGATCAAGGCCGGCTACGTGTTCTCCAGCTTCCTGGTCGAC
The DNA here is from genome assembly GCA_035697545.1 of Gaiellaceae bacterium. Lineage (GTDB taxonomy): Bacteria > Actinomycetota > Thermoleophilia > Gaiellales > Gaiellaceae > JACDAN01. Next base: position 844 of record DASSCT010000068.1, on the reverse strand, counting down.
GGGCTCGTCGCAGGGCTTTGGAGGCTCGAGCGAGGGCGGATCAAACTCGAGCCGTTCGCCCCTCTCCCCCGCCCGATCAGGCGCGAGGCCGAGGACGAGGCACGCCGCCTACGCGCGTTCCTGGCTTAGCTCGCGATAGAAGCTGCCGGCGGCGCGCGGAATCGCTTCGGGCCACCCGACCTCCAAGCAGGTGTCCGCGATCTCGTCCATCTCGGGCGCCCACCGCCAGGCGCGATCGGCCACGCGCGGAAGGCGGTCCTCGGGAATGCCCTCGGCTTCGAGCCGGTCTTCCACGCCGTAGGCCCGCGCAATCGCGTGGGCCTGAGCGGTGAGGGCGATGCCGATCTTGTTCCAGCCGCCGAAGGCCATCTTCAGCGCGGAGGCCGCCCCGATCTCCGCGTCGAGCGGGATCGCCGTCACGTCGGTCCCCCCGAACAGCTCCGCCACCTGCTCCGAGCCCGCCCCGGCGAGGTACAGGTGGATCCCCTTCGACGCGATGATCGAGCCATCGACGACCCGCTCGCCGAGCGCCGCGATTCGGCGCATCCGCTCGGGAGTGATCGCGTTCGCCTCCACGAACGTGCCTTCGAAGCCGAGCGCGAAGACCTGCTCCGCGACCTCTTCGGCGATCGCCGGCGGGCAGATGCTGAGGACGACCTCGGAGGCACCGACGAGCTCCGCCACAGTGCCGACATCACGAAACGCAGCCGCGCGCCTCGCGGTCGCATCGCTTCGGCCGTCGCTCGCCCACAGCACCTCGGCCTGCGCCGCCGCTCCCACCGCCGCGCCCATCGATCCCGGAAAGAGCAGTCCGACGCGCGTCACAGCCGCTCGATGCGGGAGC
>DASSCT010000067.1:0-4712 GCA_035697545.1 Gaiellaceae bacterium | reverse complement strand
GAGGACGGTCCGCCCCGCTCGCAACCGCTCTATGGCCTCGGCGACGAGCTCGGCACTCTCCGGATCGAGATTCGCAGTCGGCTCGTCGAGGATCACGAGGGGTGCGTCGCGCAGAAAGGCACGAGCGAGAGCGATCCGCTGGACCTCGCCCGCCGAGAGCGGCCGTCCGCCGTCACCGACGACCGTGTCGTAGCCGCGGGGCAGCTGCCGGATGAACGTGTCCGCCCCGGCAAGCGCCCCTGCGGCCCGAACGCGCTCGTCCCTCATGGCCGGATCGCCGAGGCGGATGTTGTCGGCCACCGTGCCGCGGAAGAGCGTCGGCCGCTGGGGCACCCAGGCGACCTGCGCCCTCCAAGCGCGTGAGTCGCAGCTAGCCAGGTCGACCGACCCCACCGTCACGCGGCCGTGCCTCGGTTCCAGGAGTCGGAGCAGCAGCGCGGCGATCGTGCTCTTGCCCGCTCCGCTGGGCCCGACGAGCGCGACCGTCTCGCCGGGAGCGAGCTCCAGGCTGACCGCGTCCAGCACAAAACCTGGCCTGGTGGGGTAGGAGAACGAAACGCCCTCGAGCCGCACAGGAAGATCCCGCAGGCTGGGCGGCGCAGCCCCGCCGGACCGCGTCGCTGGCGGCGTGTCGATCAGGTCGAGGAGCCGTTCAGCCGCCGCCCGGCCTTCGGCGCTCGAGTGGAACTGCGCGGCCAGGTTTCGCAGGGGGAGGTAGAGCTCAGGCGCGAGGACGAGCACGGTCAAGCCCGGCTCGAGCGCCAGGTTTCCGTCCACCAGCCGCACGCCCACAGTCACGGCGACCAGAGCGATCCCGAGCGTGGCGGCAAGCTCGAGCACGGCTCCGGAGAGGAACGCGATGCGCAACGTCCCCATCGTCGAGCGGCGGTAGCGGTCGCCGACCTCGGTGATCCGTTCGACCTGCGCCTGACCGCGGTTGAACGCTCGCAACGTGGGCAGCCCGCGGACGACGTCGAGGAAGTGCGTCGCGAGGAGCGTCAGCGCCTGCCAGCGCTCGCGTGTCCGCCGCTCGGTATAGCGGCCGATCAGCCACATGAACACGGGAACCAGCGGCAGCGTCAGCAGCATGACCCCGGCCGAGACGAGGTCGATGGCCGCGACGAGCACGAGCACGGCCACCGGGACGACCACTGCGAGGACGACCTGCGGCAGATAGCGCGCGAACGTCGTCTCGAGGGCAGCCGCGCCGGCCACCGCCGTCGTTGCGATCTCGGCGCTCTCGGCGCCGTCGAGCGCAACGGGCTGATCGCGAAGCCGCCGCTCGACGAGCTCGAGCCGGAGCCGCGAGAGCACATCCGTCGCGGCCCGCCTCCCGACAGTCTCGAATCCCCACGCCGTGGCTGCCCGGCCGGCGACGACAGCGACGAGCAGGAGAAGCGGGAGGGTCACCTCGTCGAGGGTCGCTCCTCCGAAACTGCGAGCGGCGACGGTCGCGATCAAGACCGCCTGGGCGAGGACGAGCAGCGCGGCGACAACCCCGAGGGCGGCGTCCGCCGCCAGCATCGCCATCACGGCCTTCGCACGGCGGCCGAGGCGCGGGTCGATCAGCGGCACGGTTCTCTAGGCGCCGGTCTTCCGCGCTACCAGCTCGACCGGGTCGACCGCGTGCTCGCCCCCGCCCAGGCGGTGCCGGAAGACGTAATACGTCCAGCCCTGATAGAGCAGGATGATTGGAGTCACGATCAGCGCCACCACGGTCATCACGCCAAGTGCGTAGTGGGAGGACGAGGCGCTGTCGATCGTGAGGCTATTCGCGAAGTCGGTGCTGGAGACCATGACACGCGGATACAGGCTCGTGAAGAGCGTGGCGACGAGCAGCACCGTCCCCAGCGCGGTCATGGTGAACGCGGCTCCGCTCCGCCGCGCGAAGACGAAGTACGCGGCGAGAACGAGCGCGGCGATCCCGAGTACGGCTGGAAGAAGCGGCGGGAAGAGGTCTTTGTCGTTCCGGTCGACCGCGACCGCAACCGTCCAGGCGAGCGCCAGCGCGCCGACCACGGCGGCCGGGAGCGCAAGGCGCCGTGCGACGCCAGCGGCCCGCTCGGACAAGTCACCGGCCGTGCGCAAGGTGAGGAAGGTCGCGCCGTGGAAGGCAAACAGCAGCACGACCGCCACCCCGGCGGCGACGGTGTACGGCCTGAACAGATCGATCAGGTTGCCGGTGAAGTCGCCGTCGGAGTCGATCGGGAGGCCGTAGAGAAGGCTCGACAGGCCGATACCCCAAATGAGCGCCGCGCCGAAGCTCCCAACGGTGTTCGCCCACATCCACGTCGCCCGCCAGCGGGGGCTCTCGCTCTTCTGCCGCCACTCGAAGGAGACGACGCGGATGATGAGGAAGAAGAGCACGAGCAAGAGGGCGAGGTAGAAGCCCGAGAACATCGTTGCGTACCAGGCCGGGAAAGCCGCGAACGTCGCAGCGCCGGCGATGACCAGCCACACCTCGTTCCCGTCCCAGACGGGGCCCATCGTCTCGAACATCACCCCCCGCTCGCGCTCGTCCCGCGGCAGGAACGGGAGCAGCATTCCGACGCCGAAGTCGAATCCCTCGAGCAGGAAGTACCCAGCCCAGAAGAAGGCGATGAGGCAGAACCAGAAGACCTGAAGATCCATCAGTAGCCCACGGCGGGCAACGCTTCTCCCCCCTCGTCGAAGGACTCAGGCGGGTCGACCGTCGCGTAGCGGCGCATGAGCACGAAGTCCACGACCGCGAGCGCGACGTAGAGCGTGGCCAGGACGCCGATGCTCAGGCCGATCGTCCACGTGCTGACGCTCGGCGAGTTCGCGTCGGCCGTCTTCAGCAGCCCGAACACGATCCAGGGCTGGCGTCCGACCTCTGTGAGGACCCAGCCGGATAGTGCCGACACCCAGGGCAGCGGAATCGCGAGGACTCCGAGCCAGAGAAACCACCTCGTCCGGTCCAGCCGGCCGCGCCAGTACAGGAAGGCTCCGAGCGCTGCGACGAGGAAGATCAGTGTCCCCACGTAGGCCATGATCCGCATGCTCCAATAGGCGGCGCGCACGGGCGGGATGTAGTTTTCGCCGCGTCCGTAACGCCCTTCGTACTGTTGCTGGAGCGGGCTCATGCCCTGCACCTCGCCGGAGAACGACCCGGTGGCGAGGACGGAGAGCAGCCGAGGAATCTGGATCGAGAAGCTCGGAGTCTGGTCGCTCTCGGTGAAGCCCCCGATCTGGAAGAGAGAGAAGGCGCAGGGCTGACAGGTGTCCCACTGAGCCTCCGTCGAGGCGATCTTCATCGGCTGGTAGTCGGTGACGACGACACCAAGATGGCTGCCGAGCCCCAGGTTCACCGCCGACACGGGGACGGCGACGATCAGAGCCAGCTTTGCCGCGCGCCGGAACAGCTCCATGTTCCGCCTGCGCAGCAGGTGCCAGCAGGAGACTCCAAAGATGACCATCGCCGCGGTGGTCAGCCCGACCAGGATCACATGAGCAATGGCCCAGATCGCGAACCGATTCGTGAGGAGCTCCGACACGCTCGTCAGCTCTGCCCTGCCGTCGGTGACGGTGGAGCCGACGGGCCGCTGCATCCACGAGTTCGCCACCATGATGAAGAAGGCCGACAGCCACGTCCCCAGCGCGACCAGCCAGATCGTCGCCAGGTGCAGTCGGCGGGAGAGTCGATTCCAGCCGAAGATCCAGAGCCCGAGGAAGGTGGCCTCAAGGGCGAACGCTGCAAGGCCCTCGATCGCCAACGGGGCGCCGAAGACGTCGCCGACGAACTCGGAGTAGATCGACCAGTTCATCCCGAATTGGAACTCCTGCACGAGCCCCGTCGCGACTCCGATCGCGAAGTTGATCAACAGCAGCGTTCCGAAGAAGCGAGTCAGCCGCAGCCAGGCTTCGTCGCCTGACCGATACCACAGCGTCTGCATGACCGCGACGAGCGGGGCGAGCCCGAGCGTCAGCGGCACGAAAAGGAAATGGTAGAGCGAGGTCATCGCGAACTGCACGCGGGCAAGGTCAACGGCCGTTGACGCGACCACCAGCACCGCCCGATCCTCCGTCCGCGGGCGCGCGATCACATCGTCCAGACGGGGTGATTCGGTTTCGCTGGCCGGGTGCTAGCGTCGGTTCGTGGTCTCGACCATCGTCGTCGGCTACGACGGTGCGGCCCCCGCCAGCCGGGCCCTCGACCGCGCGATCGAGGAAGCGCGCAAGTCACGCGCACAACTCCTCGTCGTCGCGGTTGCCGAGATGCCCCTGAATCCCGAAGGTCCGCAGAACTTCGGAACGCTGGACGACAGTCCGGCCCAAATGATCCCCCTGGTCGAGCCGACCGAGCTGGAGCCGGTTCTCGCCGAGGCCCGGGAGCGCGTGGATGCCGCCGGCCTCACCGGCGAGTACACGTGGGCCGCCGGAGAGCCGGCGAGCGCGATCGTCGGCGCCGCGCGCGACCGCGGGGCCGAGCTCATCGTCGTCGGCTCCCACCACCATGGATTGCTGGCTCGGGTCCTGGGCCCGGACGTAGCGACTCAGGTCAAGCGCGACGCCGGCTGCGACGTGATCGTCGCGGACTAGGGCGCGAGGCCTTCCATGCAGAGGTTCACCGTCACGATCGAAGGCCCGAACTGGGAAGACGTCGCCGAGATCGAGCTGCCGCGGCTTCCCAGCGAGGGCGAGACGATCGAGACCAAGTACGGGACCTGTCTCGTCACCAGCGCGGAGCCGTT
>DASSCT010000066.1:0-13892 GCA_035697545.1 Gaiellaceae bacterium | reverse complement strand
CGTCGCGAGTGCGAACCAGGACGCCGAGCTCGTGACCGGCTATCTCAACGCCTACCGTATCCTGATCTCGGACCTCGTCGTGTTGACGATGGCCGAGGAGGGCACGGATCACCGAGCCATCGCCGGGGCGATCCAGGAGGTCAAGGAGATCCCGGTCGTCGCCACCGTGCTGAGGCCACGGCCGGTCGAGCCGATCGCCGGAGCGCGGGTCGCGTTCTTCACGACCGCTCCGCCGGCTGCGGCCGAGCTCCTCGAGCGCCATCTCGTCGAGGAGTACGGCGCCAGCGCGGTCACGATCTCCTCCAACCTCGCCGACCGCAGCAAGCTCCGCGGTGACGTCGAGCGCGCCGAGGCCGATCTCTTTCTCGTCGAGATCAAGGCCGCCGCGATCGACGTGGTCTGCGAGGCTGCCGCCGAGCGGGGCATGGAGGTCGTATTCGCCGACAACGACGTCGTGGCGCTGCCAGGTCAGCGGGAGCTCGACCCACTCGTCCGCGCGCTGTCCGAGACGGCCATGACCCCGACGGCGGAGGCGGTCGCCTGATGCCCGAGCGCCGCTACGCCGATCCGCTGCCCCTCGGGAGCGACGAGCAGCCGTACTCGAAGGGGCTGATGGCGCGCGCGCTCATCCGGGCCGGTGTCCCGGCCGAGCGATCGGTCGAGCTCGCGCGACGGATCGAACAGGACCTGTCCCAACAGGAGAAGCACATCGTTGATCTCGAGCGGCTTCAGGAGCTCGCCGTCGAGGTCCTCGGCGAGGTCGAAGGCGAGCGCGCGGTCGGCCATCTGCGCCGGTACCACGGCCTGCAGGAGCTCGACATCCCGCTGATCATCCTGATCGGGGGCGCAACGGGAACCGGAAAGTCGACGGTTGCGACCGAGGTCGCCTACCGGCTCGGGATCACCCGCGTCACGTCCACGGACTTCGTCCGGCAGACGATGCGCGCCCTCTTCACGCCCGAGTTCCTGCCCGCGATCCACATGTCCAGCTTCGACGCCGGCAAGACGCTGCCGAAGGCGCAGGAGGAGGAGGCGGATCCGCTGCTCCACGGGTTCCTCGAGCAGACGAAGCACGTGCTGGTCGGGGTTCAGGCGGCGATCGACCGCTCGCTCGAGGAGGGCTGGTCGATGGTGCTCGAGGGCGTGCATCTCGTTCCCGGCATGCTTCCGCGCTCGATCGAGGGCGCGCTCGTGGTCGAGTGCATCGTCGCGATCGCGAACGAGGAGGCGCATGCGGGCCACTTCTGGATCCGGGACATGTCCTCGAACGGCATGCGACCGCTGGACAAGTACCTCGACCGCATCGCCGACATCCGCTACCTCCAGGACTTCATCGTCGAGCGTGCCGAGGTCGAGCACGTGCCCGTGATCGAGAACAGCGACCGGGAAAAGGCGATCGCAGCGGTGATGGAGCTCGTCCTCACCGCCGCCGACACGATGCGGGAGGTGCGGGCATGACGGAGGTCGTGCCGGGGGCCGAGGGCGTCGAGGCCGAGCGCGGGGTAGCGCGCAGCTGCCTCTGCGAGAGCTACGCGCGAACCACCGAGCGCGCGGCCCTGGCGAGCGCCCGCTGGCTCGGCCGCGCCGATGAGATCGCCGCCCTGGAAGCGGCGGCGTCGGGCATGCACGAGGAGCTCGAGCTGCTTCCGATCGACGGACGGATCGTGATCGGCGCAGCCGGCGAGCTCGAGACGTTGCAGATGGGCGACAAGGTCGGGAGCGGCGGTGAGACGGTCGATCTCGCACTCGATCCGCTCGAAGGCAGCGGGATCGTCGCCCGCGGGGGGAGCGGCGCGATGTCGATGATCGCCGCGGGCGAGCCCGGGTCGCTTCAGACCCTTCCGGACATGTACATGCGGAAGATGGCCGTCGGGCCAGTGGCGCGGGGGAAGATCGATCTCCTTCGTCCGGTCGCCGAGAACATCCAGGCGATCGCGGAAGCCTTCGGCCGGAGAGTGGGGGACATCACGACGATCGTCCTCGACCGCCCCCGCCATCACGACCTGATCGAGGAGATCCGCGCAGCCGGAGCGCGGATCAAGCTGATTCAGGACGGCGACGTGACGGCGTCCGTCTCCGCGGCGATCCGGGGGACGAACGACCACCTCGCGATCGGCATCGGCGGCACTCGGCAGGCCGTTCTGGCCGCTGCGGCGCTGCGCTGCCTGGGCGGCGATCTCCAGGCTCAGCTCTGGCCAGTCTCGAGGGGCGAGATCGACGAGGCGCAGGAGCGAGGGATCGAGGACGTCGAGCGGATCTTCACCACGGACGACCTCGCGCCGAGGCAGGCGATCGTCGCCGCGACCGGGGTCTCGAACAGCGACCTGCTCCGAGGTGTCCGCTTTCGCGCCGACAGCGCCTGGACGCACACCCTCGTCATGTGCATGCGCTGCAACTGGGTGCGCTTCGTCGAGGGCATCCACTTCTTCCAGCGGGAGCGTCGGGAGGAGGTTCGGCTACCCGGGTTCTGAGGCGCCGACTTGGCGGCGCCGACCAGGAAGGCCGTACCGGCTTCGCCGGTGCGGCCGTCCGAGCTAGGGTGATCTCATGCCGTCACGTGAGGACGTTGTTGAGGCGCTGCGCCAGGTCGAGGATCCCGAGCTCGGGATGGACATCGTCGACCTCGGACTCATGTACGACGTGAAGGTCGACGGCCCGAAGGTGCACGTCCTCTTCACGCTGACCTCGATGGGGTGCCCCGTCGGGCCGATGATCGAGCAGCAGATCCAGGAGGTCACCTACGCGCTCCCCGGCGTCGATGAGGTCGAGGCCGAGCTGACCTGGGATCCGCCCTGGTCGCCGGAGAAGATGTCCGACGACGCGAAATTCATCCTCGGCTTTGGCTAGGCGATCTCTGGCCGGCATCGGTTCACGCCGGGCGTAGCCCTGCTGCCGTCCTAAACCCTCGGCGGCGTCCGACCCACCGCGCACCTGCCGGGCCGAGCCGGGGTCAGACCCCGTGTCGAGAGCGACCGCCTGCGCCGCTCGACCCTCGCCGCTGCCGTGAAGCCGAGCCGATCCGTGGTCGTTGCTGGTCTAGGGTGGGTCGATGCGGCCGCTGATCGGGATCACCTCGTACGACGAGCCGGTCGCCTGGGGCGCCTGGAACGTCCAGGCCGTCGTCCTGCCCTCGGCCTATGTCCGCGCCGTCGAGCGGGCAGGAGGCCGGGCGCTCGTCATCCCGCCGAGCGAGGCCGAGCCGGATGAGACGCTCGATCCGCTCGACGGGATCATCTTCTCCGGCGGTGGCGACATCGATCCCGACGCCTACGGCGCCGAAGCACACGAGGCGACGCGAGGCGTCGACGAGCGCCGCGACCAGGCCGAGCTCGCGCTCCTGCGAGCCGCACTCGCCCGCGACATGCCGGTTCTGGCGGTTTGTCGCGGGAGCCAGGTGCTGAACGTCGCGCTCGGTGGCGACCTCGTCCAGCACCTGCCGGAAATCGTCGGCCACGACCGGCATCTCCATACTCCGGGTGAGTTCGCCGACCACGACGTGCGCCTCGAGGCGAGTGCGCGGGTCGGCGGGATCCTCGGCGAGCGGGCGCCGGTGAAGTCGCATCACCACCAGGGGCTCGGCCGGCTAGGCAGCGGGTTGCGGGAGGCGGCATGGGCCGACGACGGAACGGTGGAGGCGATTGAGGACCCGTCGCGCCGCTTCGCGCTCGGCGTCCTCTGGCATCCGGAAGAGGGCGAGGACCTCGCCCTGTTCCAGGCGCTCGTCGACGAGGCGCGGCGCTACCGGGGCTAGCCGGGAATCCGCAGGACGATCTTCCCGAACTGTTCGCCGGACTCCATGCGCTCGTGGGCCGCACGGGCCTCCGCAAGCGGAAAGACGCTGTCGACGACGGGCTGCGCTCGGCCGGATGCGACGAGCTCGTAGGCGCCCTCGAAGTCTGCCTTCGTCCCCATCGTCGAGCCGAGGATCGTGAGCTGCTTCCACCAGACGCGATGGAGCTCGGCCTTCGGGTTCGGCCCCGTTGTTGCCCCGCAGACGGCGATACGGCCGTGCGGGCGCACTGCCTGGAGCGAGTTCCGCCAGGTCGCTTCGCCGACGTGCTCGACGACGATGTCGGCCCCAGGGCCGCCGGTCGCCTCCTTGACGGCCTCGACGACGTCGCCCGTTCGGTGGTTGACGACCGCATCGGCGCCGAGCTCGCGCGCGCGCTCGAGCTTCTCGTCGCTCGACGACGTCGCGATCACCCGCCCGCCGAGCGCCTTCGCGATCACGAGCGTGGCGGAACCGATCCCGCTCCCGACGCCCCAGGTCAGCACCCACTCTCCCTCCTCCAGGCCTGCGCGGGTGACCAGCATCCGGTACACGGTCTCGAAGACGAGCGGGAAGGCCGCCGCTTCCTCGAACGAGATCCCGTCCGGGATCGGGTACACGTTCGAGGACGGCACCGCGATCTGCTCCGCATGGGTGCCGTCCGTGTGCTCGCCGATCACCGTGATCCGGTCGCCGTGCTCCAGGCCCGGGTTGATCATCACCGGGCGACCGGACTCGTCCACTCCGGCGCCGTCCGCGCCGAGGATGCGCGGCTTGGGCACCGACGGCCGTCCGCTGCGCACCCAGAGGTCGAGATGGTTCAGGGAGGCCGCCCGCAGGTGGATCAGAACGTCGTCCGGGCCGGGCTCCGGATCGGGCGCATCCTCGTAGCGAAGCACCTCTGGCCCGCCGTCCTCGTGGATCCGGATTGCCTTCATTCGCGCCGACTCTAGGCAGAATCCCGGGGATGACGGCTGCCGAACTGGAGCGGCTGGCCGAGGAGCTCGGCATCGACGGGATCGGCGCGACGCCGGCCGAGCCCTACGCTGAGACGGAGAAATACATCCGCGAACGCGGCAAGCAGGGCCTCTTCGCCGACCTTCGCTTCACGATGGCCCAGCCGGAGGTCTCGTGCCACCCGGAGACGCTCCTGGCGGGCGCACGAACCGTCGTCTCCGCCGCGCTCTGCTATTACGCGCCGGCCCCGGAGCCGGTCGCCGGCGAAGGACGGATGCCGCGCTACACGTGGCGGGACGCCTATGCCGAGCTCCGCGAGAACCTCGACGCTCTGGGTCGGCGGCTCGGTGGCAAGTACCGGGTGCTCGTCGATGCCAACCAGCACGTCGATCGCGAGGCCGCGGCGCGCTCGGGCGTGGGCTTCTACGGGAAGAACACGATGCTGATTACGCGCCGCCACGGCTCGTGGGTGGTGCTCGGAACGCTCGTCACGACCGCCGAGCTCGAGCACACCCAGCCGCTCGAACTCGATTGCGGCTCCTGCCGGCTGTGCATCGACGCCTGCCCCACAGGCGCCCTCGACGAGCCCGGCACGGTCGACGCGAACCGCTGCCTCTCGTACTGGACGCAGTCGAAGCACACGATCCCCGAGCCGTACCGGGAGGAGCTAGGCGACCGGGTCTACGGCTGCGACATCTGCCAGGACGTGTGTCCGTGGAACCGAGGGATCGAGAAGCGGCGCGACGGCGATCCTGTGCCTGCCGACGCGGAACCGACCGTCTCCCTCGTGGACTGGCTGGAGGCCGAGGACGCGGACCTGCGCGTCCGCTATCGGCGCCTGTTCGTGCCGCGAAACGACGCGCGCTACCTGCGGCGAAACGCGCTGATTGCGCTCGGGAACAACGGCACCGACGAACACCGCGGGCTCCTCGATCGCTACGCGGCTTCAGACGATCCCCTTCTCCGCGAGCACGCAGAGTGGGCCCGCGGGCGCCTCGAGGCGCGCCCGCCGAGGAGCTGACGGTGGAGGAACGGCGGGCGATCGAGCGCTGGACCGCGTGGATCCGAGCAGGAGCGGTCGTCTTCGCCTTCCTGCAGGTCGTCGTGCTGCGCGACGAATACCCGGACCGGCGCTACGAGGCCGCCGCGTGGATCACGCTCGTCGTCCTCGCGGTCGGCGCCGCGGTCTTCTTCTGGCTGAGCCGCCGCCAGCTCTCCGATCGAACGCTCACGTGGGTCGGATTCGCCGCCCTCGTGTTCGACACGGCAATCGTGAGCGCGTTCGTCCTCACCTATTCGTTCGAGCTGGGGACGCCCGTGAGCCAGGCGCTCATCATCCCGCTCGCCGAGGCGGCTCTCCGCTACGGGCTCCGCGGCGGCATCGCGCTGCCGCTCGCGCTCGCGCCGGTCTACATCGTCTTCGAGTTGCAGCGCTCCCGCCGGTTCGACACGCCATACGACGTCGACCACGTGACCTTCTCGGTCGGGGTAGGCCTGATCGCGGGCCTCTTCATCGGCTGGCTCGTGGAGCGGCTACGCCGTCAGACGGAGCTGGCCGAGCGGCGCGCCCACGAGGCCGAGGAGCTGCGGGACGAGCTCGGCCGCCGCGCGGACCTCCTCGACGCAACGAACCGATGCGCGCGAGCGCTCTCCTCGTCGTTGCAGATCGAGCAGGCGTTCGCCGCCTTCATCCGGGAGCTGCGCGGGCTCCTGCCCTTCGACAGGACGGCGATCCTGCTCCTGGAGGACTCGCACCTTCGCGTCTTCGCAACCGCCGGAGCGGGCGCAGACACGGTCTTTCCGCCCGGCGCGGTGATCTCGGTGGCGGGGTCGGCGATGACGGAAATGGAGTCTGGTCAGGTCCTGTACCGCGAGGATATGGTGGAGCGCAGGTTCGACGAGGAGGACGAGTTCGTCGCGCTCGGGCTCCGGTCCCGGGTCCTCGCCCCGCTCCTCAGCGGTCCCGGCGTGATCGGTGCGATCTCGCTCGTGCGCCGCGAGCCGTCCGCCTTCACCGCCGCCGAGATCGAGCTTCTCAGCCTCCTCGGCCGTCTCGCGGGAAGCGCCGTGCAGAACATCCGCGCCTACGAAGCGGAGCGGACGACCGCCGAGGAGCTCCGTCGGCTCTCGGCGCTTCGCGCCGACTTCGTGTCGCTCGTCTCCCACGAGCTCCGCAGCCCGATGGCCTCGGTGATCGGCTCGGCTCGGACGCTGGAGCTGCGCTGGCGCGAGCTGTCCCCCGAGCAGCGCGAATCGTTCCTGAGCCTGATCTCGCACGAGACGTCGCGGCTCGCCGAGCTGATCGGCGACGTGCTGGACACCTCCCGGATCGAGGCGGGCACCTTCAGCTACTCGTTCGAAGACGTGGACCTCGCCGAGCTCATCCGCGACTCGGCTGCCGCAGCCGAGAGCAGCCAGGACGAGGTCCCCGTGCGTGCTGTCCTGCGCGAGCCGCTTCCGCGTGTGCGCGGAGACCGGGACCGGCTCCGCCAGGTCCTCATCAACCTGATCGACAACGCCGTCAAGTACTCGCGGCCCGGCGAGGAAGTGGAGGTCGAGGCGGTGAGCACGAACGGACGCCTCCAGATCCACGTGCGCGATCGTGGGCCGGGGATCCCGCACGAGCACCGCGGTGTGATCTTCGAGAAGTTCGGCCGCGTTCAGATCGGCGACGCGGCCAAGCCGGGGACCGGTCTGGGGCTCTTCATCGCCCGGTCGATCGCCGAGGCGCACGGAGGCTCGCTCGCGCTGAGCTCGGACCCGGAGAAGGCGGGCGCGACCTTCACGCTGTCGTTGCCCCTTTAGCCGGCGGGCGCAGCGACGCGGGAGACGTTGAGCTCGCGGGCGAGCTCCTTCGCGCGCGTCGCGATCCGCTTGCGCATCGCGTCCGGCTCGAGCACGACGGCCTCTCCGCGGTAGGAGAGGATCTCGCCGACGAGCCATTCCTCGCCCGCTGGGAGCTCACGCACCGCGGAACCGTCGGCGAGCGGCGTCGCGCCCCGCTCGACCTCCCAGCGCGCGATCTCCGGCGAGTACCAGATCCGCGCCGTCTGCGTCCCGCCGAACCGCTGGGGATCGAACTCGGGCCGCCGCTCGAAGCGCTCGCGGAGCTTCTTGGCGCTCCGGATCCTGTCGAGCCGGAAACTTCGTGACGCGTCGTTCCCGCGGTCGAAGGCGTGGAGGTACCAGTACGGAAGCTCCCGCTCCAGCTGGTACGGCTCGACGACCCGGGTCGTCGGCTGCTTCTCGCCCTCCTTGAGGTACTCGATCTCGACGAGCTTCCGGTTGCGGATGGCGTCGCTGAAGATCGAGACGAGATCCTCCTCGACCCGCGGGACGTCGGGCTCGGGTGTCTGGGCGAGCTCGAACTCGCCGAAGGTTTCCTCGAGTTTCCGGCGCACACGCTCCAGCGGCGTGTGGGCATCGGCGGCGATCATCGGCCCCACGAACTCCAGGGCGAGGCGGATCGCACGCGCCTCCAGCGGGGTCAGCCTGGGCGACGCGCGGAAGGTGTCGCCGAAGAGCTCCTTGTCGACGTGCACGTTGTCGCCGCGCAGCTCCGCGTAGACCGCGTAGCAGCCGCCGCCGAAGTTGACGAGGTTGAGCAGGGAAAGGTGCTCTTGCAGCGACTCACTCGGGATGTGGAAGCGCTCCACGAGCTCGGCCGCGGGAATCTCTGCCGAGGCATTCTCGCCGCAGCGGTCGAGGAGATAGGCGAGTAGCGCCTGGAGGACGCCGAAACGCTCCGGCGCGACGGGCGATCCCGGGCGCTCCGTCCTGTCCAGCTCCTCGCGCGCGACCTCGCGCGCAAGCTTGGGTGGATCGCCCTCGTGCCGCTCGCGAGTGAGCTGGAGCGCGCCCTTCACGATTCTCCGGAGCTCCGGCGGCGACTGGGGCACGGCCCGTCCCTCCTGGCGGAGGATCCAGCGCGCGAGGGCCTCGAGGCTCGCGTAGTCGGTGACGAAGACGCCGTCCTCGAGCCGCCCGGCGCGTCCGTACACGCGCTCGACCCACCAGGCAACGTCGCCGGCCACCTCCATCCGTGCCTCGCCGACGGGCTCGCCGAACTGCCAGTCCGGGCGACCGCGGAACGCCTCGATGTCGAACTCCGCCGGAAGGCGGAAATCGCGTTCGCGTCGTGTGGCCAGGCGAAGGTCGCCCTGGATGCGCGAGACCCGGAAGGTGCGCTCGGCTTCGCGGTCGTGGTCCCGTCCGATCACGTACCAGCGGCCGCGATCGAGCAGCAGCGCGTACGGGTCGATCGTCCGCTCGCTCTCTTCGTCGCGTGCCATCGACCGGTAGCGGAACTTGACCGTCCGCTGCTTGGAGATCGCGCTCTCAAGCTTGGCCAGCCGACCCGGGGTCTCCGGCGAGTAGTCGATGTCGTGGATCTCGACGCGGTCCGCGGTCCCGCTCGGCGCTTCGTCGAAACCGGAGCGACCGAGCGCGAGGTTCTGCAGCGCGAGCCGCAGTGGCTCTGCGTAGGCGAAGTTGCCCTCGAGCATGTAGAGGCAGGTCTGGAGCGCCGCGAGCTCCTCGTCGGAGAGCTCGAGCGGGGGCAGGAAGTAGCGCTCGGAGCGGAGCGTATAGAGCTCTTCGCCCGTGAACTCGTCGCGGTGGGAGTCGAGCGGCACGCCGAGCGCGATCAGCTCCGAGCGGTCGGAGTAGAAGCGCCGCGCGAAGGCCTCGTCGGACATCTCCTGATAGCCCTCGACGTTGCCCTTCACGTCTCGGGCGGTCAGCGCGCGCCGCTCCGCCATCAGGAACGCGACGAGCGAAAGCTGCCGGATGAGCTTGTCGGTGTCGTGTGACAAGGCCGGCCTATTCTGTCGAATTGCGAATCGTTGCCGTCTTCGGCAACTTCGAGGGACTTTGTGACAGGGGCCGGGAAGCGTTATGCTCCCTCCCCAGCGGGGTGTGGAAAAGCTGTTAATGCGCGCTTAACAGAGCTTTGCCAGCGCTTAATCGAGGAGCTGCTACTTACAAATGGACGCGCAAAAGCTTGTAATTCAGAACCGTATGTATCAGTACTCACGAGCGATTTACCGCTCGATCAAGGATCTCGTCGACCCATACGTTCCCGCCGACACGCAGGCCGACTACCGGCGTGCCGTGCTGGCGGCGTGTGAGGACACGATGGAGCGCCTCGCGAGGGATCCCATGTACTTCTCGCGGCCGGATCGAGCGCTGTTCCAGGACATCCGCCGCTACTTCCCGATCGCAGCTCAGGCGCAGGTCGCCTGGGTCGTCGAGGAAGGCGTAGGCGCTGCGGTCGCGTTCATCTCAGAGCAGATCGAGGCCGGAGCGTTCGACGGCGGTGCGCCGCGCTGCCGCGCGACGACGCGGAAGGGCAAGCCGTGCCAGCGCACGCCGCTCCCCGACCGCGACTACTGCCCGTCGCACCAGCACCTGGAAACGGCCGCCGCCGCCTAGCGGGTCTAGCGCGCCGGGGTAATGCGCCGCGCGTAGGCGTTTTCGTAGCCTGCGTCGGCAGCGTTCGAGATTTTGTCCTGAGCCTCGCCGAGCGAGTTGTAGACGCCGCTGAAGACGACGTAATAGCCGGGATGCAGGCTCGAGTAGCGCGCGGAATCGATCACGCCGACTTCCGCTAGGTCGGCGTCGAGGGCCTGCCTCGCCTTCGCGACGGCGGCCTGGCGGCCGCTGGAGATCGGCAGGGAAGCCAGGACGAGCGTCCAGCCGCTCCTCGACCGCGGCCACTCGATCAGCTTGTGCGGGCCGCGCTTCGTCGTTGTCGTCGCTCCAGTCTTGGTCGTCTGCGTCGGGACCGTCGGTCCGGCCGCGGTCGTCGGCGGAGTCGTCACCACCGTGGTCGGAAGCGGAGACGTGTCGCCCACGAGCGTCTCGCTGGGTGCGCTACGAGCGTCTCGCGTCCAGATGATCGCGCCTGCAGCTGCGATCGCGGCGATGAGAAGCGCGAGAAGCGAGGGCCAGATCCAGTCGCCCGGGTACCAGCTCAGCCGGCGGCGCCAGCCCTCCGCGAGCGCGGGAACCACCCCGGGCGGGTGGAGGCGGAGCCCGCACTCGACGCAGTACTCCTGCATGCGGTCGACGGGGCTGCCGCAGCGGGGGCAGCGCGCTTCCGACCCGCCAGCCATCTAGGCCTCCGCGGGCTCTTTCGGGGCCGGCTCGGGCTGCGTGTCGGCAGGCAGCTCGGGTGGGCCGGCCTCCACGGCGCTTCCGCAGTGGCCACAGAACTGCACGTTCGCCGGAAGCGGAGACCCGCAGCGCGCGCAGGAGACCACGGGCCGCGGCCCGACCGGGCGACCGCAGTTGGCGCAGAAGTGGGTGCCCCACGTGATGGGCGCGCCGCACTCACACCGTGCAGCGGAGTGGCCGCCGCCGGCGCTCGAGAGCAGTGCGGCCAGCTCGTCGAGCCGCTCCTCGAGCGCCACGAGCTCGGCACAGCGCTCGGTCACGAGCTCGACGCGAAAACGGTCGCGGCGGAACATCTCGAAGACGAGCCCACCCAGATCGCGAATGCGCTCTTCACGCTCGCGCAGCAGCAGGCGGCGCTCCCGCTTGAGCGCTTTTGGGCTCGTCGTGCGCCGCGGCGCGGCGCCGGCCGACTCAGCCCGGCGAAATGGCCCCCAGCCTGCCATCGAGGACCGAATCTAGCTGACGGCCCTGCGGGCCTGAACGGTCGCACCAGCAAAGCTGGTACGACCTCCTCTGGTCGGCGCCGCCAAGTCGGCGCCTACGGCCGGTTGACGATGACCAGGTGCTGCTCGGTCAGCTCCCGCACGGCGTACGCAGGGCCTTCGCGCGTGTTGCCTGACTCCTTGACGCCGCCGTACGGCATCTGATCCGCGCGGAACGTCGGCGCCTCGTTGACCGTGACGCCCCCGAAATCGAGCCCCTCCGCCGCGCGAAGCGCGTTGTCGAGGTTCGTCGTGAAGATCCCGGCCTGGAGGCCGTACTTCGTCCCGTTGGCGAGTGCCAGGGCCTCGTCGAGCGTCTCGTAAGGATTGACCGTCACGACAGGGCCGAAGACCTCTTCGCAGGAAACCTTCAGCTCCGGGCCCGCGTTCGCGATCACGGTCGGCCGGATGAGCTCTCCCTCGAGCTCCCCGCCCGTGAGGATCTCGGCGCCGGACCGTCTAGCCTCGTCGATCCACTCAAGGATCCGGTCCCGGGCATCCTCGTCGATCACAGGGCCCACGTCCGTGTCCTCGTCGGCGGGGTCGCCGACTACGAGCTGCTCGACCTTGGGAACAAGTTGCTGGACGAAGTCGTCGAAGGCGCCGCGCTGGACGTAGACGCGCTGGATCGAGATGCAGCTCTGACCCGCGAAGGAGAATCCGTGCTGTGCGGTCGCGGCGGCAGCTGCCTCGACGTCGGCGTCGGCCTCGACGATCATCGGCGTCGAGTTGCCGAGCTCGAGGTTGACGCGCTTGCGCGCCGCGCGCTCTCGCAGCTTCCAGCCGACGGCGCTCGAGCCCGTGAAGGTCAACGCCTTCACGCGCTCGTCCTGAACGAGCACGTCGCCGATGTCCGACGAAGGGCCGACCACGACGTTGAGCCAGCCGGGCGGCAGGCCCGCCTCGGTCTCGAGCTCGGCCAAGAGGAGCGCCGACAACGGCGTCTGGCCGGCCGGCTTCAGCACGACGGCGCAACCTGCGGCAAGCGCGGGCGCGATCTTGTGCGCGACGAGGTTCAGCGGGAAGTTGAAGGGGCTGATCGCCCCGACAACGCCGATGGGTTTCCGGAGCGTGTATGCGAACTTCCCCTCGCCGGCCTGTGACGCGTCCATCGGGACGATCTCGCCGGCGAGCTTCCTCGCTTCCACCGCGGCGAACGTATAGGTCGACATTGCCCGCGACGCCTCGATCTTCGCGGCCTTCAGCGGCTTGCCGGCCTCGTCCGAGATAAGTCGGGCGACCTCGTCGTGGCGGCGGCCGAGCGCGCCGGCGACGCGGACGAGGATCTCGGCGCGCTTGTGTGCGGGCAGCGGCGCCTCCATCGCGGCTTCAGCGGCGTCGATCGCGCGGCGCGTCTCTTCCGCACCTGCCTTCGCCACCCGGGCGACGACCTCGCCGGAGTAGGGCGAGCGCACCTCCTGCCACTCGCCGGTCTCGACCCACTCACCCGCGACGAGAAGCTTTCGCTCGGTCGCCGTGACAGCCATATCCTGAAGCCTATGCCTCCCGAGACGCGCTACGCGCGCAGCGGTGACGTCAACATCGCCTACCAGGTCGTGGGTGACGGGCCGCTCGACCTCATCCTCGTCCACGGGTGGGTGCAGAGCTTCGATCCGGGCTGGGAGATCGAGGAGTTGAAGCGGTTCTACGAGCGGGTCGCGTGCTTCTCGCGCCTGATCCTGTTCGACAAACGCGGCGTCGGGCTGTCAGACCGCGTGATGCTCGACGACCTGCCGACGCTCGAGACCCGCATGGACGACATGCGGGCCGTGATGGATGCCGTCGGCTCGGAGCGCGCCGCGGTGCTCGGCCATTCGGAGGGCGCCGCCATGGCCGCGCTCTTCGCCGCCACGTATCCCGAACGAACGACGGCGCTGGTGATGGTCGGCGGTTTCGCGAGGTTCAGGGAGGCGCCGGACTACCCGCTGGGGATGAGCGACGAAGCACTGATCAAGAAGAAGCGGACGATCACGGAGAGCTGGGGCAGCGACGTGGTGCGCCGTGTTCTCCGGCAGCTCGCGCCCTCGATCGCCGACGATGAGGAACAGGTTCAGGTTTATACGCGCGCCGCGGCGCGTGGGGCCAGTCCCACTGCGGCCACCACGCTGATGCGGATGAGCGCCGAGATCGACATTCGAGAGGTGCTGCCGGCCATCCGTGTCCCGACCCTGGTCTTGCATCGTGCCGAGGAGGCTCTCGCGGACGAAAGTCGAGACGTCGGCGAGCGGATCCTGGGCGCCAAGGTCGTCGAGCTCCCCGGCGTGGATCACATGCCGTGGCTGGGCGACCAGGATGCTGTCCTCGGCGAGATCGAGGAGTTCCTCACCGGAGCCCGGCCTCACCCGGCACTCGACCGCGTCCTCGCTACGGTGCTCTTCACGGACATCGTGGGCTCGACCCAGCTCGCCGCAGAGCTTGGGGACCATCGGTGGCAGGGGCTCCTCGAGCAGCACAACGCGCTCGTCCGCCGCGAGCTCGAGCGGTTCCGCGGCCGGGAGGTGAACACC
>DASSCT010000065.1:0-20348 GCA_035697545.1 Gaiellaceae bacterium | reverse complement strand
GTTGTTCGAGTCGTAGCGGAGGACCGAACCGCCCCTGGGAAGCGCGATCGTCGTTCCGAACGGCTCCGTGAAGTCGCAGTTGGCACTCTGGTACGAGACGCTCTGAACCGTGCGAACGTCGGTTATCAAGTTTCCGAACGCGTCCTTCAGCTGCCATTTGATCGGGACAGCGTTCCCTGCGGTTGCCACGTTCACCTCGGGTGGATTCTCGATCGGAGGCAGGAAGCCGCCCGTCACGAACTCGAAGATCACCTGCACCTTCCGCGTCACGAGTGCGGAGCTCACGCCCCCGTCGCTCGCGACAAGAGTGAACGTGTAGATGCCGACCGGCCAGCCGCCCGGCAGCGGAGCCTTGATGTCCTTCGACCCGAAGTTGCCGAGATCCTGGACGGTCCCGTTCGGGAACGTGAGCGTCCAGTGGAGGCTCGAGGTCGGCAGAACCAGACCCTCGGCGTCGTAGCCCGTGCCGCCCACTGGGAAGGTGTCGAGCGGTGAGTACGGGCCGTCGAGCGGCGTGAAGATCGCAGCAGTCGGCGCTTTCGAGGCGACGGTGATCGTGGGAGTGAAGGTCTGGCTGGAGGTGTACTGGACGCCGTCCGTCACCCGCACTCGGAGGACGCCGCCGCCGCATGTGTTCGAGCCGTCGAAGTTGGTGTTGAACGTCTGGATCGCGCCCACGATCTCGTCCGGGACGAGTCCCACACGCGCCGGGTAGGCGATCCCGCCACACTCGTAGATGAGCTCGGCCTTCAGGGGAACGTCGCTCTGGGCGGTAAAGCTCACCGACTGCGCGCCGGTCATCCCCGTCAGCATGATGTCGCTCTGCGTGCATGAATTGTTGCCACAGCTGCCGGGCGTGAAGAGGCGGTCGAACGCAAGTGAGTTTCCGGCGGCGGATGGAAGCGTGTCGGCCTGGCCGGTCGTCAGTTGCATGAGATTGGTTCCGTCGGGCTTCGTGCTCCAGATGTTCTTGCGGGAAGGCCTGACGAAGGCGATCCGTCCGTTCGTCCCGAAGGAGGGGACGTAGCCGTCGTCGCTGATCTTCGTCTGCGTGATCTTGTTCGTGTCGGGGTTGAGCACGTACAGCTTGGTCGGCGGGAAGCACAGGAAACAGCCGGTCGGGCCGCGGTTGTAGGCGATCCGATTGTCTCCGGGCGTGTGCGACCAGCTCGGGTCATGCGCGTCGGTTGCGCTGTGCGTCAGCTCGACGACCGTGCCGCCGGCCGCCGGAAGCCGGAAGATGTCACCGTTCCTGTCGAACGCGATCGACGTCCCGTCCCGACGCCACGTTGGATGGTGAGCAGGAGCGTTGCCGCCGGGAGTGGAGTCGTAGATCCTGACCGGCTGTCCGAAAGTCGGTGTCGTGCCGGTGAGGTCGACGCTTTGCGTGTAGAGGTCGCCGTCGGACTCATAGGCGAGCGCCGTCCCCTGCGAGTTCCACGCCGGCTCGATCGCGTTGGCCCCGGCCGGTGAGGGGACTTCGACGGCCTGTAGAGAGCTGGTCGCCGGTCCGACTTTGATCCGCTGGAAGCCGCTCGAAGTGAGCTGGTCCCACGCGACCCATTTCGCGTCGTCGGTCAGCGCCGGATGGATCTCGTCCACGAACTGTGTGTCGGTGTACTTCGACGCCGGGCCGGTCGCCCCGGAGGTGACGCTCAGGATCTGCGGCGGGCTCGACTGCTGTGTTCTTTCGTAGAGCAGCTTGTCGCCGGCGGCAGCGCTCGGGTTCGCGTGGCTCGCGCTCGTGACCCTCCAGAGCTGAACCCGGGCAAGATCGGAGCCGGGCGGCGGCAGGTCGTCGTCAAGCGCGAACGAGAAGAGCCCGTCGGACGTCGTCGGATCGTCGTTCTCGTCCAGTCCGGCGCCGTGAAGCGTGTTGGTGAACGAGACGTTGAAGCCGATGTTGGTCAGCAGCTGACCGCTCGTGGCGTTCCTGCGTACGTAGCGATAGAGGCTGTTCTCGTCCCTTCCGAGCCGCAGGCTCTGCACGAAGCCGGACTGGACGATGTCCGCGGTGTCGGTGTTCGAGTGGACGACGCCGCTCACGGAATAGCTGGGGCCGGCGGCCACGCCGAACGTCGTCCCTGCCGTCGTGCCGAGACCTGTGCAATCGGCCGTCGTCGTGCCCCCGAACGCGCACAGGTCGTAGGCATAGTGGGGCGGCTCGAGCAACGTCAGGGTGTCGTTCCATGGAGGGACGCTGATGAACGAGTACTTCATGACGCTCCGGTTCGTGGCGAGGAACGAGCGCGTGCTGACGTTGTACGCGCGACCCGGCGCAGTCAGGTCGGCAGTGGTGTTGGCAGAGTGGTGGGAGGCGGTGGTAGCGCCGCCCCACGTGTGCGTGAGCTCCATCGCCATCAGCGAGCCGCTCCTCGACGGCTGCGCGGCGGTTCTGCCCGAAGATGGCTTATCAGAGATCACGCGCACCCATGCCTCCGGCGAGACGACGGACGCCATGCCGTCGGCGCAGCCGAAGACCGAGTCGGCTCCGTCGCTGATGCCCTCGCCGACCACCCCGAGCACCTGGTCGGCCTGCTTGCCGGCGTTCAACGGGTTCGCGTTCCACGACTGCAGGAACTGTGCGAGTTGCGCCTTGATCGCGTCGAAGTTGCCGGCGGCGCCGCAGAACTTGTTGTTCGCGTCGTAGGCGGCGGGGACCGCTCTCAGATTCAGCATCGCCGCGAGATTGATCGTGTAACGGATGCCGCCGGTAGACGCCCCCAGCGCGGCGAGGCCGGTGGGGGTGGGGAAGAGACGCGCGAGAGCGGAGAACGCGTTCTGGGTCGATGTCTGATCGCCCGACGTGTACTGCGTGTTGGCGAGCACACCCGTCGAGCCGTCGCCCATCGGGATCACAAGGACTCGTAGCGCACGCGTCCTGCGCTCGAACGTCACCGCCGTCGTATTCGAGTACGTGGCGGTCAAGCCGGCCGTCGTCGTCGTCCCGTTCTTGCGCGAGTACGTGACGGTGCTCGTGAACGTCGGAGTGAAGGTATCGGTATCCGGGTTCGCGAGCGCCGGAACGAGATCGGCGGCTGGAACCGCGAAGATCGGGTCGGCGGCCGAGTTGTTCGAGAGCGCGGCGCTAACGGCGGGCGCGGCAGCGAAGGACTGGAACGGCGCGATGCCAGTGAACGTCTGAACCGTGTTGTTGACGGTGAGCGTCGCGCCCGTAACGTTGAGCGACTGGGTGCTCGTGACAACGCACGTGGTTGGGTTGCTGAGGAAGAACTTGACGAGCGTCTCCTTGCCCCTGACGCGCCGCGCGTAGCTGCCGACGCCTTGGTTTACCGACACCTCCCGCAGCGCGGGCACAAGCTCCGACGCCGTGCAGTTGCTCAGGCCGCTGGCCGTTTGCGGTTTGGCAGCCGCCAGCAGGCCCCCCAGCAGCACAGAGATGGCGAGGGCCGCCAGCCCGAATCGCATTGAGTTCACGCTCTACCCCTTCCGCAGTAATCGGCCACAAACTTGTCACACTCTGCACTTTTTTTCAAGAACCTGCTCCGCCCCGCTAGCGCGAGCAGCTCAATCGAGCGCAGCCTTGACCGCGGCGAGGTTCTCGCGCCAGATCGCCTCGGGAAGCGGCGGGAGGACGTCGTCCCAGATCGCCACGAGGTTCGTCGTCAGCTGCGGAAAGCGCGCGGGTCTCGCAAGGAACCACCAGTGCAGGTGCTCGCTGCCGTCTCCCCACCGACAGACGTGCACGCGGCCGATCTCGCCGACGGAGCGGAGGGCCCGCTCCACGCGGGCGATCATCACGCCGAGGTCGGCGGCGAGCTCGTCCGTGAGATCCCCCGGATCGGCGTAATGGGCCCGGGGGAACAGGATGACGATCACGGGCAGCCCCGGCGGCTCGCGCGTCGACGAGACGCGCCACCGCTCACTCGTCCAAAGGAACTCTTCATCGGCTGTATCGCATGCCCAGCAGTCGACACCGCCCACGCCCTGTCGTGGTGGCTCGCCCGCTGTCGGGGGGAGCAGCGCCTTCGGCCGCAGATCCCCTTCGAACGGCCAGGCTTCCCATTCCCCAAGCGGCGGCATGCGCAGCGCATCCTTCGCGCGCGTCCACAGTTGCTCTGGGGCTTCCGGCACTAGTCGACGCGCCCGAGGGCGCACCAGGCCCGCGCATACAGCGTGAACGGGCCCTGAGGCTCTCCGAGGCGGCGGAAGAACTCCTCCCGTAGCGCCTCCTGGGCCTCGGCGCCGAGGGAGGCTGCATACCGGCCTGCCGGGCCGACGCCGGTCGGGAACGGCGCCCACAAGTCATCGAAGTCCTCGTACGCCGCCTCGGTGACAAGAGGGTCGACGCGCACGTCGTCGAGGCCCGAGTCGACCCACAGCTTCTCCAGGTCTTTCGGCTGGGCGAACGGCATGATCCGGCCTTCGACGACCGGGCCGGCGCCGTCTCGATCGAGGGCTGCGGCTGCATCCCAGAAGGTGCGGAGCATCGTCATCTCGCCCTTGTAATCCCAGACGCAGCCGCCGACGGTGCCGCCGGTTCGGGTCACCCGGCGCATCTCGGCCATGCCCTGCGGGACGTCGGGGAGGAAGTTGACGACGAGCTGGGAGAGGACGGCGTCGAAGGAGCGGTCTTCGAAGGGAAGCGCCTCGGCGTGGCCGACTCGCACGTCTGCGTCGGGCGCCCTGCTGCGGCAGGCCTCGACGAACGGCTCCGAGGGATCCACGGCCGACACGTTCGCTCCGCCGACGCGCTCGACCAGCGCTTCGGTGAGCGCGCCGGTGCCGCAGCCGACGTCGAGGACGCGCGCCTCGGGCGTGATGCCGGCGGCGTCGATGAACGCGCGGGCGAGGCCCGGGCCGTAGCGTCCGACGAAGCGGTTGTAGACGTCGGCGGATCCCGAAAACATCTCGCCGTTGGCGGCCATGGCGACGATTGTCTCACCGGGTACGCTGGCCTCATGGCCGCAACCGACGTCTTCAGCCCCCGAACGCGCCGCTGGTTCGAGCAGACGTTCGACGGTCCGACGCCGGCGCAGGAGCTCGGCTGGCCCAAGATCGCCTCCGGGAAGCACACGCTGATCCAGGCGCCGACAGGCTCCGGGAAGACGCTCGCCGCCTTCCTCCTCGGCCTCGACCGGCTGCTGGAGGACGCCGAGGAGGGGACCCGGCTCGTCTATGTCTCGCCGCTCAAGGCGCTGAACTACGACATCGAGCGCAACTTGCGCGGGCCGCTCGCAGGCCTGCAGGCCGACCTGAGGGTCGCAGTGCGGACCGGCGACACGCCGCAGAAGGAGCGGGCCGCGATGCTCCGGAACCCGCCCGACCTACTGATCACCACGCCGGAGTCGCTCTTCCTCATGCTGACTTCGCGCGCGCGCGAGACGCTGACGGGCGTTCGGACCCTCATCCTGGACGAGGTGCACGCTGTCGCGGGGACGAAGCGCGGCGCTCACCTGGCACTGACGGTCGAGCGCCTCGAGCGCCTCACCGGCGAGCCCTTCCAGCGCATCGGCCTCTCGGCCACTCAGCGCCCGCTCGAGGAGATCGGGAAGTTCGTCTCGGGCGGCCGTCCGATCGAGCTCGTCGACGCCGGACGCTCCAAGGAGCTCGATCTCAAGGTTGTCGTGCCGCTCGAGGACATGCGGGAGCCGGGCGTGAACGCGGAGATCACCGACATCCTCGGCACCGGTGGTGAGGCGCCGAGCCAGTCGATCTGGCCCTCGATCTATCCGAAAATCGTCGAGCTCGTCGAGCAGCATCGCTCCACGATCGTCTTCGTCAACAACCGCCGGCTCGCGGAGCGCCTGGCGCTGCGCCTGAACGAGCTCGCGGAGAAGGAGATCGCTCGGGCGCACCACGGTTCGCTCGCCCGGGAGCAGCGGCTCGAGGTCGAGGAGCTCCTGAAGCTGGGGCAGATCCCCTGCCTCGTCGCGACGTCCTCGCTCGAGCTGGGGATCGACATGGGCGCGGTCGATCTCGTCATCCAGGTGGAGTCGCCGAAGTCGGTCGCCCGGGGTCTCCAGCGGGTGGGCCGAGCCGGCCATGACCTGGCCTCGGTCTCGCGCGGCCGGGTCTTCCCGAAGTTCCGTGCCGACCTGCTCGAGTCGGCGGTGGTCGTGAAGATGATGAAGGAGGGCGCGATCGAGGAAACCCAGATTCCGCGCAACCCGCTCGACGTCCTCGCGCAGCAGATCGTCGGGATTGCGTCGCAGGAGGAGATCTCCGTTGACGATCTCCACGAGCTCGTCCGGCGCGCGTACCCGTTCGCCGAGCTCTCTCGCATCCAGCTCGAGAACGTTCTCGACATGCTGGCCGGGCGGTATCCGTCCGACGAGTTCGCTGAGCTGCGCCCTCGGATCGTTTGGGACCGCACCGCCGGAACGATCCGCGGCCGCGGCGGCGCCGGCCGTCTCGCTGTGACCAACGCTGGAACGATCCCGGACCGCGGGCTCTTCGGCGTCCATCTGGTCGACGGCGGCGGCCGGGTCGGCGAGCTCGACGAGGAGATGGTCTACGAGGCCCGCGCGGGCCAGACCTTCATGCTCGGGGCCTCGACCTGGCGGATCGAGGAGATCACGCGCGATCGCGTCCTCGTCTCGCCGGCGCCGGGGGTTCCCGGAGCGATCCCCTTCTGGAAGGGCGAGGGCCCGGGGAGGCCGTACGAGCTCGGCGAGTCGATCGGAAAGGCCACCCGCGAGCTCGCGGCGCTGTCCGACGAGCAGGCGCAGGAGCGGCTCAGCGCCGACTACTCGCTCGACGAGCTGGCCGCGCGCAATCTCCTCACCTTCCTCCGGGAGCAGGAGGCTGCGACCGGGGCGGTCCCCTCGGATCGGACGATCGTCGTCGAGCGGTTCCGAGACGAGATCGGCGACTGGCGGGTCTGCGTCCTGACGCCCTTCGGCGCGCGAGTCCATGCGCCCTGGGGCCTGGCCGTGTCTGCGCGGCTCCGGGAATCGCTGGGCGTGGACGCCTCGGTGCTCTGGTCGGACGACGGCATCGCGCTCCACTTCCCCGATTCCGACTCGCCGCCGCCGACCGAGCAGCTCGTGCTCGACCCCGACGAGCTCGACGACCTCATCATGGGCGAGCTCGCAGGGACGGCGCTCTTCGGCTCGCGGTTCCGGGAGAACGCCGCTCGGGCGCTGCTGATCCCGCGCCGGCGCCCCGGCGAGCGGACGCCGCTCTGGCAGCAGCGCCTTAAGGCCCAGAGCCTGCTGCAGGTGGCGCGGAAGTACGGGTCCTTTCCGGTCATGTTGGAGACCTTCCGGGAGTGCCTCCAGGACGTCTTCGACCTGCCCGCCCTGAAGCGACTGTTGCAGGGGCTGAAGACGCGGGAGATCGACCTCGTCGACGTGGAGTCTGCGTCGGCCTCGCCCTATTCGGCCTCGCTCCTCTTCGACTACATCGCGACGTACATGTACGAGGACGACACGCCTCCCGCGGAGCGGCGGGCGCAGGCGCTGTCGCTCGACCGCGACCTGCTGCGCGAGCTGCTCGGCCAGGAAGAGCTCCGCGACCTGCTCGACCCGGGCGCGCTCGAGCAGGTCGAGGAGAGCCTGACCGGGGAGCCGCGGAACCCGGACGAGCTCCACGATCTGCTGCTCCGGCGCGGAGACCGGCGCACCGGCGAGTTCGACGAGGCATTTGCTGCGGTGCTCGAGGCCGAGCGGCGAGCCGTGCGCGTGCGGGTCGCTGGCGAGGAGCGCCTGATCGCCTCCGAGGACGCGGGCCGCTATCGCGACGCGCTCGGCGCGATGCCTCCGAGTGGCTTGCCCGATGCGTTCCTGACGGGGTCAGACCCCGTGTCGAGCCTGCAACAACTCGTCCACAGGTGGGCACGCGGGCGCGGCCCGTTCACGACCGCGGACGCGAACGAGCGCTTCGGTCGGGACGTGGAGCCGCTGCTGAGGGAGCTCGAGCGAGAGGAGAAGCTCGTCCGCGGCGAGCTCAGGCCGGGCGGAACGGAACGAGAGTGGTGCGATCCCGACGTCCTGCGCCGCATCCGCCGCGCCTCCCTGGCTGCGCTGCGGCGGGAGGTCGAGCCCGTCGAGCAGGTCGCGCTGGCCCGGTTCCTCCCCGGCTGGCACGGGATCGACCGGCGGGCGACGCTTCGGGAGGCGCTCGTGCCGCTCCAGGCCCTGCCCCTTCCGGTGTCGCTCTGGGAGTCGGAAGTGCTTC
Organism: Gaiellaceae bacterium; assembly: GCA_035697545.1. Lineage (GTDB taxonomy): Bacteria > Actinomycetota > Thermoleophilia > Gaiellales > Gaiellaceae > JACDAN01. The sequence goes on along the minus strand of DASSCT010000065.1, from coordinate 12,206 downwards.
CGCGACGCGTGCCGAACTACGTGCCGGCCCAGCTCGACCAGCTGTGCGCATCCGGTGAGCTCGTTTGGGTCGGCGCCGGCCTCGACCGGGTTGCGGTCTTCTTCCGCGAGGACGCCGCAGTCCTCGGCCGGCCCGACGGCGCCGAGCGGCCGGAGGGAGAGATCCACGACCGCATTCGCGAGACGCTCGGCCTCAGGGCCCAGTTCTGGTTCGACCTCGTGGACGCGGTCGGGATCGACCCGGCTGAGCTGTTACCCGCGCTCTGGGAGCTCGTCTGGGCAGGCGAGGTGACGAACGACGCGTGGACGCCGCTGCGGGCCGGCCGGCGCTACGGCGTTCCGAGGCCGGAGCGCAGACCGCGCCGCTTCTCGCGCCGCCGGGCGAGCGCAATCACCGCGACGCAGGGCCGCTGGTCGCTGACCGACCGGTTGTTCGCCGGCGAGCGCGATCGCCGGGCGCTGGCGGAGCTCCTGCTCGAACGCCAGGGGATCGTGACGCGTGACGGTGTCCGCGCCGAGGGGATCGCCGGCGGCTACAGCGCCGTCTACGGAGAGCTGAAGGCGCTGGAGACGCTCGGGCTCTCACGCCGGGGGTACTTCGTCGAAGGGCTCGGCGGTGCGCAGTTCGCGCTCGGCGGAGCGGTGGAGCGCATCCGCGAGCTCCGGCCGAAGGAGGACGAGCCACTGGAGGCGCTCGTCCTCGCTGCGGCCGACCCCGCTCAGCCCTACGGCGCCGCGCTGCCCTGGCCGAAAAGGGCTGGAGCGCGGGCAGCCCGGGTCGCGGGCGCCTACGTCGTCCTGCTCGGAGGCGAGCCGGCGCTCTTCGTCGAGCGGGGCGGCCGGACGCTCGTGCCGTTGCGGGATCCCGATCCGGAGTGGCTCCGGCCGGCTCTGGCCGCGCTCGTCGAGCACGTCAAGGGTCGGCGCGGCGTCAAGCGGCTGGCGGTCGAGCGCTTCGACGGGGAGCCGGTCACGGAAACGGACGCGATGCCGCTTCTCGTCGAGTCAGGTTTCACGGCAGGGCCTCGGCGTGCAGTTCTCAGGCCCTGAGGGGCCGGGACAGACGACCTAGAACGACGCCGAACACGGCGTGCCGGACCGTCGCCTGGCCGAACGCGCGTGCGTTGGTGAGGAGCGGCGGGACGCCTTCCTCGCCACGAGCGGGGTGGTACCTGTCGACGAAGTAGGACAGCGGGTAGAGCGCGACGTGCTCGGAGAGCGCCATCGCGAGGGCCAACCGCCGCGGCTCGGCTCGTAGTCCACGCCGCGCAGCAGCGAACGCGAGACCGAAGAGCGCGCCGTTGAGCGCGTGCAGCGCGAGCCCCACGGCAGGCCAACCCGGTCCCCGCGTTACGGCCTTGCCCAGCACCGCGACGTCCGAGTAGTCGGAACGAAAGAGCCGCTTGTCGATGGGCTCCAGAAACGCCCAGGCCGTCGCCGCGACCGCGCCCGCCGCTGCCGGGTGCACTAGTCCTGGGCGAGGTCGACGACGTCCGCCTGCGTGAGCTTCAGCAGGTCCGCAGTCTGGATGCGAATCGACTGCTCGTGCGATCCCGCCTCAAGTACGACCGTCTCTCGCTTCGCCAGCCTGGCGTCGACGAGGACCCGATCGCCTGGGCCGCCGAACGGCGGAACGGCGCCCAGGTCGAAGCCCGGGTAGTCGCGCTGGAGGTCCTCCTCGCTCGCCAGGTGAATGCGCTTCCCGCCCTCGACTTGCTCACGCACCTTGCTCAAGTCGATGCGATCCGATGCAGCCAGAACGACCCGCACATGGCCTCCCGGAGTGGACAGGACGAGGGTCTTCGCCACTTCGTCTGGATCGAGGTCAAGCGCCTCCGCCTCGGCGGCCGCCGTCTCGGTACGGGGATGCGGCAACAGCTTGTAGTCGATGCCCGCCCCCTCGAGGACGCTCGTGACATCCTGCTCGGCCATTTCGCCTCCTTCCCGGAATGTGATCTTAGAACCCGGCGGCTGCTCGAGCCTCGCGAGCAGCCTGTCGCGCGCGGCGAAGCGGCTCGGGAGCCCGGTGTCCCGCAACCGCCTCGAGGACGACCTCGACCGCCGTGTCCGGATCCGTTCGCCAGGCGGCGTGAACGGCGAGCGGCCGCGTTCCCGGTCGTGTCCGCAGCCAGTGTCCGACGACCGCGCCTTCGAGCACGAGCGGCGTCGTGGCGCCGCGATCGTCGCCCGGCCACGTTCCTTCTGCGAGAAGCGGGCGATGCGTGACGCCGACGGTCGGCAGGTCGAGCTGGGCGCCGAGGTGGAGAGCGAGGCCGGCCTGCCGAGGGTGATCCCGCCCGGTGGCGTCGACGAGGAGGACGTCCGGCGGGCAATCGAGCGCGCGGACCGCCGCTTCCAACGCGGGCCCCTCGCGGAGGGCGAGCAGGCCGGCCTCGTACGGCGCGCCCGCCTTCCCCTCGACGACTGCGGTCGTGTCGGCACTCGCGGCGGCCCAGAGCGGATCGCCCGTTCGGCCCGCGCCGCGCTTTTCGCGCGGGGAGCAGACGAAGCAGCCGCCGACGACGGTGTCCGCGTCGTGCCTGAAGGGCGCCGGCTCAGCCTCGGCCAGCGCACGCTGCACTTCCACCAGCTCGTTGGCCGAGGACGGCCAGGCCGCCACGAGGTCAGGATAATCGGGTGAGCGCGAGCCCGACCGAGCACGATCTTCGGGCCGCGCTGCGCCGCGAGGGCATCAGCGACGTTGGGTTGCTCGGCGCCGTGCAGGCGGTTCCACGCCGCAGCTTCGTGCCGGAGAGCGCGGCCGACCGCGCGTACCTGGACTTGCCGCTCGAGATCCCGCACGACCAGGTCACGACGCAGCCGTCGCTCGTGGCCAAGATGCTCGAGTCGCTCGAGCTCATCGGCGACGAGCGCGTGCTCGAGGTCGGCACGGGGTACGGATGGCAGACGGCGCTCCTCGCGCACCTCGCGCGAGAGGTGTGGAGCGTCGAGTGCTGGCCGGATCTGGCGGAGACCGCCCGTCAGAACCTGCTTGGGCAGGGCGTTGGGAACGCCACGATCGTCGTCGGCGACGGCAGCGAGGGGCTGGCCGCGGAGGCCCCGTTCGGCGCGATTGTCGTCTCGGCGGCGTTCACGTCGGTTCCGTCCGCGCTGGCAGCGCAGCTCGCCACGGGCGGCCGTCTGGTGCAGCCGATCGGACCGGGTGGACGCGAGGACGTCGTCCTCTTCGAACGGCGCCCGGAGGGGCTCGTCCGACGCCGGACGGTCACACGCGCTCATTTCGTCCGCCTCGTCGGCCGTCAGGGCTTTTCGGGCTGAAGCACAATCCCGGTCGTGCCCGAGGGGGACGCGATCCACCGCGCCGCACGGCGCCTGCAGCCGCTCGTCGGCGAGAAGGTCGAGGTCGAGACGCCGCACCCGCGGGCGGCCGCGATGGGAGTTGCCGAGCAGTTGGACGGCCGTCGCCTGGAGGGCGTCGAGGCGGTGGGCAAGAACCTCCTCCTGAGCTTCGAAGGCGGCCTCGTGCTCAGGAGCCACCTCCGGATGAGCGGGCGCTGGACGGTTCGCGAGCGCGGGACGACGGTTCGAGGCAGGCCGTGGCTCGTCCTGCGAGGAGGCGCGCGAGAGGCTGTGCTCTGGAACGGTCCTGTGCTCGAGCTGAACAAGCGGGTGCTGCGGCGACTGGGCCCGGACATCCTCGCGCGCCCGCCCGATCTCGACCGCATGGTCGCAAACCTCCGCCGAGAGGATTCAGGCCGCGCCGTCGGGGACGCGCTCCTCGACCAGCGCCTCGTTTCCGGAATCGGCAACGTCTGGAAGACAGAGGCGCTCTGGGAGACGCGAACCTCGCCGTGGCGTCCGCTGGGGGACCTGACCGACGAGGAGCTGCGCGCTGCTCTCCAAGCGGCTGCGCGGCTCATGCGGCGCTCGCTGGAGTCGGCCCCTGTGCGGCGCGCGATCTATCGGGCCGCGGGCCGTCCGTGTCCCCGGTGTAGGACGCTGATCGAGTCCTGGGGTCAGGGTGACGACAACCGGACGGCGTACTGGTGTCCCACGTGCCAGCCGGGCCCCCACCCGAAGAGAGGAGTGCGCCGCCGCGGCGCGTAACCGGAGGGGGTGATCCGCGCGCCCCACCTTCATCAGGCGCTCCGCTGCTTCTGCCTCGGCGCCTTCGCGGCCGTTGGACGCGAGCTCGACGGCGAGGGTGAGCTTCCGTTCGCCTTCGAGGAGCATCACGGCGCCGGACGGCCGACGCTCTACGAGTACCGTCCACTGGTTCGGCCGTTTCTGGAGGAGCGGGCCGATCGGATTGCCGAGCTCGCCGACGCGCAGGCGGCCCTCGCCGAGCTGGAACGCCAGCCGGCCGTCTGCGCGCTGGTGTCTCGCCCGCGCTCGAGCGGTTGGCGTGACGTGCGCGAGGCGCTCCTTCGCACCGTGCTGCTGCCCTTGCTCGAGGAGGTCGCGGAGGCCCGCGGGGGGTTCGACTGGAGCGACGAGGCGTTCGAGCGCGCCTACGCGCGACTGGAGATCTCGTTGTTCGGGTCGCAGCGGTCCTACGCTGCTCTTGCGCCGCTCGTTGGGGTGTCGATTGGCAGGCTGCAGGACCTCGGCGCCGGTCTCCGCATCCGTCATGCCGCGGCGGGCGAGCTCGCGGCGCACTGGCCGCAGGCGCGGGGCTTGCTCCCCGAACGCTTCGAGCGCGAGCCTGATCGGATGTGTGTCGTCGAGCTCGAGCAGACGCTGCCGGCCGGCGGCGGGGAGGTCCCCGACGCTCCGGGCGAGCTCGCGGATGCCGTGACCGCTCTCCGGCTGGCGAGCGCAGGACCGATCGCGGCCGGCCCGGTGCTCTTCGAGCGCCTCGACTGGCGTCCTTACGGGATCCGTCCGGTTTTGCCGATCGCTGCCACACCGCCGCCCGGCGAGCCGGTACGGATCGACCCGGTGACCGCGGACCGCGCTCGCCGGTTGCGCGATCGGCTGACGCTGGCTGACGACGATCGCGAGCTCGGCGAGGCGCTCGACCGCTGGGAGCTCTCGCTGTTCCAGTCCGAGCCGTTTGCATCGGAGCAACTGCGCGGCTCGCTCGAGGCAGTACTCGGGGCCGGGGACGGTCTGTTTGCCGCGTCGCTTCGCGCTGCGGCGGTGCTAGGCGAGACGCCGCGCGAGCGCGCGGAGCTGCTCGATCGGCTGCGCCTGCTCGGTGTCGGCGATGCAGCGGCGCTGACGGCCGATCTCGTCCGCCGTGCCCTTGTCGAGGTTCTGGAGGACGGAAACCGCCACAGCCTGATCAAAGCGCTCGACGAGTCGCTGCTCGGGCTGAGGCCGAAGCCGAAGTCCGCGGCGAGGCTCGGGCCCGTCGCGGCCGTCGGCGCGATGTAGACACACTCTCGGCACAGACACGTCACTCGGCTCCGGGTAGCGTCGTCGGCATGGACGAAGCACGACATGTGCTGGAACGGCTGAGACGGATCGAGGAGCTCGAGCAGCAGGCGGCGCCCGCCGGGGAGCTGATCGACGAGTTGCGGAAGCTGATCCGCGACGGGGAGGCGTGGCTCCGCGCGGAGGGCGACCCTGCGGCCGCGGTCGAGGCGCTCGAGCGCTGCCGGGCGGCGTTGCCGGGCGATGGCGCGCCGACGCGCGTCGACGATCGGGAGGAGGTGGCGGTGCTGGCCCGTTAATGCAGCTGAAAATCGATCTCCGCGGAGTGTGCGATCCGACTTTTACGGCACACTGAGGGCTGGTGCAGGACAGTCTGGTCCCAGGTCGAAGGAGCGGCGAGTAATGCGGCTGGCCGGCCTCTTCTCGCGTCCCCAGCAGGGCGAGCAGCAGCTACCCGTCGAGGCTGACGCTCCGGTTCGGGAAGAGATGCCTACGCCTCCCGAGCCGGAGCCCGTGAAGCAGGCCGAGGTCATTGCCTTCGCGAACCAGAAGGGCGGCGTCGCCAAGACGACGTCGACGCTGAACCTCGCCGTCGCGCTCTCGGAGGAGGGCTACCGCGTCCTGATCGTGGACATGGACCCGCAGGGCAACCTGACCATGAGTCAGGGCCTGAATCCGGATCAGATCACGCGGTCGATGTTCGACGTCCTCGTGCACCGGCTGCCGATCGACCAGGTGATCCACGAGGCCGAGGTCGACCTGGCCGTATCCTCAATCGACCTGGCCGGCGCGGAACTGGCGCTCTCCAGCATGATCGGGCGGGAGCGCGCCCTGGAGAAGGCGCTGACGCCCGTCAAGGACCGCTACGACTGGATCCTGGTCGACACGCCGCCGTCGCTCGGGCTCCTGACGATCAACGCGCTCGTCGCCGCCGACGAGGTGATCGTGCCGGTCCAGTGCGAGTACCTCTCGCTACGCGGCCTGGTTCAGCTCGAGAACACGCTCTCGATGATCCGCGAGAACCTGAATCCGAACGTCGCGATCCAGGGCATCCTCCCGACGATGTTCGACGGGCGGACGCTGCACTCGCGCGAGGCGGTCGAGATCCTGCAGGAGAACTTCGGCGACCTGGTCTTCAAGACCCGGATCAAGAAGACAGTTCGCTACGCCGAGGCGCCGGTCAAGGGCAGCTCGGTGCTCAAGTACGACCCGTCCGGAAACGCCGCCGCGGCCTACCGGGAGCTCGCGAAGGAGGTGCTCAATGGCGCGAAAGCGCGCAAGCATGCGTGAAGGGCCGCTCGCCGAGCTCTTCCGGGCGACCGAGGCCGCCCAGCGTCAGGCAGAGAAGGAAGGCAGGGCGGTTCCAGGTGAACCGCTCGAGGAAACCGTGGAGCATCCGCCGCCAACCCCGCATCTCGAGGTTGCGCCGGAGCCTGTGCGGGAAGAGGCGCCGGTTTCGCGGCCGGCTCCCGGGCCACAGGTGCCGGAACCCCCGCCGCAGCGGCCGGAGCAGCCGGCCGATCGCGGCATCGCCCGACTCCTCGAGCCGCTGCCGGAGCCGCCGCCGCGACTCCATCGAGCACCGCGGGCGGACTCCCCCTACCAGGCGGTTATCCGCGTCGTCGGCGTCGGGGGCGCCGGGCTGAACGCCGTCAACCGGATGATCGACGCCGGGATCTCCGCCGTCGAGTTCGTCGCGGTCAACACCGATCTCCAGCAGCTCGCGCTCAGCGACGCCGACGTCAAGATCCATATCGGCCGTGAGCTCACTGGCGGGCTGGGCTCGGGAGCCGAGCCGGCGATCGGCAAGCGCGCCGCGGAGGAGGCCCATGATCAGATCAAGCGGGCGCTCCGCGGCTCCGACATGGTTTTCGTCACCGCGGGTGAGGGCGGCGGGACCGGTTCCGGTGCGGCGCCTGTCGTCGCTTCCATCGCCCGCGAGGTTGGAGCGCTGACGGTCGGGATCGTGACGATGCCGTTCCGATTCGAAGGCACGAAGCGCCGCTCGCAGGCCGATGAAGGCGTGCACTACCTCCGTGAGGGCTGTGACACCGTGATCGTGATCCCGAACGAGCGGCTGCTCGAGGTGCTCGACAAGAGAACTTCGATGCTGGATGCGTTCAAGATCGCCGATGACGTACTCCGTCAGGGAGTCCAGGGAATTTGCGACCTCATCACCGAGCCGGGCCTGATCAACGTCGACTTCGCCGACGTTCGGACGATCATGAAGGGAGCCGGCTCGGCGCTGATGGGCATCGGCTTCGCCACGGGCGAGAACCGGGCGGCCGAAGCCGCCGAGCGTGCGCTGCGGTCGCCGCTCGTCGACACCGAGCTCGTCAGCGCCCGCGGGATCCTGCTCTCGATCGCCGGCGGGAACGATCTCTCGCTCTACGAGGTCAACGAGGCCGCGGAGCTTGTCCGCCAGGCCGCCACGGACGACACGAACATCATCTTCGGGGCGACGGTCGACGAGCGGCTCGAGGGCCAGGTGTGGGTGACGGTGATCGTGACCGGTGTCGGTCAGCCCGCGAGGCGGCCGGTCCGGGGCATATCCGAGAGCACGCGGAGCGCCGACGAAGGCGGCGACGTGCTCGAGCCGCCCTCGTTCCTGCAGAACTGACCGCCGCAGGCGGAGCAACGGCGTGAGGGGCGCGATCGCCGCCGGCCATCCGCTCACTGCCGAGGCCGGTGCCCGGACGCTCGCCGACGGCGGGAACGCGGTCGATGCATGCCTCGCGGCCGCGTTCGTCTCGTGGGTGACGGAAAGCCCTCTGACCGGGCCCGGAGGCGGCGGCTTCCTGCTCCTCCACGCCGCCCAAGACGGCCGCTCGCGCCTCCTGGACTTCTTCGTCACCGTCCCGGGCGCAGGGCTCAAACGCCGCGACATCGGCCAGATGGAAGCGATCGACGTCGACTTCGACGGCTCGATGACGCAGGTGTTCCGCATCGGGGCCGCCTCGGTGGCCGTCCCAGGCGTCGTCGCCGGGTTGGAGGCCGCGCACCGCCGATTCGGCACCGTCCCGTGGCCAACGCTGATCGAGCCTGCGATCGAGCTCGCGCGCAACGGCATCGAGATGACGCGGGAGCAGGCGTACCTGCACAAGATTCTCGACCTCATCCTGCGGCACACCGACGGCGGCCGAGCGATCTACGGACCGGACGGCGAGCGTCTTTCGGCGGGCGACCGCCTCGTCATGCACGACCTGGCAGGAACCCTGGAGCAGCTCGCAGAGGGCGGCGCGCGCGAGCTCTACGCAGGCTCGCTGGCGCGCGAGGTGAGCGGCCACGTACGCGCCGGCGGAGGAGCGCTCACGCGTGACGACCTGCGCGGCTACCGCCCCGTGTGGCGACGTCCGATCGGCGCGGACTTCCGCGGCCACCGGTTCGTCTCCAACCCGCCGCCGTCGTCCGGCGGAGTGCTGCTGGCGTACTCCCTGGCTTTGCTCGATCGCGCGGGGCTCGGCGGCCGGGCGGGGACCGCAAGCGCGATCGCGCGGCTCGTAGAAGTCATGCGCGAAGAGGCGCTCGTGCGGGGCCCCGGTTTCGCACGAGAGCTCGTCCGCGGCAGGCTGGCGGAACGACTCTGCGATCCGCGCCGGATCAAGGAGGTGGCAGCGCGGCTCTCCGTCACTCCCGCGCCTGCGCTCCGCGAGGCATCCGAGCCGTCGCGCACGACGCACATCTCGGTGGTGGACGCTGCCGGCAACGCCGCCTCGCTGACCGCCACGACGGGCTCCGGCTCCGGCGTGATCGTCCCCGGCACCGGTATCCAGCTGAACAACATGCTCGGTGAGTACGACGTGAACTTCGCGGGCCCGCGCCGCGCCGCAGGCGGAAGGCTGACGAGCATGATGGCGCCCTCTGTCGTCCTACTCGACGGCCGGCCGAGGCTCGTCGTCGGCAGCGCGGGCTCACATCGGCTGCGGGGCGCGATTCTCCAGATCGTCGTCAACGCGATCGGCCACGACCTGCCGGTCAGCGAGGCGATCGAAGCGCCGCGCGTGCACCTGGAGGAAGGCACCGTCCACTGCGAGGGCGGCACCGATCCCGATGTTCTCGACGACCTGCAAGCACAGGGCTACGAGGTCGTGCGGTGGCGGCGCCGGAACCTGTATTTCGGCGGCGCCGCGGCCGTCGAGCTCAGGCCGAACGGGACACTCGCCGCCGCCGGGGACACGCGTCGCGGCGGACGCGGGATCGTCGTCGGTGCGTAAAGCAACCGTCATCCGGCCGGCGCAGCCGCGAGATGCAGGCGCGCTCGTTGCGCTCGCCGAGGAGGTCGCGGCCGAGCCGGGAGGCTGGCTGATCTCCGACGGCGGCTGGCGGACCGCGGCGGACGAGCGGCGCTACCTACGGGCACTCCGCCGCTACCGCGATGCGGCCGTCTATGTGGCGGAGACGGAGGATGGGATCGTCGGACGGCTCTCCCTCGGTCGCGATCCGCATCCCGCCAGTCGCCACGTCGCCGACCTCGGCCTCATGGTCGCGGCGAGCCATCGCCGGCGCGGGATCGGCCGCGCGCTGCTCGAGCAGGCCGTCACGTGGGCGCGCGGCGCCGGCGTGCGGAAGCTGGAGCTCCACGTGTTCCCGCACAACGAGGCGGCGATCGCCCTCTACGAAGCGTTCGGCTTCCGCCACGAGGGCTACCGCAAGGAGCATTACCGGCGCGGGCGCGGCTTCGTCGACGCGATCCTGATGGCCTACGACGTTCGTTGAGTTAGGCTCAGCCGCCGTGTCGAGCAGGCTCGCAGAGATCGCCGAGAGCTTCTTCAAGCCTGCCGTCCGGGACATCGTTCCCTACGAGCCGGGCAAGCCCGTGGATGAGGTGCAGCGCGAGCTCGGTCTCGAGCGCGTGGTCAAGCTCGCCTCCAACGAGGGCCCGTTCGGCCCGTTCCCGGAGGCGCTCGACGCTCTCGCGGAGACGGCGCCGGAGCTGAATCGCTACCCGGACGGCGGGGGCTACCGGCTCCGCGTGGCGCTCGCGGCGCGTCACGACGTTCGAATAGAGGAGATCGCGGTCGGCGCGGGCGCCGACGGAGTCGTCGACTGCCTGGCCCAGGTGTCGCTCGACCCGGGCGACAACGTCGTCTGCGGCTGGCCCAGCTTCCCGAGCTACGGGATCACTGCACGCAAGCTCGGAGCCGAGGCCAGGACGATCCCGCTCCGCGACGGCCGCTACGACCTCGACGCGATGCTCGAGGCGGTCAGCGACCGGACGAAGCTCGTCTACGTCTGCCACCCGAACAACCCGACCGGCACGATGAACACGCAAGACGAGCTGGACGACTACTTCCAGCGCGTCCCCGAGCACGTGCTCACCGTGCTCGACCAGGCCTACTTCGAGTACGTCGAGGAGCCCGACTATCCGGACGGAATCGAGGAGTACCTCAAGCACGGCCGGCGCGTCGTCGTCCTGCGGACGTTCTCCAAGATCTTCGGGCTGGCAGGGCTCAGGGTCGGCTACGGGGTAGCCCCTGCCGAGGTCGTCACCGCGATCGGCAAGGTGCGCCGAGCCTTCGACGTCACTGCTCCGGCTCAGGTCGCGGGCGTTGCGAGCCTCGGCGCTCCCGGAGCGGAATCCGAGATCGAGCGGCGCCGGCGTGTGAACGCCGAAGGGCGGCCGGTGATCGAGGAGGCGCTCCGCGACCACGGGTTCGATCCGGTCGGCCCGGCCGTCGCGAACTTCGTCTTCTCCGAGGTCGGGGCGGACTCCCGGCCGCTCTTCGAGCGGCTCCTGCAGGAAGGCGTAATCGTTCGTCCGACTGCGGGCTTCGGAGCGCCGGGCGGGATCCGGGTGACGGTGGGTACTCAGGAGGAGAACCTGTACTTCCGCGAGGCCCTCGGCCGCGTGCTGGCTCACGTCTAGACCTGGCGAATGCCGGCCCGCCGTCTCGCGCTTCTCAGGGACAAGCCGAGCTTCGGCCGGCTCGCGCTCGCCACGCTCGCGTCCGGCTTCGGGACATGGGCCGCATTCGTCGCGCTGACGGTCGACGTCTTCGACCGGACGAATTCCGCGACCTGGGTCAGCGCGCTCTTCGTCGCCGACTTTCTGCCGGCGATCGTGATCGGACTGGCGGCGGCCTCGCTCGTCGACCGCCTGCCTCGCCGCCGGCTGCTGATCGGCTCCGACCTCGTCCGCTTCGCCGTCTTCGCAGCCTTGCCCGTGGCCGGGAGCGCCGCCGTGATCGTCGCTCTGGCCGCCGTAGCGGGCTTCGCCACGGGCTTCTTCCGCCCGGCGCTTTACGCTGGTCTGCCCAACCTCGTCAGCGACGACGAGCTTGCGAACGCCAACTCGATCCTCCAGACGATCGAGAACCTCACATTGGCCGTCGGCCCGATCCTTGGCGGTGCGCTCGTGGCGACGACGGGGCCGGACCCGGCGTACCTGATCAACGCCGCCACCTTCCTCGTGTCTGCGGCGCTCCTTGCCGGCATCCCGAAACGCCTGTTGCAGGCCGCCACAGCCGCCGGGCGCGGGTACTGGCGCGATCTCTCCGACGGCTTCGCGCTCATCAGGCGGTCTCGGGCGTTGCTCACGATCCTTGCCGCCTGGAACGTCGTCATGCTCGCGACGGCCGCGTCGAACGTCTCCGAGGTCGTCCTCGCAAAGGACGCCTTCGATGCCGGCGATTTCGGCTACGGCCTCCTGGTGGGCGCGACCGGTATCGGCCTTGCCTTCGGAAGCCTGCTGGCCGGCTCGTTCCTCGAGCGCCGCGCCCTGGCTTCGGTCTACGCCGGCTCGATCGGAGTTGTCGCGGTCGGCCTGGTCGCGGCGGCGGCATCGCCTGACGTGTGGGTCGCTGCGGCGTGCGTCGCGTTCGTCGGCGTGGGCAACGGAGCAGCGGTCGTCTGCAACGCCCTCCTCGT
>DASSCT010000064.1:0-2798 GCA_035697545.1 Gaiellaceae bacterium | reverse complement strand
GGCATCCGGCCTGAGCGCGTGGCCACGAAGGCGCCGAGCACCACGCTTCCGATCGCGAGCCGCCCGAGGGTCAGCGCGCCGGGCGAAAGGTCTTCGCCCGCCGCTCGAATCCCCACGAACGCCGACGCCCACAGGACGACCGTGACGAGCGCCGCAACAAGGGCCACTTCACCTAGAACGAACGAGGCCGGCGTTCTGTGAGTTCCGTCAGAAGATCTCCGGGCACCACGGATAGCGGTCGCTGCGGAAGAGGGCGTCGGCGCGGTCCAGCCCTCCCGCGGCGAGCTCCTCGACCCGCCCCGCCCGCGCGAGCTGCCCGAAGGTGAAGCCGCCTAGGTAGGCCGAGCCGAGCGCCGAGACGTCCAGCCGCAACTCAGGCTCCTGCCGTGTCCGCGACACTCCCGCGGCGCTCGCCTCCCAGACACCGGCGTTCCACGGACAGACCTCGTCCGCCACGTCCAAGCTCACCGGCGCACCGTCCTTGTATCGTCGCGCGTTCAGCGCCGCTTCCACGTCGACGAGCCGGACCCAGAGCCCGTCGCGCTGGTCGAACTGCAGCCGCCGCGGCTCCCGCAGCAGCAGGAAGAGCTCATGGTCGAGCGGGAGCAGCCCGGCCCGCACTCGGTCCATCCAGTCGATCCCGAGCAGGAAGCTCCAGAGCTCGCGGGTCGCCGCGGGCGTGTCGCCAACAGCCTCGATCACGCTCGTGTACCCGTTCGGGATGCCGCGCTCGGCGGAGAAGTGCAGGCGGTAGAGCGCGTAGCCCGCGGGCCGGCCGTCGAGCTCGAACAGCGCACGAACCATCTCGCCGCCCCCTCCCCGACCCCATTCCGGATCGGCGAGGCGCCTCGACCGCCACCATTCGGGCGTGCGAACGAACATGCCTGGATGGCGCCCGGCCGCACGCCGCTGAATCTGGCTGAACGGCTCGACGGCCTCCTCGACATCCAGAAGCCGAATCGTCCCCTTCGGCTCGAACTCGCGATAGAACGCAGCGTGATCGCGGCTGAGCTCGACGTTGCCGCTGAACGACGCGACGCCGTAGCCGTAGCGGCCATAGAGCGCGTCTTCCGACGCCCAGAGGTATGCCATCGGCTCCCCTCGCTCATGCACATCGTCGAGCTGGGCGCGCATCAGGCTCCTGAGGATCCCCCGGCGGCGATGGGTGGGCAGCACTCCGACGAGCGTCACTCCCGCGGCGCGGACGAATCCGCCGGGGACGCCGGTCTCGAACGGGAACGCTGCTCCGCTCCCGACGACGGCGCCGTCCTCGAAGGCGGCGTGGATGCGCTCGGCCGGAAGGACGCGGTCAAGCCGCTCGACGAAGTCAGGGTCGGGCTTGCTGCCGAAGTAGTGGAAGATCGGCGTGACCACGTCGGGAAACTCCTCCGGCGCGGCCACCCGGATCTCGATCAACCGATTCGCTCCAGCGGCGCGTAGTCGAGGACGAGCCTGCGGTCTGCGCCCTCGCCGGCGAAGCGGACGGAGACGACGCCGCCGGGCTCGACCGCGGTGACGATCCCCTCGCCGAGCGTCTGGTGGCGCACGGAATCTCCAGTCGCCAGCTCGGGGGTGTTGCCACGCGGCTGGATCCGTGCCGTCGGCGACCCGTATCCGGACCACGATGCGGGCCGCAGCCGCTCCCGATGGATCTCCTCCTGCGGCAGCTCGTCCACGAACCGAGAGGGAAGGTTGTAGTTGCGGTTCCCGTACAGGGCCCGCGCCGAGGCGTGGGTCAGCGTGAGCTGCTCGCGCGCCCGCGTCATGCCGACATAGGCCAGGCGGCGCTCCTCCTCCAGCGAGTTCTCCTCGAGCGAGCGGGAGTGCGGGAAGACTCCCTCCTCCATGCCGATCATGAACACCGCCCGGAACTCGAGCCCCTTGGCGTTGTGCAGCGTCATCAGAGTGACAAGGCTCTGTTGATCGCGAATCGCGTCCTGGTCGGAGAAGAGCGAGATCTCCTGGAGGAACGTTGAGGGGTTCGGGTCCGGCGAGCTCGACTGGTACTCCTGCGCGACGCCGACGAGCTCCTGGAGGTTCTCGATCCGGCCCTGGGCTTCGATCGTCCGCTCGGCTTCGAGCGCCGAGAGGTAGCCGCTGCGGTCGAGCGTCCGCTCGACGAGCTCGTCGACGGCGAGCTCGAGGGCACCGGCCTGCAGCGACTGGAGCAGGGTGCGAAGGGCGGTGACGGCTCGGACCTGCGCGGGACCTAGCCCCGCCTCTTCGGGGAATTCGAGGGTCTCCCACAGCGAGAGGCCGTGGGCGTCGGCGTAGGTCTGAAGTCGAGCGAGCGAGGCGTCGCCGATCCCGCGGCGTGGGCGGTTGGCGATCCGCTGGAGGCTGACGGCGTCGAACGGGTTGTCGATCACCTGGAGGTAGGCGATCAGATCCTTCACTTCCGCGCGCTCGTAGAAGCGGGGGCCGCCGATCACCTGGTACGGGATCTCGTTGCGGACGAGGATGTCCTCCAGCACCCGCGACTGGGCGTTCGTTCGGTAGAAGACGGCGATCTCGCTGCCGTTGACGCCCTCGTCGACGAGACGTGCGATCTCCGCGGCGACGAACCGCGCCTCCGCATGCTCGTCCTCGACCTCGAGGACGCGTACCGGCTCGCCGGCGCCGAGCTCGGACCAGAGGTTCTTGGGCTTGCGCTCGCGGTTGTGGGAGATGACGGAGTTCGCGGCTCTCAGGATCGTGTTCGTGGAGCGGTAGTTCTGCTCCAGCGAAATCGTGGTGGTCTCGCCGAAGTCCCGTTCGAACTCGAGGATGTTCCGGATGTCCGCTCCGCGGAAGGCGTA
>DASSCT010000063.1:0-2211 GCA_035697545.1 Gaiellaceae bacterium | reverse complement strand
CGAGGCCGGAATCGGGTGCCTCGAGACCCGCGAGCACGCGAAGAAGCGTCGTCTTGCCGCTGCCGTTCGGCCCGACGATGCCGATTCGTGCGCCGGGCGGCACGACGACCGACGCTCCGTCGAGGACGACGTCGGCGCCGTGGCTCTTCGTGACGTTGGATGCGGCAAGCGTGCCGCCGTTCATGCGCATGCAGTCCTCCTGATCGCGAGGGAAGGGAGTTCGGCTATCGATCAGCGGACGCGCATAGAGTGAGCCCGAGGGCTCGTTGCCAATCCTAGCTATAGTGCCGGGCCGCTATGGCAGTCCCCAAGCGAAAAACATCGAAGGCGCGGCGTGACAAGCGCCGTGCGCAGCACAAGCTAGAGGCTCCGCGCCTGAACGAGTGTCCGGTCTGCCATCGCCCGAAGCGGCCCCATCGCGTCTGCCCCAACTGCAAGACCTACCGCGGACGCGAGGTTGAGCCCTTGCGCGCTCCGGTTCCGTAGAATCGGCGCGCCCGTAATCCACTAATCAAGCGAGGTGACATGGCAGCGTCCCGCGACGAAGTCTTCGAGCGCATCAAGGAAGTTCTGGTCGAACGTCTGAGCGTCGAAGAAGCGGACATCACCGAGGAGGCGAACTTCCAGGAGGATCTCGACGCCGACTCGCTCGATCTGGTCGAGATGATCATGGAGCTCGAAGATCAGT
Source organism: Gaiellaceae bacterium (assembly GCA_035697545.1). GTDB lineage: Bacteria > Actinomycetota > Thermoleophilia > Gaiellales > Gaiellaceae > JACDAN01. The sequence goes on along the minus strand of DASSCT010000063.1, from coordinate 1,523 downwards.
TCGGAATCAAGATCCCGGACGAGGATGCCCAATCGATCCAGACGGTCGGGCAAGCTGTCGACTACGTCACGTCGCACCAGTAGCAGCGGCGCCCCGGCGGGGAAACCCGCTCGACTTGCGGCCCTGATCGACAAGCTCCCGGCAGAGCGGGTCGAGAACGCCTTCACCCATCCGTCGTGGGCGCCGGACCGCGGCTCCTCGTACGAACGGCTCGAGTTCCTGGGCGACAGCGTGCTCGAGCTCGCCGTCGCGCGGGCGCTGTACGACTGGTATCCGGATCTGGCCGAGGGCCGGCTCGCGAAGATCCGCTCGCATGTCGTCTCGCGGGCGAGCTGCGCCGTCGTTGCGAAGGAGCTCGACCTCGGGCAGCGACTGCTCGACAAAGGCGCGGGTGTCGTCCCCGAGGAAGAGCTCGAACGGCTCGCTCGCAACCGCAACGTCCTGGCGGCGCTGCTCGAAGCTGCGCTAGCGGCGCTCTTCCTCGAGCACGGGTTCGAGAGGATCGAGAGCGCAATCGTGGACGCGTTCTCGGGCCGGATCGAGTACGCGGCCACGACGCATGTCGACTTCAAGACGGAGCTACAAGAGCAGCTCGCCGCGATCGGACGGCAGGTGAGCTACGCAGTGCTCGAGGTCGAAGGGCCGCCTCACGATCGGAGGTTCACCTCGGCGGCGGTGATCGACGGCGACCAGGCCGGCGTCGGCATGGGGCCGTCCAAGAAGGCCGCCGAGCAGGAAGCGGCCAAGCAGGCGCTCGAGAAGATTCGCGCGGCCTAGACTCGAAGCGCCATCCGCCGTTCTCACTAGCGTTCCGGCGGCGTGCACCTTCGCGCAATCCGCATCCGCGGCTTCAAGTCCTTCCCCCATCCGGTCGAGGTTCGCCTCGAGCCGGGCGTCGCCGTGGTCGTGGGGCCGAACGGGTCCGGCAAGTCGAACGTTGCCGACGCACTGCTGTGGGCGTCCGGGAGCCTGAGCCCGAGCGAGCTGCGAGCGGAGAAGCCTGACGACGTCCTGTTCGCCGGCTCCGGAGACCGGCCGGCGGCGGTGCATTGCCAGGTGGAGCTCGTGCTCGACAACGAGGACGGTGCGCTTTCCCACCTGCCGTTCTCCGAGGTCTCGATCATGCGGCGGCTGCACCGCGGCGGCGAGGGGCAGTACCTGATCAACGGCGCGGCCGTTCGGCGCACGGATCTCGTCGAGTTGCTGGCCGACGTGGGGCTGGGGGGTGCCGCGGGCTCCGTGATCTCGCAGGGGAAGGTCGAGGAAATCCTCGCCTCGAAGCCGGAGGAGCGCCGAGCGCTCGTCGAAGATGCGGCCGGACTCGGCCGGTTCAAGCGGCGGCGTCATCGTGCTGAGCTGAAGCTCGCGCGGGTGGGCCAGGACGTCGCGCGCGCGCGGGACCTCGAGGCGGAGGTGCGCAAACGGTTGCGGCCGCTCGCGCTCCAGGCAACGGCGGCGGAGCGGGCGGAGAAGCTCGGCCGTGAGATCGCCGGTCTCGAGGCGGCCATTGCGACCCTGGATCT
>DASSCT010000062.1:0-4381 GCA_035697545.1 Gaiellaceae bacterium | reverse complement strand
GCCATGCCCGCATTCGCGGCGTCGAGCATTTCCCCCGCCGTGGCGACGAGCTCCTCCACCACGCCTCCGATGACTTGCCGGGTTCGTTCCGGCTCGGCCTCCATCCGCCGTCGCGCATAGGAGACCCCGATGCCGATGTGTCGTGCTTCGTCGCGCGCGACCAAGCGCTGACCCTCCGCGAGCCCTGGAAAGGCGAGCCGTTCGTATTGATCGGCTGCGAGGTTCTGCGCGGTCCGTGCGATCACACCTTCGCCGAGGAGGTGGTAGACGACGACCGCGGCCAGGAAGTCATCCTCGTCGGAATCCTTCGAGAGTCGAGCGACATAGTGTTCGAGTCGGCTGTAGAGCGTCTCCGCAACAACGTCGGCGTTCTGGTCGGCGAGCGCCCGAACCGCATCGATCCCGCCGTGGACGCCGAAGACCTCGTTGTAGATGCGAAGGACGGCCTGGAGATGGCGGTGCTCGTCGGCGACTTGCGTTGCCAGGAGCAGCTGCACCTCGTAATCGGGCGCAGCGAGAAGCAGCGGGGCAAGAAGTCGGGCGACGTTGAACTCGGCGTGGAAGCGGTGGGCGAAGATCCAAAGGAGGCCCGCTTGCTCCTCATCGTCGAGCATCGTGAAGCTCGCGCGATCCGCGGTGAGATCGATCTCGAGCGGCGACCAGTGGTTTCGCTCCCAGTGCGCGTACAGCGCGCTGAACGGGCTCGCGCGCACCTCAAGCTCTTGCAGCTCGGCCGATTCGGTGGCGGATGAGGTGTCGAGGCCGTGTGTGGTCATCCAAGCGTCGATTAAATCGAAGCCTCCGACCCCGCAGAGCCCCTCCCATATCGGGACCAGATCAGAAGGTCGACGATTCGCACTTCCGTGAGCTCGTACTCGCGGCCCGCGAGCTCTCTCTGGAGTTCCTCTAGCACCGAGCGGTTTCGATCCACGTCTTCTTTGTAGCTGCGGACGAGCGCCGACGCGCGCTCACCAAACGTCCCCGCCGGGCCCGTCCCGGAACTGTCCCCGGTCAGGTATGCCTGGACGACGCTGTCGAGCATCGGGATCAACGCCGGCCGTTTCCTGTGCAGCGCCTTTGTCATCTTCGAGAACCCGATTCCGCGGATGTCCCCGAACGCGTCGAAGAGCCGCGTCAACGGGATCCACGGGATCGAGCTCGTCGCGTCGGCCAGAGAGGCGTCGGGGTGGATCTCGCGCAAGCCGCGTTTGATCTCGCCGCGGCGTTCGAGAATCGCTGCGATCTCGGCAGCCGAGATCCGGGCACCGCCCCGGTTCGCGAGCCTCAGGTCGCGCTCGTCGAATGACTCGGGCCCTGATGAGTCGGAGGCCTCAAAGCCGGAATACGCAGCGAGGAACTCGAGCGCCACCTCGAGCGGATTCTCGACCTCGACACCGCCACGGAGAATGATCGTGCTCATAGATAGTCCGAGGATGGTGACCGTGAAAGACATCGCCGCGGCGCCCGACTGACTCGCTGTTAGGCTCCGCCGTCGTGGCCGACGTCCTGCTCTTTCACCATGCGCAAGGACAGACGCCGGGGTTCCACGCCTTTGCGGACGAGCTCAGGGCAGCCGGACACACCGTCCACACCCCGGATCTCTACGAGGGGAAAACGTTCGACTCGCTCGACGAGGGCGTCGGGCACGCGAAGGAGGTCGGGTTCGGAACGCTCGGCGAGCGCGGTGAAGCGGCCGCGGCCGGCTTGCCTGCCGAGCTGGTCTACGCGGGCTTCTCGCTCGGCGTGATGCCGGCGCAGAACCTCGCCCAGACGCGTCCGGGCGCCAAGGGTGCCCTTCTCTTTAGCGCTGCGTTTCCAGCTTCCGAGTTCGGGGGGTCCTGGCCGCAGGGCGTCCCGCTCCAGATCCACATGATGGAAGAGGACGAGTGGGCGATGGAAGACCTTCCCGCGGCACGAGAGCTCGTGGACACGGTCGACGGGGCGGAGCTGTTCTTGTATCCCGGCGACCGGCACCTGTTCGCCGACGGCAGCCTCCCCGATTACGACGAGCAGGCGGCCGCACAGCTCAGAGAGCGCGTCCTCGCGTTCTTGAAGAACGTCGACTAGATGTAGTTCCTAGAGACGCGTCAAACGCGCTCGGCCTTGCCGCTGGTGCGTACTCGTAACGTTCAGCGACTCCTGCTCGTCGTTCCCACGGCGCGGGAGCTGTGCCAACGTCTACTGCCACGCGGCGGTCTTCCAAAGCCCGTATTCCGGCTCTTTCGCGAGCGCGCCCAGAGGATTCCGTTTCCCCGCTTCATCCGGCCGAGTTGACCGATAGATAACGAGAATATATGCTCGTTATCTATGAGGGAACTTTTCCTGGCGCTGCTCAGTGGCGACCGCGCTCACGGTTATGAGTTGAAGCAGTCGTTGGAGCAGGAGTTCAGCGATCTGTTGCCGGCTGTAAACGCCGGCCAGATCTACATGACGCTTGGGCGGCTGGAGCGCGATGGCCTTGTCGTCGGTCACGCGGTGCCGGGGGACAGCCGCGGCAAGCGCATGTACGAACTGACGGACCTCGGGCGGGAAGCGCTCGCCGCCTGGATCGAGGCGCCTGTCTCGGGCCTGCGGCTCAAGGATGAGTTCTTCATGAAGTTCGTCGTTCTCGCGTCAGCTCGTCTGGCGGAGCCGAGGCAGCTGCTCGAGCGGCAGCGGCGCGAGTACCTGCAGTCGCTACGCGACCTGAACGCGCTGCTCGAGGCGAATGGGAAGGGACCTGCGGCCGAGCTTCTGGTTGAGGGAGCGATCCTGCATCTCAAGGCCGATCTGGAGTGGCTTGAACTGATCGAGCAACGACTCGAGCTGAAGGAGGAAGGCTGATGACACCGGTCCTGGAGGCGAGGCAACTCGCCAAGACGTACGAAACCGGCGGCACGAAGGTGCTGGGCCTCCGCGGGGTCGACATCTCGATCGAGCGCGGCGAGTTCGTCGCAATCATGGGCCCGAGCGGGTGCGGGAAGTCCACCCTGCTCAATCTGCTGGCCGGGCTCGATCGACCGACGGCGGGGGAGGTCTGGCTCGACGGCGAGCGGATCGACGGCTTGAGCGAGACCGCGCTCGCGCGTCTACGTCGTCGCAAGGTCGGCTTCGTGTTCCAGTTCTTCAACCTGGTGCCGACGCTTTCTGCAGTCGAGAACGTCGAGCTGCCCCTACTGCTGGTCGGTCGGCGGCGTAGGAAGGCTCGCCGGTCGGCGAACGAGCTCCTGAGCGACCTCGGCATTCCCGAGAAGCACGGAGCCGCTCCGGCGCAGCTATCCGGCGGGGAGCAGCAGCGGGTCGCGCTTGCGCGCGCGCTGGCAAACAGGCCGGATGTCGTTCTCGCCGACGAGCCGACCGGGAATCTCGACTCGGCGGCGGCTCGCGACGTGCTCGGCCTCTTTCGCGATGCTCGGGATCGCGGGCAGACGCTGCTGCTTGTCACGCATGACGCGAGTGTCGCCTCGGCGGCGGATCGGGTGATCACGCTCCGCGACGGGCTGGTTGCCGACGAGACCGAGCTGGTCGCAGCCCGCCAGGTCGCTCCCTTGCTCGAGCTGGAGAGCGCGGAATGACGGTGCTGCTGGTCAGGCTGGCGTTCTCGGGCATCCGCTCGCGGCTGCTCGCGAGCGCACTCACGATCGCGATCGCGGGCGCCGCGGTGGCGACGATCGTGCTCGCCTTGGAGGTGCGCTCCAGCGGGGTCGATCCCTGGCAGCGCACGTTCGCTCGGGCCAATGGGGCACATGTGCTCGCGTTCGTCCCATCGCAGGCCGACGCGGCCGCGATCGGCGACCTGCCCGGCGTGACCCAGCGCAGCGCGCCCGTCCCGCTCGTGTGGGCGACCGTGGGCCCGCGCGGAAGTACCGATCAGGTGCAGCTCGCCGGCCTGGGTGGCCGCACGGCGGTGAACATGCCCGTATTGACAGCCGGCTCGCAGCCGCGCGAGGGCGGAATCATGCTCGAACGCAGCCTGGCCCGCGCCCTCGGCATCGAGGTCGGCGCCACGCTCGAAGTGACGAGCAGACGCGGCTCGATCGAACTTCCGGTTCTCGGGACGGCGGTCGTACCCAGCCAGCCCCGCTACCCGCGCCGCAGGCCCGGCCTCGCGTGGGTCACCAGGACCACGCTTGACCGGATCGAACCCGATCGCGCCCGCTGGAGCTGGTCAGAGGCGGTGCGACTCGCGGATCCCTCCGCGGCTGCGGCGTTCGCCGAGGGGGCCGCGGCAGGCCTTCCGGCGACGGCCTCGCGGTCCGGGCCTCTCTACTTCGAGACCTGGCAAAACCAGCGCGACAACGCCCTGGGCGATGCGCAAGGCACGCAGGTGATCGTCACCATGTTCACGATCCTGCTCCTGATCGTCGCCTTCGTCGTCGTCGGAATCCTCGCCGGCGCCCGC
>DASSCT010000061.1:0-13756 GCA_035697545.1 Gaiellaceae bacterium | reverse complement strand
TTGACCCTCTTCTGTCGCCGACCCGACTCGAAGGTGCCAGGCACCTTTGTCGCGAATCTCGACCAGGTCACGCGCGAAACTGACACCGAGCGGTACGGCGGGCTCTTCCGGCACCTGCTCGAGCACGGGATCTACATCGCTCCCTCGCAGTTCGAGGCCATGTTCCCCTCGCTCGCCCACGGCGACGAGGAGATCGACCGCACGATCGAGGCTGTTGCGAATTTCGCCGGTTGATCTCCATGCCGCGCTCCGCGAGCCCGCGGAAGGGGAGCTCGAGCCAGTCTTCTCGCCGCTGGGCGAAGCCCGCTTCGCGCTGGGGCTGGAGACGATCTACGAGGGCTACCTCGTCCACTACGGACATCCCCGCCTGCACGAGCCAGTGGACGGCGACACCGCCCTCGTCCTCGGCGACTACCTCTACGCCCAGGGCCTCGCCCGAATCGCCGCGCTCGGACAGGTCGACGCCGTTTCGGACCTGGCCGAGCTGATCTCTGTGTGCGCCCAGACGCAGGCGGACGGCCGCGACGGCGACGGAGTGGCCTGGGCGGCGACGGCGGCACTGCTCGGGCAGCGCAAGCTTGCCGAGGCACGCCTGGCGCTGAGCCGCGACCACGACCGCGCCCCGCTCGAAGCGCTTGCGCGCAGAACGGCCGGCGACAAGGCCGTCGACCGGGCTCTCGACGCTCATGCTCGCCGGCTCGCGGACGGGTAGAGTCGCGCCCGCATGGCGATCCAGCCCATAGCCGTTCTGTTCGCGCAGGCGCAGCAGGAAGTGCAGATCGACGCCGCCGAGGAAGGCAAGAAGGTGATCACGGGGATGCTGATCGTCGGCTTGATCTTCATCAGCGTGATCGCGCTCGGCCAGCTGTCCAAATGGGCCGCCCATCGCCGGCATGCCCGTCGCCCTCAGACGTACTGAGCTCGCCCTCCTGGTAGCGGTCGCGGCCCTCGCCGTCGCCGTCGCATTCGCGCGAGGCGGTTCGGCGGCTCCGGGAGATCCGCAGCTCGCGCTCGTCGGGCGCTTCACGACGCCGACGTATCTCACGTCGCCTCCCGGTGACCGCGACCGGCTGTTCGTTGTCGAGCAGGCCGGACGGATCCGGATCGTGCGCGGCGGAGCGACGCTGCCGACTCCGTTCCTGGACATCGCGAGCCTCGTCGTGAGCGGCGGGGAGCGAGGCTTGCTGTCGCTGGCCTTTCCGCCCGACTACTCTGCGAGCGGGCGGTTCTACGTCTACTACACCGCCCGCAATCCGAGCGGCGCGGTGACGATCGCCGAGTACCACGTCTCGCCGAACGCCGACATCGCCGACGCGGCGAGCCAGCGCATCGTGCTCTCGATCGCGCATCCGCGGTCGAACCACAACGGCGGCCAGCTCCAGTTCGGCTCCGACGGTTACCTCTACATCGGGACCGGCGACGGCGGCGGCGGAGGCGATCCCGACCGCGCGGGGCAGCGCCTCGACACGCTGCTCGGCAAGCTCCTGCGCATCGACCCGCGTCCAGGCCCTGGTGGAGCGCCGTACAACGTGCCCGCCGGAAACCCATTCGCCGACCGGGCCGGGGCACGACCTGAGATCTGGTCTTACGGGCTCCGGAACCCCTGGCGCTTCTCTTTCGACCGGCAAACGGGCGACCTTGCGATCGCCGACGTCGGCCAGAACCAGTGGGAGGAGATCGACTTCTCGCCGGCGGCGTCGGGCGCCGGACGAGGCGCGAACTTCGGCTGGAGCTGTTGGGAGGGGCGGCACGTCTACGACAACAACTCGGGCAACCCCGAATGCAACCCCCTCCCGGCCACTCACGTCCCGCCCGTGTGGGAGTACTCGCACAACCGGGGGTGCTCGATCACCGGTGGCTACGTCGTCCGCGACGAGACGCTTCCGGCGCTCGCAGGCAGGTATGTGTACGGCGACTACTGCGACGCGCACCTGTGGTCGGCCCAGCTACGGACACCTGATGCTCAGGACGATCGCCGTCTCGGCCTCGACGTCTCGTCGCTGACCTCGTTCGGAGAGGACGCCTGCGGCCGCGTCTACGCGGTCTCGCAATCCGGGCCTGTCTACCGCCTCCAGGCGGCAGGCGCTGCCGCCGGCCCGTGTCCCGTTCCGAAGCCGGTCCCTCGCTGCCGCGTTCCGAGGGTCGTCGGCTTCAGGCTCGTGAAAGCCAGGACTCGCATCCGCCGCGCCAACTGCCGCGTCGGGCGGGTTCGCTACAAGCGCTCGACGCGGGCGCGCGGACGCGTCGTCACGCAGAGCCCGCGCCCCGGCGCCCAGCGGGCCCGCGGAGCCCGCGTCAACCTCACATTGAGCCGGGGACGACATCGCTAGTGCCGGAGCTTCCGACCGGCACCGTCACCTTTCTCTTCACCGACATCGAGCGATCCACACGTCTGCTCGAGGAGCTCGGGGAGCGCTACTCGGACGTGCTCGGTGAGCACCGCCGCCTGCTCCGCGAGGCGTTCGAGCGCCACGACGGTGTGGAGATCGCGACGCAGGGCGACAGCTTCGTCGTCGCCTTCACGCGCGCCTCGGATGCCGTGGCCGCGGCCGCGGAGGCTCAGCGCGCGCTCGCGGCGACTCCGGTTCGGGTGCGGATGGGCATCCACACCGGCGAGCCGGAGCTGACGGATGAGGGCTACGTCGGCCTCGACGTCCACCGCGCCGCGCGGATCGGCGCCGCGGGCCACGGCGGCCAGGTCGTCGTCTCCGAGACGACCCGTGCGCTCCTGGACGGGGAGTTCGAGCTGCGTGATCTCGGAGAGCACCGGCTGAAGGATCTCGGCTTCCCGATCCGGCTCTACCAGCTCGGCCGCAGCGAGTTCCCGCCACTGCGGAGCCTGAACCATGCGCACCTGCCGCTCGAGGTCGTCCCCCTTCTCGGTCGCAAGCGCGAGCTCGCAGAACTGCTGCGCCTGCTCGGCACCGAACGGGCACGAGTCGTCACGGTCACCGGCCCGGGAGGCATCGGCAAGACCAGCGTTGCCGTCGCCGCAGCGTCGGAGCTCGTCGAGTCGTTCGACGAAGGAGTGACCCTCGTCGAGCTGGCCGCGATCAGGGAGCCGAGCCTCGTGCTGCCAACGATCGCGAACGCGCTCGACACCGAGTCGGACGCGGCCGCGCACATCGGCACCCGCGAGGTCATGCTGGTCCTCGACAACCTCGAGCAGGTCGTCTCCGCAGCCGGTGACCTCGCCCACCTGCTCGCCGCCTGCCCGAACCTCACCGTTCTGGCGACGAGCCGCGAGCCGCTGAAGATCTCCGGCGAACGGGAGTTCCCGCTGAAGCCCCTCGCCGAAGCGCCGGCCGTCGAGCTCTTCCGCCAGCGCGCAGAAGCCGTACTGCCCGGTTTCAGCGCAGACTACGGCCGGCTCGCGGAGATCTGCCGCCGCCTCGACAGCCTCCCGCTTGCGATCGAGCTGGCGGCGGCGCGCGTCAAGGTCCTTCCGCCCGGCGAGCTCCTCGAGCGGCTCGACAGGCGCCTGCCCATCCTCACGGCGTCACGGCGCGACCTGCCCGAGCGGCAGCGGACGTTGCGCGCGACGATCGAGTGGAGCTACGAGCTCTGCTCGGGCGGAGAGCAGCAGCTCTTCGGCCGGCTCGGCGTCTTCTCTGGCGGCTTCACGCTGGACGCGGCCGAGACTGTCTGCGAGGCCGAGCTCGACACGCTCGCTTCCTTGCTCGACAAGAGCCTCATCCGCCGGGACGCGGAGCGCTTTTCGATGCTCGAGACGATCCGCGAGTACGCCGTCGAACGGCTCCAGGAGTCCGGTGAGGCCGACCTGGCCGGTCGACGACATGCGGAGTACATGACCAGGCTGGCCGAGGCCGTGGAGTTCGATTACCTGGGCCCGCAGCAAGCGGCCGTGCGAGAGCGCTCTCGCACCGAGTGGGACAACGTTCGCGCCGCCCTCGGCTGGGCGCTCGAAAGCGGGGAGACCGAGCTCGGCCTGCGTCTTGTCGGGGCCTTGGCGATGGTCTGGCTCGATCGGAATCTCGCCGTCGAAGGCGAGCGGTGGCTCCAAGCGTTCTTCGCCCGCCCGGAGCGGGTCGACGCGGAGGTTCGCGCCAAGGCGCTCATGGCCGGCGCGACGGTGGCCGGTGTCCGCGGCCAGCACGAGCTGGCGTTCTCGAGGTCCCAGGAGGCGCTCGAATACTTTCGTTCCGTCGGCAGCGAGGAAGGGATCGCGTGGGCGCTCACTGGGCTCGCCGTTGGACCGCTGGAGCTCGGCGAGCCCGAGGAGGCCGGGCCCATTCTCGACGAGGCCGAGGCGCTGCAGCGGAAGCTCGGCCACGATGCCGGGGTCCGGCGGATCCTGCACCTTCGTGGACAACAGGCCGCGGCCGTCGGCGACACCGAGCGGGCCCGGGAACTGCTGCGAGAGTCGGCCGAGCTGTCCAGGGCGAGAGCGGACATGTTCAGCATGGCCTCTTCGATCCACTCGCTGGGCGACCTCGAGCTTGCGTCTGGCGACTTGGACGCGGCCGAAGAGGACTACCGCGAAGGTCTGCGGGTGTCATGGGAGATCGGTTCGGATCGCCTCGTCTGTTACGACGTAGCCGGTCTCGCAGCCGTTGCTGCCGGGCGCGGCCAAACGGAGCGCGCCGCCTTGCTCTGGGGCTTCACCGAGACCTACGAGAAGCGCCTCAACTTCACGCTCCGGCGACGTGAGCTCTACTCCGACCGGCTGCGGGCCCCAGCCGCCGCCGCTCCGGACCGCTACGACGCCGGCCGCAGCCTGGATGTCGCGGCCGCCGTGGAAATCGCCCTCTCCCTAGACTGATCTCCATGGCCCCTGCCGCCTCGCTCCGCGACTGGATTTCCCTGCTAGAGCGGGAGAACGAGCTGCTTCGCGTGGACGTCGAGGTCGACCCGCATCTCGAGGTCACGGAGATCGTCGATCGCACGATCAAAAGCGGCGGCCCGGCGCTGATCTTCACCAACCCCAAGTCCCGTCATCCGCTCTTGATCAACCAGTTCGGGACCGAGCGCCGGATGTGCATGGCGTTCGACGCCCCGAGCCTCGACGTCGTTGCCCGAAAGCTCGAGGACGTCCTCGAGATGCAGCCGCCCCAGGGCCTTGCCGAGAAGGTCCGGGGCCTGAAGAAGCTGAAGTCAATCGCGGACTCGCTGCCGAAGACCGCTCGTAGCGGGCCGGCGCAGGAGATCGTTCTCACCGGCGAGGACATCGACCTCGGCCTGCTTCCGATCCAGACCTGTTGGCCGAGTGATGCGGGGCCGTTCATCACCCTCCCCGCGGTGATCACGAAGGATCCGCACACCGGCGTCCGCAACGTGGGGATGTACCGGATGCAGGTCCTCGACGAGCGGACGACGGCGATGCATTGGCAGATCCACAAGGACGGCCGGATGGACTACCTCGCCGCCGACGGCCGTCTCGACGTCGCCGTCGCGCTGGGGCTCGATCCCGTGACGACATATTCGGCCTCGGCACCACTCCCGAAGCACATCGACGAGCTGATGCTCGCCGGCTTCCTCAAGGGCGAGCCGGTCGAGCTCGTCCGTTGCAAGACGGTCGACCTCGAGGTGCCGGCGAACGCCGAGATCGTCCTCGAGGGCTATGTCCAGAAGGACGACCTCACCGACGAGGGCCCATTCGGCGACCACACCGGCTACTACACGGGCGTCGAGCCGTTCCCCATCTTCCACGTCACCGCGATGACGATGCGGGAGGGCGCGATCTATCCGTCGATCGTCGTCGGCAAGCCGCCGCAGGAGGACGCGTGGCTCGGGAAGGCGACAGAGCGGATCTTCCTGCCCGCGGTGAAGATGACCATCCCCGAGATCGTCGACTACGACCTCCCCGTGGCGGGCGCCTTCCACAACTGCGTGATCGTCTCGATCCGCAAGCGGTTCCCCGGCCACGCCCAGAAGGTCATGCACGCGCTCTGGGGCCTCGGGATGCTCAGCCTGTCCAAGTCCATCGTCGTCGTCGACGAGCACGTGAACGTGCACGACTACGAAGAGGTCTTCTTCTACGTCACCGCCAACGTCGATCCGAAGCGCGACGTGCTGCTCACCGAGGGGCCGCTCGACCACCTCGACCACTCGCCGACGCTGCAGTTCTACGGCGGCAAACTGGGGATCGACGCGACGGCAAAGGGGACGCAGGAGGGAACCCGCGAGTGGCCGCTGGAGATCGAGATGAGCGACGAGGTCAAGGCGCTCGTCGACTCACGCTGGGCCGAATATGGGCTCGGAGCAGCTCCCGCGGCGGTCGACGGCCGCCGCCGTTCATTGCGGCAGTTGCTACGTCGTTGACACAGGCCCTTTAGGGTCGCTTGAATCCATGTCGGCGAGCCAAGGAGCCCCAGCCTAGGTGGAACCGCCCCACGGGGACGACAAGCCGCATCTCCCGTCGCCGAGCATCTGGCCGGTCGGCTTTGCCGTAGGCATCGCCTGCACGCTGGCAGGGCTCGTAGTGAGCGCGCCGGCAGCAATCGTGGGCGCAGCAATCGCGGTCGTCTTCGGTCTGCTCTGGGCCCGAGACGCGATGCGGGCGGGCCGGACGCCCGCTGTCGAGCCTGAAGCCGGGCAAGAGCGTCTGGCCGCCGCCGTGGACGGCGAACCGGAGGAGGAAGAGGTCGAGCGCTACCCGCGCAACAAGTTCCTCGAGCTCTCGACGCTCGGCCTCGGCGGGGTGATTACCGCCGTCGTCGCGTTGCCGGTCCTTGGCTTCGCCGTGCTGCCAGCGTTCACCTCGGAGGAGCCGTCATCCGTCGACCTCGGGCCGACGGACAACTTCCCTGAGGGCGATTGGATCGAGACAACGTTCGTGCTCGATCCGTCCGTAGGCGAGGTCTCCCGCCGGACCGCGTTTGTCCGCTACAACGGCCTCTTCCAGGGCCTGCCGAGCTACACGCTGATCTCGAACCGCTGCGTCCACCTTGGGTGCCCCGTACAGGCAAGCGGGCTCCGCGACGAAAACCAGAAGAAGCTCGTCAGGACGCCTCGGGCACCGGTCAGCCAGACGCCGATCTTGCCCGCGGGCTTCAGCTGCCCGTGCCACGGGGGTGCCTACGACACCGAAGGAAATCGCACCGCCGGTCCACCCGTCCGGGCGCTCGACCGTTACAAGTACTCGATCATCGACGGACGGCTGCACCTCATCGAGACCTACAGCGTCGCCGAGGTCGACGGCGAGGGCGCGCAGGCGAAGATCCACGCGTACGGGCGCCAGGGCCCGGGCGAGCACGTCGACGGCCTCGAGGGCTGGCTCTATCCGCTGCAGCCGCAGGACGTGGAGTAAATGGAGCCGAGTACTCCAACCCCGCCGGTTCCACCGCCAAGTCGCCGCAAGCGGCGCCTGACCGACAAGCTCATCGCCCTCGTGATGATCCCGATCGACTGGCTCGAGGAGCGCTCGGGCATCGTCGGCGGCGTCAAGTACTTCCTCTTCCGCAAGGTCCCGTCGGACACGAACTGGTTCCACACGCTGGGCTCGGCAACCCTGACCGCGTTCCTCGTGCAGGCGGGCACCGGGGTGATCCTCGCCTTCTACTACCAGCCAACGCCAGACGGCGCCTACGCGTCGATCCGGCACATCACAAACGACGTGACGCTGGGGTGGCTCGTCCGTGGCATGCACAAGTGGGGCGCGAGCGTGTTCATCATCTTGCTCTTCCTCCACATGGCGCGCGTCTTCCTCTTCGGCGCCTACAAGTACCCGAGGGAGCTGAACTGGATCGTCGGCTTCACCCTGCTCATCCTGGGGATGCTCGAAGGCTTTGCGGGCTACCTCTTGCCGTGGGACCAGACGGCGTACTGGGCAACGGTCGTCGGCATCAACCTGAACGGCACCGGCCCGATCTTCGGCCCGTTCCTCGCGCAGTTCTTACGTGGCGGTAACGAGATCGGCCCGAACACGCTCACGATCTTCTACTCGATGCACATGCTGCTCTTACCGGGTGCGATCGCGGCCCTGATCGGTCTCCACCTCTACCTCGTCGTGCGCCTAGGGGTCAGCTCGCCGCCGTGGTCGGACGAGGCAGCGGGCGCACCGCGCGCCGAGGAGGTCCCGAGGGGGCCCGGGCTCGTGCAGCCCAAAGCTCGCGGAACGGTTGCGAGATGAGTCGGGCGCAAGACGAGAGAAGGGCGTTCCACAAGCGGTACAAGGAGGACGTCCAGCGCCGCGGGAAGCCCTTCTACCCGTACGCGATGTTCCACGACACGGTCATGAGCCTCGTCGTCGTCGCCGTGATCGTCGGGCTCGCCTGTATCTGGTACTTCACCGCCGAAGACGTCGGCGAAGGGGCGTCGAAGCCGGGCTGGCTCGGCGTGCTCTACGAGGCCGAGGCCGATCCGGGAACGACGGCCTTCACGCCACGGCCCGACTGGTACTTCTACTTCCTCTTCTACCTCCTGCGCATCTTCAAGTGGCCCGACACGGTCGTGCTCGGGACGGTGGGGATCCCGACGATCCTGCTGATCATCGGGTTCGCCCTTCCCTTCCTCGACCGGCGCATGGAGCGGCGGCCGCTGCACCGCCCCGTCGCCGTCGTCGCGCTGATCCTGACCGCGATCTCCATGGGCGTCCTCACCTACAAGGGCGCATTGGCGAAGGAGGCGAGCTCGGGGGCGGTTGCCCAAGTGCCGGTGTGGATGGAGAAGTTCAACCTGCCGGACAATGCTCGTGAGGGTGCGGAGATCTTCGCCGTTGCCGGCTGCCTCAACTGCCATACCTACGACGGCTCCGGCGCCTCTCAGCTCGGCGCGCCCGATCTGACCGAGGAAGGGACGAAGAACCGCGGGATTGACTGGCAGGTTCGCCACCTTCAGAACCCGAGCGCCGTGACGCCGGGCTCGCCGATGCCGTCGTTCGCCGAGCTCGGCGAGGACAACCTGCGCAAGCTCGCGACCTTCCTCGAGGCCTCCAAGGGCACGTCGGGATAGACCGTGAGGGTCTTCCTCGGCATCACGGGCGCCTCCGGGGCGCCGTATGCCGCACGGATCCTGCAGGGCCTCGCGGCAGCTGACTGCGAGATCGGCGTGAGCGCGTCGGAGGCCGGCGTCCAGGTGCTCGCCACCGAGCTCTACGGGGACGCGCGGCTGCCGCGCGACGAGGTGCTTGCTCGCTTCGTCGAGCCGGCTGGCGAGGCGGCGACCATCTACGACCCGCACGACTACGGGGCGCCGCACGCGAGCGGGTCCGCGCGGATCGACGGCTACGTCGTCTGCCCCTGCTCGATGGCGACGGCGGGGACGATCGCGACCGGCGGTGAGGCGAACCTCGTCCACCGTGCCGCGGGCGTCGCGCTGAAGGAAGGCCGTAGGCTCGTGCTCGTGCCGCGGGAGACGCCGCTCTCGACCATCCATCTCGAGAACTTGCTGCGGCTCCGGCAGGCGGGCGCCGTGATCCTGTTCGCGGCGCCGGGCTTCTACCACGGCGCCGAGACGATCGACGATCTCGTCGATTTCGTCGCCGGGCGGGCGCTCGCACAGCTCGGGCTCGACACGACGCTCGTCAAGGAGTGGGGCGAGTGAGCGTCGAGTCCGGTCGTCTCCCCGCCGAAGGCGTTCGTTCGATGTTCGACCGGATCGCGCCGGTTTACGACTTCATGAACCGAGCGATGACCGCGGGGCTCGACCGGCGCTGGCGCCGAAAGACCGCGCAGGCTGTCGTCCAGCCGGGAGACCGCGTTCTCGACGCGTGCTGCGGGACCGGCGACCTGGCGCTTGCGGCGCACGCGGAGGGGGGCCGGGTGACGGGCCTCGACTTTTCCGAGCCGATGCTGGAGCGGGCTCGGCGAAAGTCGTCCGAGATCGAGTGGATGGAGGGCGACCTGTTGCAGCTTCCGTTCGAGGACGGCACGTTCGATGCGGTCACCGTCGGTTTCGGCGTGAGAAACGCGGAGGATCTCGGTTTCGCGTTGCGCGAGCTCCGCCGCGTGCTCCGTCCCGGGGGTCGGCTCGGGATCCTCGAGATCGTCCGGCCCAAGGGGCCACTGTCGATCTTCTACCGCGCCTGGTTCGACGGCCTGGTTCCGCTTGCGGGAAAGCTGCTGCCGGGCGGCGCCGCGTACACGTACCTTCCGGCCAGCGTGAAGCGCTTCCCCGGCCCCGACGAGCTGAGCCGCGAAGTGCGCGACGCGGGATTCGAGCCCGTCGCCCACCGGCTGCTCGGCGGGGGAATCGTCGTCCTGCTCGTCGGAGAAGCGACGTGACCGCGCTGGCAGCCGTCCAGGCCGCTCCCGGCCTCGATGCCTACCTCGCGGAGCTCGAGGAGCGGCTGCGCGGCGCCGTCGCCAGCCACCCCGGGACCGTCGCCTCGGCCGGCGCCGAAGCGCTCGAAGCCGGCGGCAAGCGTCTCCGGCCCCTGCTCGTCTTTCTCACCGCGCCGGCCGAGCCGCCGGTCGCGGCCGGCGTCGCCGTCGAGCTCGTCCACATGGCGAGCCTCGTCCATGACGACCTCATCGACCGGGCTGCGCTGCGGCGCGGCCAGGCGACGGCGTGGCGCACACATGGCTCGATCGGCGCGCGCGCGACGGGTGACTACCTCTTCGCCCGCGCGTTCTCAGAGCTCGCGGCCTCAGGGGATACCGACGGCGTCCAGCTGCTTGCAAGCGCGGCCCTCTCGCTCGTCCGCGGCGAGGCGCTCCAGCATGCTCAGGCCCATCGGCCGGAAACGACGGTCGAGGACTACCTCCGTCGCTGCTCGCTGAAGACCGCCGACCTCTTCCGCGCCGCCTGTCTGCTCGGTAGCCGGGACGCGCGGCTCGGCCGCTTCGGCGTCGCCCTCGGGATGGCCTTCCAGATCACCGACGACATCCTCGACTGCACGGGCTCCACGATCGAGACGGGAAAGGTCGCGGGAAACGATCTCCGCGAAGGCACGCCGACGCTGCCGCTGCTCCTCGCAGCCAGAGAGGATGCGGTCGTGCGCGCGGCGCTGGCCGGCGGACAGCTGGACGGCGCACTCGTCCGCGTCGCCGGAACCGGCGCGCTCGACCGGGCCCGCGAGGTGGCGCTGGGCTACGCGGCCGAAGCCCGCTCGCACCTCGACGGCGCCCGATACCGTCCGGAGTTGGAAGCGCTTACCCACATCGTCGTGGAACGGAGAAATTAGTGGCCCACCCAGCAACATCATCCGAGTCCGCAGCCTGGCTGGCTCTTCGCGCGCCCAGAACGCGGCGAGGTCACTGGGAGGGCCACTGATGGCCGTCGTTGTCTCATCGCTCGAGCTGGTCGCCGAGAAGGTCGAGGCCGGCGAGCGGCTCGACCTCGAGGACGGCCTCGCGCTCATGGAGTCCGACGACCTGCTGACGCTCGGCGAGCTGGCCGACACGGCGCGCCGCCTCCGCGGTGGCACCGACGACGTCTACTTCGTCCAGAACCTCTACTTGAACCAGACGAACGTCTGTCGCGTGAAGTGCAAGTTCTGCGCCTTCGCGGTCACGCAGAAGCAGAAGGACGCTTACACCCACACGCCCGAAGAGCTCGTGGAGGACGCGCTGCGACAGCGCGAGCTCACCGGGTTCACCGAGATCCACATGGTCGGCGGGGAATCACCGCATGTGGACTTTCAGTACTACGTGGACATCATCCGCTCGCTGAAGCAGGCGATGCCCGACGTGCACATGAAGTGCTTCACGGCGAGCGAGATTCACCACATGACGACGCTCTCGGGGCTCACGCACGAGGAGGTGCTCCTCGAGCTTCAGGACGCCGGCCTCGGCTCGCTACCGGGAGGCGGCGCCGAGGTCTTCGCCGACCGAGTTCGCCGGCTTGTCGCGCCCGGCAAGGAGCATCCGGACTTCTGGTTCCACACCCATCGAACCGCTCACGCGCTCGGGATTCCGACGCACTGCACGATCCTCTACGGACACGTCGAGACATACGAGGAGCGCGTCGACCACCTGATCCGGCTCCGCGGGCTCCAGGACGAGACCGGGGGCTTCCTTGCCTTCATCCCACTTGCCTTCCACCCCGAGAACACCGTCTTCGAGCGGCGTGGCTGGACGCACACACACGGCTCCGACGACCTGAAGATGATCGCCGTGTCGAGGCTGATGCTCGACAACATCCCGAACGTCAAGGCCTACTGGATCATGATGGGCATGCCGCTGGCGCAGGTCGCGCTGCACTTCGGCGCCAACGACGTCCAGGGCACCGTCGTCCGGGAGGAGATCTTCCACGCGGCGGGCGCGAAGACCGAGACGGAGCAAAAGATCGGCGAGCTCGTCCGCTACGTGCGGGCGGCGGGCCGGACCCCTGTCCAGCGCGACACGCTCTACAACGAGGTGCGGCGATGGCACTGAGGCTGGGCCGGATCGCGTACGTGAACATGGCGCCGGTCTTCCACCGGCTCGACGCCGACGTCATCGAGGTTTCGGGCGTCCCGACGCAGCTGAACCGGCAATTGCTGGAGGCTGCGATCGACGTCGCGCCGATCTCCTCGATTGCCTGGGCTCGAGCCGCGGACCAGCTCCTGCTCCTCCCGCGGCTCTGCGTGTCGTCGGACGGCGCCGTGGACTCGATCCAGCTCGTCTCGAAGCTGCCGCTCGAGCGGGTGCGGACCGTGGCCGTGACGCCTGAGAGCGCCACGTCGGTCGTGCTCGTACGGGTCCTGCTTCCAGAGGCTGAGCACATACCGCTCGGCTCGGAGGCGGATGCGAAGCTTCTGATCGGCGACGCCGCGCTTCGGAGCGCCTTCGAGGATCCGACGCCCCACTACGACCTCGGCCGCCTCTGGCAGGAGCGAACGGGCCTGCCGATGGTCTTCGCCGTCTGGGCCTGCCGGAAACCGCCCGCGGACGGCCTCGAAGAGTTGGAGGAGGCGCTCGTCCGCTCCGTCCGACTCGCCCGGGCCGAGCCGGACCGGCTTGCCTACGAGGCAAGCGCGCGGTACGGCTACCCACCCGGCTTCCTGGCTCGCTACTTCGAGAAGCTCCGATACCGGTTCGGGGACCGCGAGCGCGAGGGCCTCCTCGCGTTCCTCGAGCTTGCCGCCGAAGTGGGCGAGCTCGACGCCGTGCCCGAGCTTCGCTTCGTGGGGGAGGGCGTTCCTGCATGAGCGTGCGGGAGGTCCTCGACAGGGCGCTCGACGGAGAGCGGATCAACGATGCGGAGGCCTTGGAGCTGCTGGAGTCACGCGACCTGGTCTCGGTTGGCCGCATCGCCGAGGAGCTCCGCGCCCGCCACACCGACCCGTCGCGGATCACCTTCATCGTCGACCGGAACGTCAACTACACGAACGTCTGTTACACGGACTGCGACTTCTGCGCGTTCTACCGGCGGCCGGGCGACAAGAACGAGGGCTACCTGCTCCCCAAGCCCGTGATCTTCAAGAAGATCGAGGAGACGCTCGCGATCGGCGGCACCGGCGTCCTCATGCAGGGCGGCCACCACCCCGACCTCGGGATCGAGTACTACGAGGATCTCTTCAGCTCGATCAAGTCGCGCTACAAAGTGCACCTTCACGTACTCTCACCGCCGGAGGTCCAGCACGTCGCGCGGCGCTCCAAACTGTCGATCCCGGAGACGCTGACCCGGTTGCGGGACGCCGGGATGGACTCGTTGCCCGGCGGCGGGGCTGAGATCTTGGTCGACCGCGTTCGGAGGATCATCGCGCCGAAGAAGACGACGTCCTCGGAGTGGATCGGCGTCATGCGCCACGCGCAGCGTCTCGGGATCTCGACGACCGCGACGATGATGTACGGCCACGTCGAAACGCTCGCCGACCGCGTCGAGCACCTGCGGCGGATCCGCGACCTGCAGGACGAGACTCACGGCTTCC